>NZ_JBFAME010000005.1:0-50837 GCF_040660275.1 Nocardiopsis sp. NPDC049922 | reverse complement strand
GGCCCGCCCCCGGTCCGGCCCCCCGCCGCCCGGGGGCCCGCCCCCGCGCGGGTCGGCGCCACGGGACGGGTCCATCCCCCGACCGGGGGCACGGTGAGGCGAGGCGAACGAGTACGACGGGGACGTGGCGGAAGTGAAGCTGGACGACCTTCTGGGGGAGTACTACGAGCTGGAACAGCAGCTCGCGGACCCCGAGGTGCACGCTGACCAGAACAAGGCGCGCACACTGGGCAAGCGGTACTCGCAGCTCACCCCCATCATCGAGGCCTACCGGGCGCTCAAGGGGGTCGAGAGCGACATCGGGGCCGCGCGCGAGCTCGCCGCCGAGGACCCCTCCTTCGCCGAGGAGGCGGACCGGCTGACCCTGGAGGCCGAGGCCCTCACCGAGCGCCTGCGCTTCCTGCTCATCCCGCGCGACGCCGCCGACGACAAGAACCTCATCATGGAGGTCAAGGCCGGTGAGGGCGGCGAGGAGTCCGCCCTGTTCGCCAGCGACCTCGTCCGCATGTACCTGCGCTACGCCGAGCGCCAGGGGTGGAAGACGGAGATCATCGACTCCACCCTCTCCGACCTGGGCGGGTACAAGGACGTCACGATCGCCTTCAAGAACAAGGGGACCCCCGAGCCCGGCGCCGGCGTGTGGCCGCAGCTCAAGTTCGAGGGCGGCGTCCACCGCGTCCAGCGCGTGCCGGTCACCGAGTCGCAGGGCCGCATCCACACCTCCGCCGCGGGTGTGCTGGTCGTCCCCGAGGCCGAGGAGATCGAGGTCGACATCCAGGACAAGGACCTGCGGATCGACGTCTACCGCTCGTCCGGGCCCGGCGGCCAGAGCGTCAACACCACCGACTCCGCGGTCCGCATCACCCACCTGCCGACCGGCATCGTCGCCTCCTGCCAGAACGAGAAGAGCCAGCTCCAGAACAAGGAGCAGGCCATGCGCATCCTGCGCGCCCGCATCTACGCCGAGGCCCAGGCCAGCGCGGACGCCGAGGCCGCCGCGGAGCGCAAGAGCCAGGTCCGCACCGTCGACCGCTCCGAGCGCGTGCGCACCTACAACTTCCCGGAGAACCGCATCTCCGACCACCGCGTCGGCTACAAGGCCTACAACCTCGACCAGGTCCTCGACGGGGAGCTGGACGGGGTCGTCAAGGCCCTCGTGGACGCCGACACCAAGGAGAGGCTCGAAGCCGCGCAGTCATGAACTTCCTGCTCGACGAGGTCGCCCGCGCGACACTGAGGCTCGCGGAGGCGGGTGTGGCATCGCCTCGCACGGACGCCGAGGAGCTCGCGGCGTTCGTGCATGGTGTCCGTCGAGGGGAACTGCACGCGGTGCGCGACGCCGACTTCGACGCCCGCTACTGGGAGTGCGTCGCCCGCCGCGAGGCCCGTGAGCCGCTCCAGCACATCACCGGTCGCGCCTACTTCCGCTACCTGGAGCTCCAGGTCGGCCCCGGGGTGTTCGTCCCCCGCCCGGAGACCGAGATCATGGTCGACTGGGCGATCGAGACCCTGCGCGCGATGGACGTCGCCGACCCGCTCGTCGTCGACCTGGGCACCGGCTCCGGTGCGATCGCGATCTCCATCGCCCAGGAGGTCCCGCGCTCGCGCGTGCACACCGTCGAGATCGACCCCGTCGCTCTGGAGTGGGCCCGGCGCAACATCGACGCCACCGGCCACGCCGACCGGGTGGCCTCCCACCGCGGCGACATGCGCACCGCGCTGCCCGAGCTCAACGGTCGTGTCGACCTGCTCATCAGCAACCCGCCGTACGTGCCCACCCGGGAGTCGGGCGCCATCCCGCCCGAGGTGCGCGACTACGACCCGGCCCCGGCCCTGTGGTCCGGCGAGGACGGGCTCGACATGATCCGCGACCTGGAGGCGGTCGGCCGCCGCCTGCTGCGCCCCGGCGGAGCGATGGCGATCGAGCACCACGACGGCCAGGGGATCGACATCCCGTGGCTGTTCCCCGAGGACAAGGGCTGGCGCGACGTCCTCAACCGCAAGGACCTGGCCAGGCGCGACCGCTTCGTGGTCATGCGCCGCTCCGACGAGGACGGATAGAGGAGTCCCCGCCGGTCCCACTCTCCACCCCCACCCGACCCGTTCGAGATTGAGGTGAACGCTGGTGAGCCGCATCTACGACTGCGCGGACGAGACCGCCCGCAAGGACGGCGTCGCCGACGCCGCGTCCGCGGTACGCCGAGGCGACCTTGTCGTGCTGCCGACCGACACCGTGTACGGCATCGGCACCGACGCCTTCAGCCCGACCGCCGTGGCGAATCTGCTCGCCACGAAGGGACGCGGCCGTGACATGCCGCCGCCCGTGCTGGTCGGGTCGATGCGCGCGGCCATGGCGCTCGTCGACGACCTGGGCAACCACGGGCGGGACCTCATGGAGGAGTTCTGGCCGGGCCCGCTGACCCTGGTGTGCACCGCGACCCCGAGTCTGAACTGGGACCTCGGTGACACCAAGGGCACCGTGGCCGTGCGCATGCCCATGGACCCGGTCGCCCTGGAGCTGCTCAAGGAGGTCGGGCCGATGGCGGTGAGCAGCGCCAACAAGTCCGGTCAGCCCGCAGCCTCCCGTGTGGAGGAGGCAATCGAGCAGCTCGGGGAGGAGGACGTCGCGGTCTACCTCGACGGCGGTGTGTGCGAGTCCCCGGTCGCGTCGACGATCGTCGACCTCACCTACGCGGTCCCGCGCGTGCTGCGCACCGGCGCCATCAGCATCGAGCAGCTGCGCGGCGTGTGCGGCACGGTCATCGGCGAGCTGCGCAAGGGGAGGACCAAGCCGAAGGCGGACGGGGAGGCGGAGGACTCCGAGAACACCGCCGGCGCCACGGCCCCCGAGGGTGCCGCCGACGCCACGGCAGCCGACGGCACGGGGAACACCACGTCCCCGGAGGGCGCCCCGGGCACGGCCACGACCGACGAGACCCCGGACCGTACCGAGAACTAGAGGGGCCCGGACGTGCGGGAGTACGCACTCACCTTCGTCATCGCCGCCGCGGTCACCTATCTCCTGGTCCCGCTCGTGCGCCGCGCCGCCATCGCGTTCGGGGCCACGCCCCCGGTCCGCGACCGCGACGTGCACACCGAACCCATCCCGCGCCTGGGCGGGATCGCCATCTACGGCGGGTTCGTGGCGGCGCTGCTGATCTCCGCGCAGCTGCCGCACCTGCAGAACGTGTTCGTCGCGCACACCTGGCGCGGGCTGCTGCTGGCGGGCGGGCTGATCACCGTCATCGGGATCATCGACGACCGCTGGGGCATGGACGCGCTCAGCAAGCTGGCCGGGCAGGTGGCCGCGGCGGGCATCCTCGTGTCCCAGGGCGTGCAGCTGCTCTGGCTGCCGCTGCCCGGGACACAGCTCTCCCTGGGGCCGTGGCTGGGCGCGATGATCTCGGTCCTGCTCATCGTGGTGACCATCAACGCGGTGAACTTCGCCGACGGGTTGGACGGCCTGGCGGCGGGCATCGTCGGCATCTCGTCCCTGGCGTTCTTCGCGTACTACTACGTGGTCGCCGTGGAGCAGGGCTTCGTGCGCCAGTCCTACCCGGCGATGATCGCGATCATCCTGGCGGGCACGTGCGTGGGCTTCCTCTTCCACAACTTCCACCCGGCGCGCGTGTTCATGGGCGACACCGGGTCGATGCTGCTGGGACTCCTGCTCACCTCGATCACCATCACGGTGACGGGCCAGTTCGACGCCAACACCGCGCAGCAGGAGTTCAACTCCTCGGGCCTGGTGGTCTTCCTGCCCATCCTGCTCCCGTTGCTGGTGATCGCCCTTCCCCTCGCCGACCTCGTGCTCGCGGTCCTGCGGCGCACCCTGGCGGGCAAGTCGCCGTTCGCCCCCGACCGCGGCCACCTCCACCACCGTCTGCTGGACATGGGGCACAGCCACGTGCGCGCGGTGCTCCTGATGTACCTGTGGGCCGGGATCGTGGCCTTCGCCGCGGTGTCGCTGTCCATCTTCGACTCCCCGGCGATCGTGTTGACGGTCACCGCGCTGGTCGCCCTGTGCGCGGCCGGACTCATCGCGCTGCCGCGACTACGGCGCCGCGGTCTGCTCCCGTGGAGCGGTCGGCGCGGGGCGGCTGCCAAAAATCACTATCCGACATCCGATGGATGAAGGAACGGTCACGCGCGGGGCCGGGGTTCCGCGAAGCCGCCGTGTCTGACCTGCGATGTCGGGCTCCGCGTGCGATGTGGTGAAGGTGACATCGATCCCGAAAAGCGTGCACACAGCGGCCTTCGCGCGGCGTTAAGGGTGCGTTAAGGAACCCCGGGATTCGGCACCAAAAACCTTGTGATAGCTTTCACGAGCAGGATCCCACTGAACCCCACGGAGCTTTGTCATGCAGGAACACGACGCCCGGATTCTCCGAGGCGCCGCGCTTCCGACTGCCGTCGTCGGCGTGGTCGCGCTGATCGTCGGCTTCGCTCTGGCCGGGCCCCAGGGCCTGTTCGGTGCGCTCTTCGGCGTGGTGCTCGTCATCGGCGCCTTCGGCGTGTCGGCCTTCGTCATCTCCTGGACCGGCGGTCGCCGACCGGAACTGCTGCTCCCCGTGGCGTTCCTGGTCTACACGACCAAGCTCGGTATCCTGCTGGCCATCCTCCTCCTGTTCAGGGGCACCACGGCCCTGGACACCACCGTCTTCGGATGGACGGCGTTGGCGTGCGTCATCGTGTGGCTCGCGGCCCAGGCCGTGGCCGTGAAGCGGAGCAAGCAGCCGACGATCGTCCCCGACGGGGAACAGGACGAGGCCACCGCTGAGGACAGCGGAGCACACCAGTGAACCCGCGCGGGCGGGGTGGTGTGCGCAGCCCGCTGACCTACTGCTATCTTCCGGAGCGAGATGAACGAGAACCGAAACGGGGACGACGAGGGACCGTCCACCCCGAACGGAACGACTCTCGTCTCGTATCTGCTGGGGGGCCTCGCCTTCTGGGGCGGCGTGGGCTGGGTCGTCGACTGGGCACTGGGCTTCTCCGCCCTGTTCCTGCCCATCGGGCTGGTCGTCGGCCTGGTCGGCGGGATCTACCTCATCTACGCCCAGCATGTCCGGTCCTGACCGAACATCGAGGTGCGCCCGTCCGCGCGGAGCGCGGCACCGTACCGATCACAACCCTGAGGATTGAGTTGCGTCACGACGAAAGGGATCGCCGTGGGTGCTGACGTGAGCGTCGTCGCGGCGTCCGAAGAAGGCTGCCACATTTTCAACGACTTCGGCTGTGGGTTCGAGGCTCCCGGAGTCAGCCTCTTCTTCCCCACGCCGTGGGTCGACTTCGGGCTTCCCGGAACCTCCGGCCTGAACAAGTACTACCTGGTCGCCGTGGTCGCCGTTCTGGTGGCCGCCGCCTTCTGGTACTTCACCACGCGCAAGGCGAAGGTCGTCCCCGGCCGCGGCCAGAGCATGGCCGAACTGCTGGTCGGCTTCATCCGCGACCAGGTCACCCGGACCGCCATCGGCAAGGAGGGGGACAGGTACCTCCCCCTGATGGTGACCCTGTTCATCTTCATCTTCAGCATGAACGTCATGGGTCTCATCCCCGGCCTCCAACTGCCGGTGACCTCCAACCTGGCCTTCCCCGCGGTCCTGGCCATCATCATCTTCCTGCTGTGGAACTACGTCGGCATCCGGCGCCACGGGTTCGGCGGCCACTTCAAGGCCCGACTGGTCCCCGGCGGCGTCCCCGCCTGGATCCTGCCGATCGTCGTGCCGATCGAGGCGCTGTCGAACTTCGTCATCCGCCCCGGCACGCACATGATCCGTCTTTTCGCGACCATGTTCGCCGGGCACCTCCTGCTCGCGCTGTTCGCGGCCGCCGGGTTCTACATGTTCAACCCCACCTCCCCGATGGGTCCGCTCTTCGGCGCCATCTCGGTGGGCTACTCCGGTCTCGCCCTGGTCGGCTTCCTGCTCTTCACGGCCTTCGAGCTGTTCATCATGGCGGTCCAGGCCTACGTCTTCGTCCTCCTGTCCTCCATCTACATCGGTGAGGCACTGGAGGGCGCGCACTAGGAGTCCGGCCGCACGGCCCGCGACTCCGCGCACCCCAAGACCCCGTCCGATACGTCACCTCACACCGGCGACACCATGGTCGTCGGCGAGAAGTAAAGGGAAAATCAGCATGGACATCACCGGTAGCCTCAACACCATCGGTTACGGTCTCGCCGCCATCGGCCCCGGCATCGGCGTCGGCCTCGTCTTCGGTCTCGGCGTGCAGGCCATCGCCCGCCAGCCCGAGGCGCGCGGCGTCCTCCAGGGTCAGATGATCTTCGGCTTCGCGGTCATCGAGGCCCTCGCCATCCTCGGCTTCGTTCTCGCGTTCGCCCAGGCCTAGACAGCGGTTCACAGAACGCGAAGGGGATGCCAACCGTGATTTTGGCAGCTGAACATGAGAACGTCCTGCGGATTCACTGGGACGAGTTCACCTTCGGTCTCATCGCCTTCCTCGTCATCCTCGGCGTCGTCTACAAGATGTGGCCGAAGCTGACGAAGGCGCTTGACGAGCGTGCCGACCAGATCGAGGGTGGCATCGCTCGCGCTCAGAAGGCCGAGGCCGAGGCGGACGAGATCCGCCAGCAGTACAAGGAGAAGCTCGAGGAGGCGCACCGCGAGTACGCCCAGGAGCTGGAGAAGGCCAAGGAACAGCGCGCGGCGATCATCGCCGAGGCTCGCGAGGAGGCCCAGGCCGAGGCGCGTCGCATCGTCGAGGCCGCCCAGATCCAGATCGAGGCCGACCGCCAGCAGGCCTTCCTCCAGCTCCGCGGTGAGATCGGCGCCCTGTCGACCGAGCTCGCGACCCGCATCGTCGGTGAGACCCTCAGCGACGACGCCGCGCGCTCGCGCGTGGTGGACCGGTTCCTGGAGGAGCTGGAGCAGAGCGAGGCCTCGACGCAGGCCGAGGTGCGCTGATGCGTGGTATCAGCCGTACCTCCCTGGCCGAGGTGACCCGGCGCCTGGACGAGAACGTCCTGGCGTCGGCCGACGCCGGTCAGTTCGCGGTCTCCCTGGGCGGCGAGCTCTTCGAGGTCGTCGCCCTGCTGGGCGGGGAGCACTCGCTCCGCCGCTGGCTGGCGGACCAGTCCAACCCGGCCGAGGCCAAGACCGCCCTGGCCGGGCAGCTGCTGGAGACCAAGGTGTCGCCGTCCACGCTCATCGTGGTGGGCGACGTCGTCCAGCAGGACTGGTCCTCCGCGGCCGACATGGTCGAGGCCGTCGAGCGCATGGGCGTGTACGCCACCGTCGCCTCCGTCGAGGGCACGCGCCTGGACGAGCTGGAGGACGAGCTGTTCCGCTTCCAGCGGATCGTCGTCGCCCAGCCGGAGCTGCGCGCGGCGCTCACCCGTGACGGTGTCGCCGCCGAGCACCTGCGTTCGCTGGTGGAGAGCCTGCTCGCGGACAAGGTCAACGCCGCGACGCTGGCCCTGGTCAGCGAGGCGGTCGCCCGCCCCAGGGGACGTACTCTGGAGCAGGCGCTCGAACACTTCGGGCAGCTGGTCGCCGAGCGGGCCCAGCGGTACATCGCCGTGGTCCGCGCCGCGCACGCGCTGAGCGAGGCTCAGCAGGAGCGCCTGCGGGCCGTGCTCACCCGGAAGTACGGCCGCGACATCCACCTGAACATCGAGATCGTCCCCGAGGTCCTGGGTGGACTCTCCATCCAGGTGGGCGACGAGGTCATCGACGACACCATCGCCGGGCGCATCGCTGAGGTCCAGCGCCGTCTGGCTGGCTGACACACGCGAACACGCAAGGCAAGCACGCACGGCGCCGGCCCGGCGCCATTTGAGAGCAAGGACAACGCAGAGATGGCGGAGCTGACGATCCGGCCGGATGAGATCCGGGACGCGCTGCAGCGCTTCGTCCAGTCGTACGAGCCTGACGCCACCCGCGCGGAAGAGGTCGGAACCGTCACCTACTCCGGTGACGGCATCGCCCGCGTCGGTGGCCTTCCCTCGGCGATGGCGAACGAGCTGCTGAAGTTCGAGGACGGCACCCTGGGCCTGGCCCAGAACCTGGAGATCGGTGAGATCGGTGCTGTCGTGCTGGGCGACTTCACCAGCATCGAGGAGGGCCAGAAGGTGCGCCGCACCGGCCAGGTCCTCTCGGTGCCGGTGGGCGACAACTTCCTGGGCCGCGTGGTGGACCCCCTGGGCGCCCCCATCGACGGCAAGGGCGAGATCGAGACGACCGAGCGGCGTGAGCTGGAGCTCCAGGCCGCGACGGTGATGGAGCGCAAGCCGGTCCACGAGCCGCTCCAGACCGGCATCAAGGCGATCGACACGATGACCCCGGTCGGCCGCGGTCAGCGCCAGCTGGTCATCGGCGACCGCCAGACCGGTAAGACCGCGGTCTGCATCGACGCGATCATCAACCAGAAGGCCAACTGGGAGACCGGCGACCCCGACAAGCAGGTGCGCTGCATCTACGTCGCGATCGGCCAGAAGGGCTCGACGATCGCCGGTGTGCGCGGCGCCCTGGAAGAGGCCGGCGCGATGGAGTACACCACCATCGTCGCCGCTCCGGCGTCCGACCCCGCGGGCTTCAAGTACCTGGCCCCCTACACCGGTTCGGCCCTGGGCCAGCACTGGATGTACGAGGGTAAGCACGTCCTCATCGTCTTCGACGACCTGACCAAGCAGGCCGAGGCCTACCGCGCCGTGTCCCTGCTGCTGCGCCGCCCGCCGGGCCGTGAGGCCTACCCGGGTGACGTCTTCTACCTGCACTCCCGTCTCCTGGAGCGCTGCGCGAAGCTTTCCGACGAGATGGGCAGGGGTTCGATGACCGCCCTGCCGATCATCGAGACCAAGGCGGGCGACGTCTCGGCGTACATCCCCACCAACGTCATCTCCATCACCGACGGCCAGGTCTTCCTGGAGAGCGACCTGTTCAACCAGGGTCAGCGCCCGGCCATCAACGTCGGTGTCTCGGTCTCCCGCGTCGGTGGCGCGGCGCAGACCAAGGCGACCAAGGGCGTCTCCGGTACGCTCCGACTGAGCCTGGCCCAGTACCGCGAGCTGGAGGCGTTCTCCGCCTTCGGTTCCGACCTGGACGCGGTCTCCAAGCAGCAGCTGGAGCGCGGCGCCCGGATGATGGAGCTGCTCAAGCAGGGCCAGTACTCCCCGTTCTCCATGGAGAAGACGGTCGTGTCCATCTGGGCCGGCACCACCGGCAAGCTGGACGACGTCCCGGTCGAGGACGTGCGCCGCTTCGAGGAGGACTTCCTGGCCTACCTCGACCGCGAGCACGCGGGTGTCCTCGCGAGCATCCGCGACACCGGCAAGTTCGAGGACACCGACAAGAAGACCCTCGAAGGCGCGGTCGAGAAGTTCAAGCAGGGCTTCCAGACGTCCGCCGGCACGATGCTGGGCGCTGAGGCGCTGGACGAGGAGAAGGTCGGCCAGGAGACCATCAAGGTCGCCAAGGGCGGGAAGTAACCCATGGGTGCACAGCTTCGCGTCTATCGCCGGAGGATCCGCACGACCAAGTCGACCGCGAAGATCACCCGCGCGATGGAGCTCATCGCCACGACGCGCATCACCAAGGCGCAGCGTGCGGCGGAGGCTGCCGGACCCTACGCGCGGGAGATCACGCGGGCCGTGTCGGCCCTGGCGGCCCGGGTCAGCGACCACCCGCTGCTGACGGAGTCGGACCAGCCCACCCGCGCGGCCGTCCTCGTCATCACCAGTGACAAGGGCCTGGCCGGCGCCTTCTCGGCGAACGTGCTCAAGGAGGCGGACTCCCTCACCCAGCTCCTCAGGGAGCAGGGCAAGGAGGTCCTGACCTACATGGTGGGCCGCAAGGGTGTGATGTTCTACGGCTTCCGCGACCGTCCGGTCGAGGCCAAGTGGGAGGGCATCACCGAGCGGCCGACCTACGCGCACGCCCAGGAGATCGGCTCCGCGCTGCTGGAGAAGTTCACCGCCGACGCGGCCGACGGCGGCGTCGACGAGATCCACGTGATCTCGACGGAGTTCGTCTCCATGCTGACCCAGCGCGCGCACACCGTCCGGACCCTTCCCATGGAGGTCGAGCCGGTGTCGCGGGAGGAGCTGGAGGCCGAGCAGGGGCCGCTGTCCCTGTACGAGTTCGAGCCGTCCGCGGAGGAGGCCCTGGACCGACTGCTGCCGCAGTACGTCAACAACAGGATCTACTTCGCGCTCCTGGAGTCCGCCGCGTCCCAGCAGGCGTCCCGTCGCGCGGCCATGAAGGCCGCGACCGACAACGCCGAGGAGCTCGCCAAGAACCTGACCCGACTGGCCAACCAGGCGCGTCAGGCCGAGATCACCAACGAGATCAGTGAGATTGTCGGCGGTGCCGACGCGCTCGCTGCTGCCAGCGCGGGAAGTGAGTAACAAAAGTGACTGCGACTGTTGAAGGGACGGCTGGGGCTGGCACCGCCACCGGCCGTATCGCCCGGGTCACCGGCCCGGTCGTCGACGTGGAGTTCCCCGTCGGCTCCCTCCCTGCCCTCTACAACGCCCTGCACACCGACGTCACCGTCGGCGGCAAGGAGAAGACCATCACCCTGGAGGTCGCCCAGCACCTGGGTGACAACCTGGTGCGGGCCGTCTCCCTCGCCCCGCAGGACGGCATGGTCCGCGGCGCCGAGGTGCGCGACACCGGTGCCCCGATCAGCGTCCCCGTGGGCGACGTCGTCAAGGGCCACGTGTTCAACACCCTGGGCGAGTCCCTGGACGTGCCGACCTCGGAGCTGAACGTCACCGAGCGCTGGCCGATCCACCGCGACGCCCCGGCCTTCGACCAGCTCGAGTCCAAGACCGAGATGATGGTCACGGGCATCAAGGTGATCGACCTCCTCACCCCGTACGTGCGCGGTGGAAAGATCGGTCTGTTCGGTGGCGCCGGTGTCGGCAAGACCGTGCTGATCCAGGAGATGATCACCCGTATCGCCCGCAACTTCGGCGGTGTGTCCGTGTTCGCCGGTGTCGGTGAGCGCACCCGTGAGGGTACGGACCTCTTCCTGGAGATGGACGAGATGGAGGTCCTCCAGGACACCGCTCTCGTCTTCGGCCAGATGGACGAGCCCCCGGGCACCCGTCTGCGCGTGGCGCTGTCCGCTCTGACGATGGCGGAGTACTTCCGCGACGTCCAGAAGCAGGACGTGCTCCTGTTCATCGACAACATCTTCCGTTTCACCCAGGCGGGTTCGGAGGTCTCCACGCTGCTGGGCCGCATGCCCTCGGCCGTGGGTTATCAGCCCAACCTGGCGGACGAGATGGGTCAGCTCCAGGAGCGGATCACCTCGACGCGTGGTCACTCGATCACCTCGATGCAGGCGATCTACGTCCCCGCGGACGACTACACCGACCCGGCTCCGGCGACCACCTTCGCCCACCTGGACGCGACGACCGAGCTCTCCCGCCCGATCTCGCAGAAGGGCATCTACCCGGCGGTGGACCCGCTGGCCTCCACCTCGCGCATCCTCGACCCGCAGTACGTGGGAGAGGAGCACTACCAGGTGGCCCAGCGCGTGAAGGAGATCCTGCAGCGCAACAACGACCTGCAGGACCAGATCGCCATTCTCGGTATGGACGAGCTGTCCGAAGAGGACAAGATCATCGTCAACCGGGCGCGGCGCCTGGAGCGCTTCCTCTCGCAGAACATGTTCGTCGCCGAGAAGTTCACCGGCAACCCGGGCGTGTTCGTGCCGCTGGAGGAGACCATCGCCTCCTTCAAGGCGCTCTGCGACGGTGAGTACGACCACCTGCCCGAGCAGGCGTTCCTCGACGTCGGCAACATCGAGATGGCCGTCGAGAAGGCCAAGAAGCTGCAGGGCTAGTTGTTCTTGCGGGCGGGTCGGCCGTGCGCCGACCCGCCCGAACTCGCCCGCTAGCCGAGGAGTTTGTGGCAGTGTCGAAGAAGCTTTTCGTCGAGATCGTCTCTCCCGAACGTGAGGTTTGGGCGGGCGAGGGCGACATGGTCATCGCCAAGACCGTCGACGGCGAGATCGGTGTGCAGCCGGGGCACGTGCCCGTGCTCGCGCTCCTGGCGCAGGACGCGGTCGTGCGCGTGCTGGGCGCGCGCGAGACCGGCGAGGTGCGGGCGGCCGCGCACGGCGGTTTCGTGTCGGTCACCGGCGAGGGCCGGGTCTCCATCCTCGCCGAGACCGCCGAACTGGCGGAGGACGTCGACGTGGACCGCGCGCGGACCGCGCTGTCCGGCGCCGCCGAGGAGGGCGACAACGACGCCCTCGGGCGCGCGCGCAGCCGTCTGCGTGCCGCCGGCGAGGACGTCGCCTAGCGATACCCGGGACCGAGGGGGGACATGGAGCAGCATTCCGCACAGGCGGGGATGGTGACGGGGTCGACGCAGTGGGTCGCCCTCGCCCTGCTCCTGGTCCTCCTGGCGGTGTTCGTCGCCGTCACCCTGCGCCGGTGGGTCCTGGTACGGCGCGGCGGGGCCGTGGAGTGTTATCTGCGCGCCCCCGGCGTGCCGGGACGCCGGGGCTCCTGGCGTATCGGTTTCGGCCGGTACGGCTCGGAGAGCCTGGGCTGGTTCCCGATCTTCTCGCTCAGACCGCGGCCGACAGCGATGCTGTCGCGCCGCGGTCTCGTCGTTGTGGGGCGGCGTTCGCCGGACGAGGACGACCGGGCGCACCTGCCGGGGGACGTGAGCGTCGTCCAGGTCGCCTGGCTGGGCGCGGACGGCGGGGATCCCGGGGCCCCGGAGTACGAGATCGCGATGGGCGACGCCGCCCTGACGGGCTTTCTGTCCTGGATGGAGTCGATGCCTCCGGGGACGCAGTGGGAGGCCTGAGTGTCGTCCTTCACAGGGGGACGCGCGAGGCCTAGGGTGGCCCCATGATCGTCGCTTTCTCTGTGACCCCGCTCGGTACGGACGAGCACATCGCGCCCGCTGTCGCCCGCGCGGTGAAGGTGGTCCGCGACAGCGGGCTGCCCAACGAGACCACGTCCATGTTCACCAGCGTCGAGGGTGAGTGGGACGAGGTGATGGACGTGGTCAGGCGCGCGGTCGACGCCGCCGGGCAGGGCGCGCACCGGATCAGCCTCACCCTCAAGGCGGACATCCGCGAGGGGGTGGTCGACGGCCTGCACAGCAAGGTGGAGGCCGTCGAGCGCGAGCTGGCGCGCTAACGCTCCCCGCCGGGCTTCCACAGCACCTCGTCGCCGTCACCGGCCACGTACCGGCCGAGGATGAACAGCAGGTCCGACAGGCGGTTGAGGTAGCGCGCGGTGAGCGGGTTGACCGTCTCGCCGTGTTCGTCGATCGCCGCCCACACGCTGCGCTCGGCCCTGCGGACCACGATGCGCGCGGTGTGCAGCAGTGCGACCGTGGGGGAGCCGCCGGGCAGGATGAAGCTGCGCAGCGTGGGCAGGTCGGCGTTGTAGCGGTCGCAGGCCTCCTCCAGCCGGGTGACGTACTCGGGGAGGACGCGCAGGGGCGGGAACTCCGGGTCGGGCGTGATCGGGGTGGACAGGTCGGCTCCGAGGTCGAACAGTTCGTTCTGCACCCGTGTGAGCAGGGCGCGTACGTCGTCGGGGACCTCGCCCAGGGACAGGGCGACGCCGATGGCGGCGTTGGCCTCCTCGGTGTCGGCGTACCCGACCAGCCGCGTGTCGTTCTTACCCGTCCGACTCATGTCACCGAGTGCGGTGGTGCCCTGGTCGCCGGTGCGCGTGTAGATCTTCGACAGTACGACCGGTGTGTCCGTGTCCCGTTTGGTCATGGGCCCAGCCTACGCCGCGGTGATCTGGTGAAGGTCGTGTGACGGAGGATAACTGTTCCGCATCATGGGGTGAAGGTGACCCATGTCACTGCTACCTTGGTGCACACAGGGAGCTACTCAACGTAGTTTCCGCACGGTGTCCATAGCGGCGAACCCGAGTGGATGTGATGAGGGGGGCCACCCGGGCACGCCGTGGAGGGGGAGGCACCGTTCGGGGCGGGCGGCGTGGAACCGGGGGGTTCACGCCGTCCGCCCCGACCTGGTGGTCGGGCCCCGGTGGAGCGGAGGCCCGAGGCGGCGCGGTCTAGCGCACCCAGTCGTCGCCCAGGCGCGGGAAGTCCGGCGCGGCGGCGGTCCGGAACACACCGTTCACCGGAAGGGTGCTCTCGGCGAAGAACTCCACCGCGTAGGCGCCCGCGGCCGACAGGTCGCTCAGGGAGTCGCTGTTGACGTTCTCCATGGTGTCCTCGGCGGTGTGGTAGTACGGGTCGTACGTCTCACCGGCCGTACCGCCGTACCACTCGACCTGCTCCTCGGTCTTGACGCCGTCGGCGCCGCTGAACAGACCGCCGACCGGGACGCCCGCGACGCTGAACGGCCGGTAGTCGGTGCGACCGCTGAGCACGCCGGGCTCGCTGACCTGGTCCTGCGAGTCGAAGTACTCCTCCAGGACCGCCGCGATCGCCCCCGAGCCGGACGGCGCGGACTCGGAGCCGGGCAGCTCGCCGCCGCCGTCGAGGATGAACCGGGCGTAGTTGCTGGACCCGATCATGTCGAAGTTGAGGTAGAGCGCGATGTCGTCCAGCTCGCTCTCGCTCAGCCCCTCGACGTAGCGGGTGGAGCCGATCAGTCCGCTCTCCTCGGTGCCCCAGAAGGCGAACCGCACCTGGTTGTTGGGCGGGGCCTGCTCGGCGAGCTGGATGGCGGTCTCCAGGACGAAGGCGGTACCGCTGCCGTTGTCGTTGATGCCCGGGCCCTCCTCGACGCTGTCGAGGTGACCGCCGACCACCACGACGTTGTCGTCGCGACCGCGGTCGGTCTCGGCCAGGATGTTGAACGACTCGCGGGTCTCCACGACGCTGTCGACCATGACCCGCAGCTCCAGGGCGTCCCCGGCGGCCAGCAGGTCGGCGCCCGCGGCGCCGGACACACCGATGACCGGGATGTCGGACGGCTCGCTGACCGTTCCGGAGAAGAGCTCGTCGGAGCTGTTGATCACCAGGATCGCCGCGGCTCCCGCGTCGGCCGCGTTCTGGGTCTTCTGGGCGAAGGAACAGGCCCCGCGCATGGTGACCGCGACCGCGCCCGCGGGGAAGCCCGCGAAGTCGTCGGCGGTGCAGCCGCTGTCGCCGCCGTCGACGTCCACCTGGACGCCGGGCGCGGTCACGTCGCCGGCCGCCGAATAGCTCATGGTGCGGTAGTCGGTCCCGTTGACCAGGTCGACCTGGTCGGGCGCGGTCTGTCTCAGGACGGCGTCGGAGTTCTCCTCCCACGCGGTGTACTCGTAGTAGTCGCGGTAGGGCTCGTACCCCGCCCGCTCCAACTGGTCCTCGATGTACAGCGCGGCCACGTCGTAGCCCGGCGTCCCCGAGGCGCGGTTGCCGCCGTTGTAGTGGGCGATGGTGGCGAGGTTCTCCAGGTGCTGTTCGATCGCGCCGGTGGTCACCAGCTCCGGCAGCGTGTCGGGCAGGCGGGCGGGGTCGATCGGCCCCGCGGCGTGGGCGGGCGCCCCGGCCGCGAGGGTTCCGGCGGCCATCAGGGCGGCCATGAGCCCCGCGGTCGCCGTGCGCCGGGCCGTGGGGGAAGGGGATGTTCCCTGACGGTGTCGTCGAACGCGGTCATGGATCGGTCGCAACGAGCCTCCTCCGTCGTACGGGGCCGTCACGCCGCGGTCGCGGGGGACGGGCACCCGTCATGGGTGAAGCGACCGCTGCAGCCTGTCACCGGAGGGAGGAACGCGGCAAGATCCGAAGGGGGAAATTGCCACAATCAGCCAAGGGTCTTACGTCCGGCTGGTCACTGTGGTTGGATAGAGGGCTCGTTTCGAGCAGAACGTCTGCACCGCGTGCGCGGTCGGGCCGCGCTCAGTCGTCGGACTTCCGCTCGTGCTTGCGCCGCTTGTACGTGACGTCCACACCGCCCATGACCGCGAAGCCCCGGACGTGCACGATCGGCGCGTTCGGCGCCGCCGGGCCGCGCCGTCCCCGGCCGCCCCCGAACCCGCCCATGATCGGCAGTCCGTGCACCCGCACGTCGATGTCGTCGGGGGCGACGATGTCGATCCCGCCCATGACGCAGCCGGTCCAGATGGTGGTCTCGCGCTGGGTGAACCGGGCCTCGCGCAGGTCGATGTCGACCCCGCCCATACAGGTCGCGGCGACGAAGTGGTTCGGGACCACCCAGCTCCCCGACCGGTCCGCACCGCCCATGACCGCGACCGCGAGGCGGCTGGTGGGCTCGGCGGCAGTGACCCTCGCTCCGCCGTGCAGCGACCGCGGGCTGCCGGGGTCGGCGGGCATCGCCGGCGCCGCGTCCCCGCTGAGCTCGGGAAGGTCCGCGGTGATGGGGACCAGCTCACCGAGTGTCTTGGCCTGGTAGAGCGCCTCCAGGCGCTCGCTGTGCTCGTCGGGGTCCAGACGGCCCTCGGCGAGGGCCTCACGGAGCCGGTGCGCGACCCGGTCGCGGTCCGCGTCGGAGGCGCGCATCCGACCCTCGTCCGAGGGGGTGATCTCGTTCATTCTCTCCACCATAGACCGATGATGTGTCGGTCAGGGGCCTCGTCGCATCCGGGGCGATCCCTGACCCTGCCCTGATCCTGCCCGCTCACGCGCCGGGGAGCAGCCCCCGGCGGAGCGCCTGGCTCACGGCCGCCGTGCGGTCGGCCACCCCCAGTTTGTCGTAGGCGCGCATGAGGTGCGTCTTGACCGTGGTCGCGCTGATGTGCAGCGCCCGGCCGATCTCCGCGTTGGTGCGTCCGTCGGCCGCCAACCGCAGCACCTCGACCTCCCGGGGCGAGAGCGCGGGTGTCTCCGGGCGCCGCCGCATCCCCGCCACCAGGCGGCCGGTGACGGACGCGGCGAGCACCGTCTCCCCCCGGGCGGCCGCGCGCACGGCCTCGGCCAGTTGCGCCCGGGGGGTGTCCTTGAGCAGGTAGCCGGTCGCCCCGGCCTCCACCGCGCGCAGGATGTCGGTGTCGGTGTCGTAGGTGGTGAGCACCAGCACGTGGCAGTCGGGCCGTTCGGCGCGGATGCGCTCGGTGGCCGCCACGCCGTCGCCGCCGGGCATGCGCAGGTCCATGAGGACCACGTCGGGATCGAGGGCGGCGGTCTGGGCGACCGCCTCGGGGCCGCTGGCGGCGTCCCCCACGATCTCCAGGTCGGCCTCGGCGCCGAGCATCCCGCGGATGCCCTCCCGGACCACGGGGTGGTCGTCGACCAGCAGGACGCGGATCGTCACGGTGCGGCCCCTCTCTCGCGGGCGGTGTCGTCGGTGGTGGGAGCGGCGTCGGTGGGCGGCTCGGGGTCCAGGGGCAGCACCAGGCGGACGGTCGTCCCCGCACCCGGGGCGCTCTCGACCTCGACCAGGCCGCCGAGCGCGTCCGCCCGGACGCGCATCCCGGCCAGGCCGTGCCCGCCCGAGCCGCCCGGGGTGAACCCGCGCCCGTCGTCGGCCACGGTCAGCTCCACCGACTCCGGGGCGAAGGAGAGCCGCACCTCGATCCGCTCCGCGCGGGCGTGCCTGCGGACGTTGGCCAGCGCCTCCTGGGTGGTGCGTAGGAGGCACACCTGGTGGGCGCCGGGAAGCGCGGCGGGGGCGCCGTCGACGCCCAGGCGTGCCGAGACGGCGGTCTCGCGGCCGAACCGCTCGGTGATGCGGGACAGCGCCGCCTCCAGGGTCTCGTTCTCCAGCTGCACCGGCTGGCGGGCGGTCACGATGGCGCGAGCCTCGGCGAGGTTCTCCGAGGCGGTCTCCCGCATGAGCGCCAGATGCCGCCGGGCCAGGGCGGGGTCGGTGTCCAACTCCGACTCGACCGCCTGGCTCAGCGCGATGATGCTCGTCAGGCCCTGGGCGAGGGTGTCGTGCAGCTCCCGGGCCAGCCGCTCCCGTTCAGCGAGCGCTCCGGCCTCCTCCGACAGCCGCGTGCTCTCCTCCCGGCTGGTCCGCAGCGCCTCGATCAGTTCGGCGCGTTCGTGGCTCTGCTCCACCACCCGTTCGAACCAGCGCGTGAACCACAGGGAGAAGGCCACGATCACCGACAGGACCAGCAGGTCGACGGCCGCCTCGTCCCAGGTGAGGGTCCCCAGGCCCACTCCGGCCAGGACCGGGGCGGTCAGCAGGGCGGAGATCGCGGCCGTGCCCAGCCACGCGCCCCCGGTCATGAACACGGCCGGCGCCACGGCGAACATCGAGAACGTGGCCGTGGGGTTGAGCAGGTAGGCGGGGGCGAGCAGCACCACCAAGCCCAGCAGGAAGGGGACCGTGCGGAGGCTGCCGTAGACGTCCTCCGGCGCCCACGGGTGGAACAGGCGGCGCCCGGCGAGGAGGTACCAGGCGATCGCCCCGCCGAGCAGCGCGGCCGAGGCCCATCCCCGCCAGCCGTCGCCGGTGAGCACCGCGACGACCGCGACCACCGTGATCGCCCCCGTGAAGTAGGCGTCCCAGGTGCGGCCCACCCGCCAGGCGTGGTCGCCCTCCCGTTCCCGCGTCATCGCCGTCTATCCGTCCTTCCTCGTCTTCCAGCGGAACGTGGCCAGCGTCAGGACGAGCCCGACCACGCACCACACTCCCAGAGCGGTGGCGACCATGGGTAGGTCCCACGATCCGGACGGCTCCAGCACGGCCGCCTCGTCCGGGTAGAAGGCGGCGCGCATGCCCTGCGCCATCCACTTGAGGGGGAACAACGAGGACGCGTTCACCAGCCAGTCGGGAAGGACCGTCAGGGGGACGAAGACGCCGGAGGTGAACTGCAACGCCAGGAAGGGGACGACCACGATGGCCGAGGCGGTGTTGGGGCTGCGCGCCAGCGAGCTGAACGCGATCCCGAGCAGTGCGCAGGAGACCGTGCCCAGCACGAACACCCAGGCCATGGTCGCCCACGCGCCGGGGTCGGCGGGCAGGTCGGCCCCGTACACCCCGACCGCGATCGCCAGCAGCACCGCCACCTGGCCCAGTGCCAGCACGAACACCAGCGCGGTCTTGCCGACGAAGTAGGCCGACGGGGGCATCGGGGTGCCCCGCATCCGCCGCAGGGTTCCGTTCTCGCGCTCCAGGGCGATACTGATGGCCAGATTCTGGAAGCTGACCGACATCAGGCCCATCGCGATCAACCCGGGGAGGTAGACCTCTGCCGCGGAGATGTCGTCCCCGGTGGAGCCGTCGAAGATCACCCCGAAGAGCAGGAGGATGAGGGCGGGCAGCGCGAACGTGAACGCCACGCTCTCCCAGTGCCGGGCGAACTCGCGCGTCTCCAGCCAGGCCCGGGACAGCCCCACCCGCACCGGTCCGGGCAGCCGCCGTGTCGTCACGTCGTTCACGCCGCGACCTCCGTCGTCTCCGCCGCCACCGAGGGCGCTCCGATCAGCTCCAGGTAGACGTCCTCCAGGGTGGGCCGGTGCACGGTCAGCCCGGGCACCTCCCCGGAGAAGTCGTCCGACAGTCGCCGCACCACCCGGGTCGGTTCGTCGGTGTCCACACTCCGCGGTTCCCCGTCGACCAGCCAGGACACGGTGGCCAGTCCGGCCGTCCGTCCGCCGAGCGAGTCGGTGGCGCCCTCGGCGCGCACCCGGCCGTCCGCGATCACGCACACCCGGTCGGCCAGCGCCTCGACCTCGTCCAGGTAGTGCGTGGTCAGGACGATGGTGGTGCCGTCGGCGGCCAGGCCGCGGACCGTCCGCCAGAAGTCGCGGCGCGCCTGCGGGTCGAACCCGGTGGTGGGTTCGTCGAGGAAGAGCAGTTCGGGGCGGCCGACGATGCCCAGGGCGACGTCCAGGCGGCGCCGCTGGCCGCCGGACAGGGAGTGCGCGAGAGCGTCGGCCCGCTCGGTCAGACCGGCCAGGTCGAGCACCTCGTCCACGTCGCGCGGGTGCGGGTAGTACCCGGCGAAGTGGCGGACGACCGTGCGCACGGCCAGGCGGGGGACCTCGGTCTCCTGCTGCCACACGACGCCGATCCGCGACCGCCACCGGCGCCCGGCGCGTGCCGGGTCGGCGCCCAGGACCGTCACCTCGCCTGCGTCGCGGCCCCGGAAGCCGGTGAGGATCCCGGCGGTGGTGGACTTGCCCGCGCCGTTCGGGCCGAGCAGGGCGAAGACCTCGCCGCGCTGGATGGTCAGGTCGATGCCGTCGACGGCCGCACGGCCGTCGTACACCTTGCGTAGCCCGCGTGCCTCGACGACGGGTGGGGTGGTTGCCATACGTCGATCGTGGCGCGCGGGGCCCTCACCCGGTATCCGCCGTCCGGTCCGGGGGTTGTCCTCCGTCCGGAGGACACCGGGGCGGTCGGCGGTCAGAACAGGCGGAGGGTGTCCGGCTCGATCCCGCGCAGCTCGTCGTAGTCGAGCACCACGCACGCGATGCCGCGGTCCTCGGCGAGCACACGCGCCTGGGGCTTGATCTCCTGGGCGGCGAACACACCGCGTACGGGGGCCAGCGTGGGGTCCCGGTTGAGCAGCTCCAGGTAGCGGGTCAGCTGTTCGACGCCGTCGATGTCGCCGCGCCGCTTGAGCTCGACGGCCACGGTGGCGTTCTCGCCGTCGCGGCACAGGATGTCGACGGGGCCGATCGCGGTGGGGTACTCGCGCCGGATCAGCGTGTAGCCGTCGCCGAGCGTGGTGATGTGCTCCGCGAGCAGCTCCTGCAGGTGCGCCTCGACGCCGTCCTTCTGGAGGCCGGGGTCCTTGCCGAGCTCGTGCGAGGTGTCGTGCATGACCTCCTCGACGGTCAGCACGAGCTTCTCACCGGACTTGCCGTGGGTGACCGTCCACACGTCGGGGCCGTCGGCGACGGTCTCCTCGCGCAGCTTGCACGGCGGATTCATCCAGTTGAGCGGCTTGAACGCGCGGTCGTCGGCGTGGACGGACACGCTTCCGTCCGCCTTGATGAGAATCAGGCGGGGAGCCATGGGCAGGTGTGCGGTGAGTCGGCCGACGTAGTCGACGCTGCACCGGGCGATGACGAGACGCACGGCGGCCACGTTACCGCCTCCCGGGAGGCCCGGGTGCCGGAAACCGGGTGACACCGTCCACGCCGGTGCGGACCCCCGGGTTACTGGAGAGTAACCTTGCCTGGGCGGTCCCCGACCCCGCTCCGCCGACCGCGCGCGTCGCCGGACCGGCGTCCGGGCGAGGGACCGCGGACCAACACGTGCGTGATCCGGCGCGGACGCCGGACCACGCGTCCGTCTAAGGTGGGGCGCATGGTGCAGGAATTTGAGAAGGTCGGTGTCGTCGGACTCGGCACGATGGGCGCGGGCATCGCCGAGGTGTTCGCCCGGGCGGGGTTCGACGTCACCGGGGTCGAGATCGACCAGGCCGCCCTCGACCGCGGCCGTGGCCACGTCGAGACATCCCTCTCCCGGGCCGTCGGCCGGGGCAAGATCACCGAGGAGGAGCGCGCCGCGATCGACGCGCGCCTGACGTTCACCACCTCCCGCGAGGACCTCGCGGACGCCGACTTCGTCGTCGAGGCCGTGCCGGAGAGGATGACGATCAAGCGCGACGTCTTCTCCGACCTGGACCGGATCTGTCCGCCGGGGACGATCCTGGCCACCAACACCTCCTCCCTGTCGGTCACCGAGATCGCCGCGCTCACCGGCCGCCCCGAACGCGTCGTCGGACTGCACTTCTTCAACCCCGCCCCGGTGATGAAGCTCGCCGAGGTGGTCACCACCGTCTCCACCAGCGCCGAGACCGTCGACATCGTCACCGAGGTCGCCAAGCGCATCGGCAAGACCCCCGTGACGGTCGGCGACCGCGCCGGGTTCGTCGCCAACGCGCTCCTGGTCCCCTACATCAACGACGCCATCCGCCTCTACGAGCGCCGCGTGGCCACCCGCGAGGAGATCGACGCCTCCGCCCAGAAGGCCGCCGGGCTCCCCATGGGCCCGCTGACCCTCGCCGACCTCGTCGGGCTGGACGTGTGCCTGGCCGTCATGGACGTGCTGTGGGACGAGTACCGCGACCCGCGCTACGTCGCCGCCCCGCTGCTGCGCCGTATGGTCGCGGCCGGTCGCCTGGGCCGCAAGACCGGCCGGGGCTTCTACGCCGGCAAGGACGACCCCGCCGAGCCCCAGCCGACCGGCCGCTTCGCGGAGATGGTCCGCGAGGAGGAGACCCTGGAGCTGGGCGAGATGCTCATCGCCCCCCAGATCGACGACGCCCTGCGCATGATCGGCGACGGGTACGCCTCCGCCCACGACGTCGACACCGCCATGCGGTTCGGCTGCGGCTACCCCAAGGGACCGACCGAGCTCCTGGAGGAGCGCGGCGCCGAGCACGTCGTCACCACCCTGGTCGCCATGGGGGAGTACAGCCTGACCACCATCGCGGTCCCGGCGCCGCTGCTGGTGGACCAGCTGCCCGACGTCGGGCACGACGGCCACGACCACTGAGCCGCGACGCGAGCGCGCCGTGAGCACAGCCGCCGCCACCGGTGTGGCGGCGGCCACTGGCGGGCCTCTTCTACCCTGGTACGCGTGAGCCCGCGCCGAAACTCCCCCCGCCGTCAGTCCTCCCGGGGTCGCGGCGGTCCCCCGGGGCCGCCCGACGAGGACGCCCTGATGCTGCGCATCACCGGTGGGCAGCGTCGGGAGAACGGGCCCGACGGGGAGTGGGTCACGCGCCGGATCCCCGGGGCGTCCGCCACCAAGGTCTACCGCTGCCCCGGCTGCGTCCAGGAGATCCCCGTCGGCATGGCCCACGTCGTGGCCTGGCGGCCCTACGGGGACGGCGGCGACCGGCGGCACTGGCACTCCTCCTGCTGGGACCGGCGTTACCGGCGCTCGCCCCGACACTGACCCCGGCCCACCCGGACGACTTGAGGAGCCATGGAGATCCGAGCCACCACGGTGCTGCCCGCCGTGCGCCGACCCATCACCCTGCACACCGCCGACGGCCTGGAACTGGTCGGCGAGCTGGCCACGCCCGAGGGCCGCGACCCGGTGGCCACCCTGGTGTGCCTGCACCCGCTGCCCACGGCCGAGGGCATGATGGACAGCCACGTGCTGCGCAAGGCGTCCTTCCGCCTGCCGGCCCTGGCCGACCTCGCCGTGCTGCGCTTCAACACCCGCGGCACCACCTCGCGCCACGGCACCAGTCAGGGCAGCTTCGGCGAGGGCGAGACCGAGCGGCACGACGTGCTGGCCGCCATCGAGTTCACCGAGTTCGAGGGGCTGCCCGACCCCTGGCTGCTCGGCTGGTCCTTCGGGACCGAGCTGGCGCTCAAGTGGGGCTGCGACCCCCAGGTCAACGGCGCGATCCTGCTGTCGCCGCCGCTGCACCGCGCGGGCGAGGCGGACATGAGGGTGTGGGCGGACTCCGGCAAGCCCGTGGTCGCGCTGGTCCCCGAACACGACGACTACCTGCGCCCGGACGAGGCCCGCCGGCGGTTCGCGCCGCTCACCCAGGCCGAGATCATCGGGGTCGACGGCGCCCGCCACCTGTGGGTGGGGGAGCCGTACGTGCGCCGGGTGCTCGACGAGATCGTCCGGGTCGTCAACCCGGCCGCGTACCCGCTGCCCACCGAGTGGGACGGCCCCCACGAGAAGGACGTCGCGCCCCTGGCCTGACCCGGGACCGCGCGCCCGCCGACGGCGCGCCACGCCCGACCGCCGACGCACGAGGGGCCCGCACTGGATGAACATCCGGTGCGGGCCCCTCGCCGTGTGCGGAGCGGCCGTCCTACGGCGCGACCGCTACTCCTGCCACCAGTCCTCGTCGTCGGCGCCCTTGCCGGAGTGGGCGGGCTGCTTGGCCTCCTCGGCGGGCGCCTCCTTCGGGGCGATCGCCGCGGGGGCGGCCGGGGCGGGCGGTGCGGCCGGAGCCGGGGCGCCGCCGCCGAGCAGCTGACGCAGCTGCTGCAGGTGCGACTGGATGCTGTCGCGCTGCGCGTTGAGGTCGTCGACCTCCTTCTTGGCGGCCGTCATGATCCGGTTGGCCTCGGCCTTGGCGTCGCCGAGCTGGTGCTCGGCCTTCGACTTGGCCTCGGACTCGATCTGCGCGGCGTTCTTCTTGGCGTTGCCGACCAGCTGCTTGGCGTGGTTCTCGGCGTCGCGGCGGGTCTGCTCGGCCTGCTGGCTGGCCTTGGTGGCCCGCTGCTCGGCGCTGTTGGCGCGCTCCTCGGCCTCGCTGACCATCTTCTGGGTGGCGGCCTGGGCCGCGGCGAGCCGCTCGGCGTCCTGGCGCTCGGCCTCGGCGCGGCGGTCGGCGAGCTGGAGCTCGAACTGGTCCTCGGCCTCGGTGCGGCGCGCCTCGGACTCGGCGTAGGCCCGCTCGGCGTTCTTGCGCAGCTCCTCGGCCTGGCTCTTGGCGGCCTGGATGGTCTCGTCGCGCTCGCGCTTGGCGGCGGCGCGCGCCTGGGCGCACTCGCGCTCGGTGGTGGTGCGCAGCTTGGCGATCTCGCCCTCGAAGGTGGCGCGCTTCTCCGCGATCTCGTGGTCGACGGCGGAGCGCTTCTTCTGGACCTCGCGCTCGGTGGTGGAGGCCAGCTCGTCGGCCTCGCGGCGGGCCGTGGTGCTGATCTCCTCGGCCTCGGACTCGGCGGTCTGGCGCATCTCGTCCGCCTCGCGCTGGGCGAGGGTGCGCACCTCGGTCGCCTCCGACTCGGCGGCGGCGCGCATCTCGGCGGCCTCGATCTTGGCGGCGGAGCGGATGTCGTTGGCGTCGATCTGGGCGCTCTGGACCAGCTCGTTGGCCTGCTCCTCGGCCAGGCGCAGCAGCTCCTCGATCCGCGAGCCCAGGCCGGCGTAGGAGGGGCGCTCGCGTTCCTGGAGCTGGCGGTTCTTGGCGCTCAGCTCGGCCTTGAACTTCTCGATCTTCTTGTTGGACTGGTCCAGCTCGCTACGGAGGCTGGCCGCGTAGTCGTCCACCTGGGTGCGGTCGTAGCCACGCAGCACCACGTCGAATTCGGGTGGGGTGTTGTCCTCGTTGAAGATGTTGTCGAGTTGGGAGTCAATGTTGTTTGACGACATGTGGCGGAATCCTGAACGGGTGCGAGACGGCTTACTTGCGAGCGGCCGGGGGGCGGCGGAAGGCGGCCGCGTCGTCCCCGGTGGGCGTGCGGTGTCCGGGCGTGCGGCGGCCGGACCGGAAGACATGGACCGACGCCGGAAGAACACTCCGGCGGCTAGGCGACTTTATCAAGCGTGGAACGCCTGGGAAGAGGGTTTCGGGTAACTTCCGATGGCCCGAGGTCAACTCGTCCCGAGGAATCCAAGCCGTGACGTGGCTGGAACGCGCCCGTGACATCGGAGTCGGGGAGGGATCTCACACCGGGCGTTCACCCCGCGCTCTGCACGAGTTCGGTGAGCACGCCTCCGCAGTCCTTGGGGTGCAGGAACACGATGCGCGACCCCAGCGTCCCGTGGCGCGGCTCCCGGTCCAGGACGCGCACGTCCCGCGCGCCGACCGTCGCGGCGCTGTCGGCGACGTCGGAGGTCCCGAAGGCGATGTGGTGCACGCCCTCGCCGTTGCGGTCGAGGAACTTCGCCACGGGGGAGTCCGGGCGGGTGGGTTCGAGCAGTTGCAGATACGTGGCTCCGCCGTCGTCGGTGCCGTTGATTCGGAGCATCGCCTCGCGTACCCCCTGTTCCTCGTTGACCTCCTCGTGCTCGACCTCGAACCCGTAGGTCCGGCGGTAGAACTCGATCGAGGCGTCGAGGTCGCGGCACGCGATCCCCACGTGGTCGAGCCTGGTCAGCCCGGAGAACGGGATGGTCGGGGCGGGTGCGTCGCTCATGGGTGGAACCTCCCGGACGTCGCTGAACGCTGTGTGGGTATCGTTGCAGACCAGGTGCGTCCCCGATCACATGGAGGCCAGTTACGATGCCCGGTTCCGTCATCGTCGGTGGGGCGCGGACCCCCACCGGCAGACTCCTCGGCTCCCTCGCCGGGTTCTCCGCCGCCGAACTGGGGGGCTTCGCGATCAAGGCGGCCCTGGAGCGCGCCGGCGTCAGCGGCGAACAGGTCGGATACGTGGTCATGGGACAGGTGCTCCAGGCCGGTGCCGGGCAGATCCCGTCCCGCCAGGCCGCCGTCAGGGCCGGGATCCCCATGAGCGTCCCCTCCGTCACCATCAACAAGGTGTGCCTGTCGGGTCTGGACGCGATCGCGCTCGCCGACCAGCTCATCGCCGCGGGCGAGTTCGACATCGTGGTCGCGGGCGGCATGGAGTCCATGACCAACGCCCCCCACCTGCTGCCCAAGGCCCGCCAGGGCTACAAGTACGGCTCGGTGGAGGTCCTCGACGCCACCGCGCACGACGGTCTCACCGACGCCTTCGAGGGCGAGTCCATGGGCGCCTCGACCGAGCGGCACAACGCCAAGCTCGGCATCGGCCGTGAGGAGCAGGACGCGTTCGCCGCCCGCTCCCACCAGCGTGCCGCCGCCGCGACCGCCGAGGGCCGGTTCACCCGGGAGATCGTCCCCGTGGAGATCCCGCAGCGCAAGGGCGACCCCGTGGTCTTCGAGACCGACGAGGGCATCCGCCCCGGCACCACCGCCGAGAGCCTGGCCAGACTGCGCCCGGCCTTCGACAGCGACGGGACGATCACCGCCGGGTCCTCCTCGCAGATCTCCGACGGCGCCGCCGCCGTGGTCGTGATGAGCCGAGCCAAGGCCAATGAGCTCGGAGCGCCGGTCCTGGCGGAGATCGGGGCGCACGGCAACGTCGCGGGCCCGGACAACTCCCTGCACTCGCAGCCCTCCAACGCCATCAAGCACGCGCTGGCCAAGGCGGGGAAGAGCGTCGCGGACCTGGACCTGGTCGAGATCAACGAGGCGTTCGCCGCCGTCGGCATCCAGTCGGTCAAGGACCTGGGCATCTCCGAGGACATCGTCAACGTCAACGGCGGCGCCATCGCGATCGGCCACCCGATCGGCGCCTCCGGCGCGCGCATCGCCCTGCACCTGGTCCACGAGCTGCGCCGCCGCGGCGGCGGGCTGGGCGCCGCCGCCCTGTGCGGCGGCGGGGGCCAGGGCGATGCCCTGCTGTTCACGGTGCCCGCGGAGTAGGTGTCCGAGGCCCCGAGCGGGGCCGGACCGACGAGGAGTCCCATGCACGCCGCCCGACTGGTGGAACGGGTTCGCGAGGGTGACCGCCGGGCGCTGGCCCGCGCGATCACCCTGGTCGAGAACGGGGCGCCGGAGCTGCGCGAGATCATGGCGGGCCTGGCGCCGTCCACCGGGCGGGCGCGCGTCGTCGGCTTCACCGGGTCCCCGGGCGTGGGCAAGTCCACGACCACGAACGCGGTCGTGCGCCTGCTCCGCGCCCGGGGGCTGACGGTCGCCGTGCTGGCGGTGGACCCCTCGTCCCCGTTCACCGGGGGCGCCCTGCTCGGCGACCGCGTGCGGATGCAGGAACACGCCACCGACCCCGGTGTCTACATCCGCTCCATGGCCACCCGGGGGCACCTGGGCGGCCTGTCCTGGGCCGCGCCGCACGCGCTGCGGGTCCTGGACGCGGCCGGGTTCGACGTGATCCTCGTGGAGACCGTCGGCGTGGGCCAGGCGGAGGTCGAGATCGCCGGGCAGGCGGACACCACCGTCGTGCTGTGCGCCCCGGGGATGGGCGACTCGGTGCAGGCGGCCAAGGCCGGGGTGCTGGAGGTCGCCGACGTCCTCACGGTGAACAAGGCCGACCGGGACGGCGCCAGGACCGCCCTGCGCGAGCTGCGGCAGATGGTCGCGATGGTGGACCGGACCGACGAGGAGTGGAAGCCGCCGATCGTCATGACCGTGGCGGCCGAGGGCGGGGGCACCGAGGAGCTGTGGGAACGGGTCGACCAGCACCGCGCCCACCTGGAGACCACGGGTGAGCTGGAGCGGCGGCGCCGTGCCCGCGCCCGGGAGGAGATCCAGGGGATCGTGCTCGACCGGCTGCGCTCGCGGCTGGGCGCGGAGGACGTCGACGGCGGCCTGGACGCTCTGGCGCGGGAGGTGGCCGAGGGGCTGCGCGACCCCTACTCCGCCGCCGACGTCGTGCTCGAGGACCTGGGCGCCTGACCGCTCGTGAAGCGAAGGGGCCGACGCGGACCGTCGCACATCGGTCCGCGTCGGCCGGGGCGTCGGTGCTCCCCGGATCAGAGCACCGACGCCCGTCCCGGACCGGGCACACCCGTCCGGGAGCCTGGGGCGGTCAGCCGTCGGCCAGTGCCGCGTCGACGGCCGCCATGAGGGTCCCGCCCGCGTCGTCGCCGTCGATGGACCAGATCATCACGCCGCCCAGCCCCTGGGCCTGGGCCCAGTCGGTCTTCTGGGTCAACGCGATCTCGTCGTCGTAGGTCCAGAAGGTGTTCCCGTCGTAGAGCCAGGCCGTGCCGAGGGCGTCGTCACGGTGCAGGGTGAAGCCCGGCAGGTCCTTGACCACCTTCCAGTCGTCGATGCCCTGCTCGTAGGTGCCCGACGCGGGACCCGTCGCGCTCTGGAAGAGCCCGTCGCCGTTCGGCCCGGGGTCGACGCCCGTCCAGCCGCGGCTGTAGAACGGCAGGCCGAGCACCATGTCGGCGGGGTTGACACCCCTGCTGATGTACTCCTGGACGGCGATCTCGCCGGAGAACAGGCGCGGCCCGGGGTCGTCCGGGTGCAGCAGCAGGTTGGACTGGTGGGCCGTGGTGTCCTCCCAGGCGCCGTGGTAGTCGTAGCCCTGCACGGTGACGAAGTCGAAGTTGGGCATGAGCTGGCCCATCTGGAATCCGGCCTCGACCTTGTCCGGGTCGGCGGGCAGGAAGGCGGTCAGCTCGTAGGCCCGGCCGGTCTCGACCTCCAGGGCGTCCAGCTGGTCGCGGAACTCCTGGACGAGGGCGGTGAAGTTCTCCCGGTCCTCGGGGCGGACGGTGTTGTGCTCGTGACCGGCGCTGCCGGGCCACTCCCAGTCGAGGTCGACGCCGTCGAAGACCCCGGCGGCGGCGCCCGGGCCGCCCGCGCCGTCGAACATGGGCAGGTTGCCGCGCAGGAACTGGTCGATGCAGGAGCTGACCATGCGCTCGCGGGACTCGGGGGTCAGGGCCGCGTCGGAGAAGTGCTCCGACCAGGTCCAGCCGCCGAGCGAGATGTTGACCCTGAGGTCCGGGTACATCTCCTTCAGCTTGCGCAGCTGGTTGAAGTTGCCGCGCAGGTCCTGGTTCCAGGTGTCGGCGACGCCGTCGACGCTCTCGTCGGCGCGGAACGAGCGGCCGTAGTCGGCCCAGGCGTCGCCCTCGCCCAGCTGGTTGGCCATGAAGCACTCGCCGTTGGCGTTGATGTTGCCGAAGGCGTAGTTGATGTGGGTGAGGTTCTCCGCGGTGCCGGAGGTCTCCAGGTTCCGGACCAGGTAGCCCCGGGAGTAGATGCCCCACTGCGTGAAGTAGGCGACGCGGCGCTCGTCGGTCGGCGTGGTGCCCCCGCCCTCCAGGGTGGTGGCGGTGACCGACGCGCTGTCCGCTCCCCGGTTGTTGGAGGTGTCGTAGGCGCGGACCGTGAAGGTGTACTCGGTCAGCGGCTGCAGTCCGCCGACGGTGGCGGTCAGGGTGTCGCCGTCGACGGAGCGCACCACCTGGCCGCCGGAGACGATCTCGTAGCCCGCGACGGCGACGTTGTCGGTGGCGGCGTCCCAGGACAGGGCGACGGTGTTGGAGGTGACCGTGCCGACGGTCAGCCCGCCGGGGGTGGAGGGCGCCTCGGTGTCGGGCTCGGTGGGGCCGCCGGAGCAGGGCGCGCCGTTGACCGTGCAGTCGACCGGTGTGGTGTCGCCGCCGTTGTGGGTGCCGTTGAAACCGACCTGGTACGAGCCGCCCGCCGGGACGGTCGCGCCCCAGGACGGCGGGGTGAGCGTGTGGGTGTTGCCCGAGACGGTGTGGGTCGCGTTCCACAGGCTGGTGATGGCCACCCCGGCGGGGGTGTCGAAGGTGACGGTCCAGTCGGTGAGGGCGCTGGTGGTCTCGTTCTGGACGGTGATCTGGCCGCCGTAGCCGGTCTCCCACCGGGACGTCTCGACGTAGGTGACGGTCACCTCGCCGGGCGCGGCCGCGGCCGGGGTCGGGGCCAGGGCCAGTGGGGCGACGAGCAGCGCCGCGGCCAGCGCGGCGAGCCGGTTTCTCAGATGGCGTGCTCTCACGGTGGGGATCTCCAGGGTGGGGGGATGAACGGGGCTGACCGCAGGGGAGCGGGCGCTCCGGGCAGCGGGGGTCCGGGGGTCCTTGCGGAGTGGTGTGAGTTCGAGCCGAGGACGGGTCGGGGGCGGTGGTGAGCGGGCCATGGCGCCTCTGACGTGGGATAACTAATTTTTAGGAAACTTAACTAATAGTTTACGCGCGAGTCAATGAGAGCGGTCGGGCTTTTTCTCCCCCTCACCCCGCCCGGGTGTGTGGTCCGCGCCACGGAACCGACTTTTCCGAGCTGGGGAGCTGGACCGGTATCGGGTTCCCCAACTGGCCCCTTGTGGCCACCCGGTTCCCTTGTGCTGGGAGCACTTGCCTGCTAAAGCGCGCGTCATGGCTAGAGTGGCGACGTGGGAAACCCGTTGAATCTTCCGTTCGACCCGATCGAGCGCGCGCACGACAACTGGACACGCAGGTGGGGCGCCTCGCCCGCCATGGCCGCGGTCACCTCCGTCATGCGCGCGCAGCAGATCCTGATCGGGGAGCTGGACGGTGCCCTCAAACCGTTCGGCCTGACCTTCGCCCGTTACGAGGCCCTGGTGCTGCTCACCTTCAGCTCCACGGGCGCGCTGCCGCTCGGCAAGATCGGTGAGCGGCTCATGGTGCATCCGACCAGCGTCACCAACACCATCGACCGACTGGAGGGGCAGGGCCTCGTGCGCCGCCGCCCCAACCCGAGCGACGGCCGCGGCGTCCTCGCCGAGATCACCGACGCCGGGCGCGAGGTCGCCGAGGAGGCCACCCGCTCCCTCATGGGCATGGACTTCGCCCTGGGCTGCTACTCGGACGAGGAACTCTGGCGGATGCACGAGATGTTCACCAAGCTCAGGGCGGACTTCGGGGACTTCCCCGCGCCCGTCGCGGCAGAGGGCCGCTGACGTCCGTCGGCCCGCCGCCGGGCGCCACGGGCGCGTCTCCTGTACAGGCTTAGTTGGACGTCCTACTATTTGCGTATGGCGGACACCACACCGGGTCCCACCGGCGGAGGCGGGGCCGAGGAGATCGAGACGGGGCGCGAACGCTGGCAGCGCCGCTACGACGCCGCGCGCGTGCGCGAGGCGGACTTCTCCACGCTCTCCGGGCGCGCACTGCGGCCGGTCTACGGGCCGCCGCCCGGATCGGAGGTCCCCGGATTCGAGCGGATCGGGTGGCCGGGCGAGTACCCCTACACGCGCGGCCTGTACTCCACCGGTTACCGCGGCCGGACCTGGACCATCCGCCAGTTCGCCGGGTTCGGCAACGCGCGCCAGACCAACGAGCGCTACCGGATGATCCTCGACTCCGGCGGCGGCGGTCTCTCCGTGGCCTTCGACATGCCCACCCTCATGGGCCACGACTCCGACTCACCGCACGCCCTGGGCGAGGTCGGGCACTGCGGAGTGGCGATCGACTCGGTCGCCGACATGGACCTGCTCTTCCACGGCATCCCGCTCGACGGGACGACCACCTCCATGACCGTCAGCGGCCCGGCCGTCCCCGTGTTCTGCATGTACCTCGTGGCCGCCGAGCGCCAGGGCGTGGACGTCGGCACGCTCAACGGCACGCTCCAGACGGACATCTTCAAGGAGTACATCGCGCAGAAGGAGTGGCTGTACCCCCCGGGGCCGCACCTGCGCCTCATCGGCGACCTGATGGAGTTCTGCGCGGAGCGCATCCCGGCCTACAAGCCGCTGTCGGTGTCCGGCTACCACATCCGCGAGGCGGGGGCCACGGCGGCGCAGGAGCTCGCCTACACCCTGGCCGACGGGTTCGGCTACGTGGAGCTCGGGCTGTCGCGCGGCCTGGACGTCGACTCCTTCGCGCCGGGGCTGTCGTTCTTCTTCGACGCCCACATCGACTTCTTCGAGGAGATCGCCAAGTTCCGTGCCGCCCGCCGCATCTGGGCCCGCTGGATGCGCCAGACCTACGGGGCGACCACCGAGAAGGCGTGCTGGCTGCGGTTCCACACCCAGACGGCGGGGGTGTCGCTCACCGCGCAGCAGCCCTACAACAACGTCGTGCGCACCGCCGTCGAGGCGCTCGCCGCGGTGCTCGGGGGAACCAACTCCCTGCACACCAACGCGCTCGACGAGACCCTGGCCCTGCCCACCGAGCAGTCCGCCGAGATCGCGCTGCGCACCCAGCAGGTGCTCATGGAGGAGACCGGGGTGGCCAACGTCGCCGATCCGCTCGGCGGCTCCTGGTACCTGGAGTCGCTCACCGACGAGCTGGAGGCGGAGGCGGAGCGGATCTTCGCGCGGATCCTGCGCATGGGCGGCGGTCGCGACGCCGAACACGAGATCGGACCGATGACCTCGGGCATCCTCGCCGGGATCGAGAACGGGTACTTCACCTCCGAGATCGCCGAGGCGGCCTTCCAGTACCAGCAGGCGCTGGAGAAGGGCGACAAGCGGATCGTGGGGGTCAACTGCCACACGAACACCGTGTCCGGGGAGCTGGACATCCTCCGGATCAGCCACGAGGTGGAACGGGAGCAGAAGAGGACGCTGGCCGAAAGACGGGTGCGACGCGACGGAGCCGCCGTCGACCGCGCCCTCGCACGGTTGCTGGAGGGGGTCCGCGCCGACGACGGCAACCTGGTTCCGCTCATCATGGACGCCGCCCGCGCCGAGGCCACGCTCGGGGAGATCTGCGCCACGATGGGGGAGGAGTTCGGGACCTACACGGAGGATCCGCGCTTCTGAGCGGCGGGCGCTCGGACGGGTCGGGTTCCTCCGGGATCGGGGACGTCGGCTTCTGCATGGGCGGCGGGTTCGCGATCGCCACGGCTCCCTCGTTCGACGCCGCCGCACCCCACTACGGTGTCACTCGTATGACCTGCGCGCGGCCGTTCGGGGAGCCTGTCCGTCCGTCGCCAGCTACGGGGAGAAGGACCGGCGGTCCGGTGCGCGACGGCCGGAGCCGAGGAGGGCTCGGGGCCGGTCCGGTCACGCACGTGGGCCGAGCGTCACCCGCCCTCCCGCGCATGCGGCAGGATGGAAGTATGCAGCCTTCGGACTTTTCACCGAACAGTGCGGTTGACCTCGCTGCGCGCAAGGCGGCCTTGGAACGCGAGGCCAAGCAGCGCGCCGAGGAGTCGGCCGGTCGAGCCAACCCGTACGCCGTCAACGTCGACGAGGCCAACTTCCAGGCCGAGGTCCTGGAACGGTCGATGTCCGCCCCGGTCGTCCTCGCCGTGCTCGCCGGATGGTCGGAGCAGTCCAAGCAGGTCGAGAGCGCCCTGGACCGCCTGTCCTCGGCCTCGGGCGGCAACTGGTTCCTCGCCAAGCTCGACAGCGAGGCCAGCCCGCAGCTCGTGCAGGCCCTGCGCGTGCCGACCACCCCGATGATCATCGTCGCCGTCCAGGGCCAGGTCATGCCCGGCCCCGCCGGTCCGGCCACCGAGGACCAACTGCGCGACTGGCTCGGTCAGGTGTTCGCCGCCCTCGCCGAGCAGGGCATGCTGCCCCCGGGCCACCCCGGCACCGTCGAGGGGGAGCCCTCGGCCGAGGCGGGGCAGCAGGCCGAACAGCCTGAGCAGCCCGGGGTCGACCCGGTCGACGCCGAGGCCCAGGCGGCCCTGGAGCGCGGTGACCTCGCCGCCGCCGAGGCCGTCTACGCCAAGGCCGTGGAGGCCTCCCCGGACGACGTCGAGTCCAAGCTCAAGCTCGCCCAGGTCCGCCTGGTCGGCCGCCTCCAGGAGGTGGACGCGAACGCCGCGCGCACGGCCGCGGCCGACCGCCCCGAGGACGTCGCCGCCCAGTGCGTCGTCGCCGACATCGACATGTACGGCGGCAAGTTCGAGGACGCGTTCGACCGGCTGATCGCCACGGTGAAGCGCACCGGGGACGACGACCGCGACAAGGCGCGCACCCACCTGCTCTCGCTCTTCGAGCTCCTGCCGCCCGGCGACCCGCGCGTGGCCGCCGCCCGCCGCAAGCTCACCTCCGCGCTGTTCTGACGTGTGTCCCCGGGGCACGACGGGGTGCCGACGGCGGACGGGAATTCCGACGTCGGCACCCGGGGATGCCCAGGGCGTCACAAACATGGACAAACGGGTAAATCGTCGCGTTCTTCTGCTCCCACGGGCGGCGGGATAGCCCACCGAGCAGGGGGTACGAACCCGGTGACGGCGGGTCGCACGGCCCGATGGCGATCCGGCAGGTGCCCATGAACGACGACACTCCCCGCGGTGGCCCCGTGGTCACGATCTCGGCGACCTTCGGCACCGGAGGCGCCGTGATCGGCCCCGCGGTCGCCGCGCGGCTCGGCGTGCCCTTCCTCGACCGTGCCGTCCCCAGTGCGGTGGCCGCCCACATCGGCTGCTCCCTGGAGGAGGCGCTGCGCCACGACGGCCGCAGCCCCGGCGGTCTCGAACGCCTCCTCGCCAGCGCGGCGCGACTCCCCACCGTCACCCTCGGCGGTGTGGACACGGCGCTGGCCGGGTCCACCGACGAGCAGGGGCGCCTGCTGTACGACCACGAGTTCGTCGAGGAGACCGAACGCGTCATCGGTGAGGTCGGCCACTCCGGGGGAGTGGTGCTCGGCCGTGGGGCCGCCGTGGTCCTGGCCGACCACCCCACCGCCCTGCACGTACGCGTCGACGGAGACCGGCACGCCCGGCTGCGCCGCGCCCGCGAGCTGTTCGAGTCCGGGAACCGCGACGAGGTCGGCGGCTACGACTGGTGCGACACCGCGCCCACCCTCCGGCTGCTCGACGACAACGACCGCGCCCGCACCGCCTACGTCCGCCGCTTCTACCGTGTCGACCCCGCGTCCCCGGATCTGTACCACCTCCTCCTGGACGGCACCGCGTTCACCATCGAGGCGTGCGTGGACATCGTGGTCCAGGCCGCCCGGGGCCGAAGAGCGGACGAGGACGGCACGGGCGGTGACGCCGGGAACGCGACGAACGGCGGGGACGGCTGACCCGGTCGGGTTCTGTGACGTCGCCTCGCCGCCCAGCGACCGTCATGGAAAGTTATGGAGTTTTTTACCAAGGGTCGAAATGTCCCCTCCTGCTGACGATCTGGCCTTGACTCCGGTAGGGTGAGGCGACCCGGTCGCGAGTCCGAACCAGCCCCCTCCCGTGACCGCGGTCCCCGGCGCGGTGCACCATGGAGAGATACCGCGCGCAGCGGACACGCAGACAACCCCAACGCTCCGCCCGAGCGGGCACGCGTGTCGAGACCGCGCTCGGCGCGGGGTCGGCGCGCGGCGTCGGCCGGACCGGGCGCGGGGTCGGCGGAGGGCGACGGGCGGGCGTCCCACCCCGCCCCGAAGCGGCCGCTGGGCGTGGTGGGCGACGGGAGGGGGTGCCGGGCGCCAGCGTCGACGTCCCCGGGAACGGGGCCGCCCGCGCGCCCCACCGACGCACGACACCAAGCAAGAGCCAAGGAGCAACACGTGGCCAGCCTTCCCAGCGTTTCCTACTCCCTCACCGTCCGCCTCGAACTGGACGCGGGGGGCAGTGCCGTCGGCAGCCTCACCAACGCCGTCGAGCACGTGGGCGGCATGATCACCGCGCTGGACGTGGCGGCCGCCGGTCACGAGCGCATCCGGATCGACGTCACCTGCGCCGCGCGCGACACCGACCACGCCCAGGCGATCGTCGACGCCCTGGGGTCGGTCGAGGGCGTCACCGTCCACAAGGTCAGTGACCGCACCTTCCTCATGCACCTCGGCGGCAAGATCGAGATGTCGTCCAAGGTGCCGCTGCGCAACCGCGACGAGCTGTCCATGGCCTACACCCCCGGCGTCGCCCGCGTCTCCCAGGCGATCGCCGCCAACAAGGACGACGCCCGCCGCCTGACCATCAAGCGCAACAGCGTCGCCGTGGTCACCGACGGCTCGGCCGTCCTCGGCCTGGGCAACATCGGCCCCGAGGCCGCCATGCCCGTCATGGAGGGCAAGGCCGCCCTGTTCAAACGCTTCGCCGACATCGACGCCTGGCCGATCGCCCTCGACACCCAGGACGTCGACGAGATCGTGCGCACCGTCCAGGTCCTGGCCCCCGGGTTCGGCGGCATCAACCTGGAGGACATCTCCGCCCCCCGCTGTTTCGAGGTCGAGGCCCGTCTGCGCGAGCTGCTCGACATCCCCGTCTTCCACGACGACCAGCACGGCACCGCGATCGTCGTCCTCGCCGCGCTGCGCAACGCCCTGCGCGTGGTCGGCAAGGAGCTGAGCCAGGTGCGCGTCGCGATGTCGGGCGCGGGCGCCGCCGGCACCGCCATCCTCAAGCTGCTCATGCACGCCGGCGCCAAGGACATCATCGTCTGCGACGTGCACGGCGCGGTGCACGCCGACCGCGAGGAGCTCGACGACAACCTGCGCTGGATCTCCGAGCACACCAACCCCGAGGGCTACTCCGGCGACCTCAAGGGCGCCGTGGCCGGGGCCGACGTCTTCATCGGCGTCTCCGCTCCCAACCTGCTCACCGGCGACGACGTCGCCGAGATGAACGACGGCGCGATCATCTTCGCGCTGGCCAACCCCGACCCGGAGATCGACCCCGAGGTCGCCCACCTGCACGCCGACGTCGTCGCCACCGGCCGCAGCGACCACCCCAACCAGATCAACAACGTGCTGGTGTTCCCCGGCTTCTTCCGCGGACTGCTCGACGCCCAGAGCCACGAGGTCACCTCCGACATGATGGTCGCCGCCGCCGAGGCGCTGGCCGACGTGGTCACCGAGGACGAGCTGGGCCCGAACTACATCATCCCCAGCGTCTTCCACTCCGACCTGTCCACGCACGTGGCCACCGCCGTGCGCGAGGTCGCCCAGCGGGGTCGCGGCAACTGACGCCGGGGCGCGAACCTGGGTAAGGGGGGACCATGGACCAGCCGAGACTGACCGGGCGACTCCTGGTGGCCGCCCCTCTCCTCCAGGAGGACTCCTTCCGCCGCTCGGTGGTGTTCGTCGTGGACGACACCGCCGACGGCACCCTCGGGGTGATCCTCAACCGCCCCCTGGACACGACCGTCGACCAGGTCGTGACCGACTGGGGCGCCTACGCCAGCGAGCCCGCGGTGATGTTCTCCGGCGGACCCGTCGGGACGGGCTCCGGCATCGCCCTGGGGGTGCCGGGCACGAGCGATCCGCCCCCGGGCTGGTCCCCGTTGGAGGGGTTGGACCCGGGCCTGGGCCTGGACGGTGTGGGCGTGGTCGACCTGGACGGGCCGCCGTCCGTGCTGGGCGGCGCGCTGGGGGCGTTCCGCGTCTTCGCGGGCTACGCCGGGTGGGCCGCCGGTCAGCTGGCCGGGGAGATCGACGAGGGCGCCTGGTACGTCGTCCCCGCGATCGCCGACGACGTGTTCACCACCGCCCCCGAGCGGCTGTGGTCGCGCGTGCTGCGACGGCAGGGCGGCGAACTCGCGCTGCTGTCGACCTACCCCGAGGACCCGACGATGAACTGAGCGGCGTCGAGCGACCGCCGTGGGGTGCGCGGCACCCTATACCGTGGAACGCAGACGTGGAAAGGTGTGAGGAACGATGTCGATGGATGTCTTCAACAAGGTTCTCCCGGAGAGCGAGACCAGGCCGGACACCTCGCACGACGACGGTGACCGCGAGCGGTTCGCGCACTACGTGCAGAAGGACAAGATCACCGAGAGCGCCGTCACGGGCAATCCGGTGATCGCCCTGTGCGGCAAGGTGTGGGTCCCCAACCGGGATCCCAAGAAGTTCCCCGTGTGCCCCGAGTGCAAGAAGGCCTATGAGGAGCTCATGAAGTAGGCGTGCTCCCAGACGCCCGCGTCATGCTCCGACGGGCGGGCCCCGGCACGTCGCGCGTGCCGGGGCCCGCCCGTCTCGACGCCGATGACGAGGGCCGTCGCGCCCGCGGGACGCGGTCACGCCGCCGGCACCGGAGCGCCGCGCCCGACATCCGTCACCGGGAACTCGTTCTTTCCGTGTCGCGCGCACTCACGGACGCCGGTCAGGCGGTTATCGTGGTCCTGCACGATTTGGGGCTTGCGGCCGCCTACGCCCATCGTGTGGCGGTGCTGTCCGAGGGACGCGTCGCCGCACGGGGCGCACCCGCGGACGTGTTCACGGCGCCGCTCCTCAGCGACGTGTACCAGCACCAGGTCGATGTCCTGCCGCATCCGCGTACCGGGGCCCCGCTCGTCGTTCCCCGCAGGTAGGCGTCGGAGCGCACGAAAGCGTCCACAGGAGTAGGTCCTATTGGTCTCCACAACTGAACGGCACAAGTACGACGACCCCCACCCCCGCCGCGGGCGGGGCCGTCGAGGCCCGGAAGGCGGTCGGCGCCGCAGGGCCCGGCGGCCCCGGCACACCCCCGGCGACGTCGTCCGCGCCGTCGTCCGCACCATCGGCGAGATCCTGCTGACCGCGGGTCTGCTCATGCTCTTCTACGCCGGCTACGAGGTCTACGGCGGTCAGTGGGAGACCGACCGGGAACAGCAGGAGCTGGCCCAGGGCCTGGAGGAGGCCTGGGCCGCGCAGGAGGACGACGCCGAACCCGGCCCGGAGTCCGAGCCGCTGCCCGGCAGCGCGGACAGCCGCCTGTACCTGCCCGACCTCGACCTCCAGTGGGTCGTGGTCAACGGGACGACGCAGGAGGACATCCGCAACAGCCCCGGCCACTACACCGAGTACGACACCGGGCCCGGCGAGCTCGGGAACTACGGCGTCGCCGCGCACCGGACCCCCGGCCTGTTCTGGGACATCGACCAGCTGGACGACGGCGACGTCATGGTCCTGGAGGACGGGGAGAACTTCTACACCTACGAGGTGTTCCGCGAGGAGACCGTCGACCCCTCCGACGTGTGGGTGATCGAACCCGACCCGTTCGACGACGCCAGCGACGAGCACCCCGAGCGTTCGCTGATCACGCTCACCACGTGCGCCCCCAAGCTGAACAACACCCACCGGCTGATCGTCTGGGCCGAGCTCACCGAGACCACCCCGAAGTCCGAGGGCATGCCCGAATCGATCGCCCACATGGCGCCGGACGCCGACGAGGACGAGGAGTAGAGACGGATGTACGGACTGATCTGGCGCGTGCTCCCCGGCCCGTGGCCGTCCAAGCTGATCCTGTCGGTCGGCCTGCTGGCGGGCGCGTGCGCGCTGCTGTGGTTCTTCGCCTTCCCGGCGATCTCCCCGCACATGCCGTTCAACGACGGCGCCGTCGACGTCCAGGGCGCGAACGCCGTCCCGGAGGGCCCCGGCGCGCTGCCCGGCGACGGGTCCCCCTCGACGTCGGAGTCCCCGTCGGAGTCGGAATCCCCCGAGCCCTCGGCCTCCGAGAGTTCCTGAGTTCTCGCTCGCCCGGGTGACGGCGCCGCGCACGGTGTGTGCGGCGCCACGCGAGCGGCTCCCGGACCGGTCTCCGGGGGCCGCTAACCTCTACCAGGTGAGCAACGGGGGACCAATCGCATGACGGTGACGCAGACCACCACGGAGGACCGCCTGCGCGGGCTCCGCGCCTGGCAGCGGGAAGCGTTCGAGGAGTACTTCCGCCGGGAACCACGCGACTTCCTGGCCGTGGCCACGCCCGGCGCGGGAAAGACGACCTTCGCCCTCACCCTGGCGAGCGAACTCCTCAGACGGCACGCGGTCCGCTCGATCACGATCGTGTGCCCCACCGAGCACCTCAAGAAGCAGTGGGCCGAGTCGGCCGCCCGCTTCGGCATCCCCATCGACCCCGAGTTCCGCAACGGCCAGGGCGCGCTGGGCCGCCAGTACATCGGCGCGGCGGTCACCTACGCGCAGGTCGCCGCGCACCCGATGCTGCACCGCAACCGCACCGAGGCGCGCAAGACGCTCGTCATCTTCGACGAGGTCCACCACGCCGGCGACGCGCTGTCCTGGGGCGACGCGGTCCGCGAGGCCTTCGACCCCGCCGCGCGGCGGCTCAGCCTGACCGGAACCCCCTTTCGCTCCGACATCAACCCGATCCCCTTCGTGGACTACGTCCAGGACGGGAACGGGGTGCGCCGGTGCTCGTGGGACTACAGCTACGGCTACGCCCCCGCCCTGGAGGACGGGGTCGTGCGACCGGTCATCTTCATGGCCTACTCCGGGGAGATGCGCTGGCGCACCCGCGCGGGCGACGAACTCGCCGCGCGCCTGGGCGAGCCGCTCACCCAGGACGCGCTCTCCCAGGCCTGGCGCGCCGCCCTCGACCCCAAGGGCGACTGGATCAAGAAGGTGCTGCAGGCCGCCGACCGCCGTCTGACCGAGGTCCGCAAGACCCACCCGGACGCGGGCGGCCTGGTCATCGCCAGCGACCACGAGAACGCCCGCGCCTACGCGCGCATCCTGCGGCAGATCACGGGCAAGGGCGCGACCGTCGTGCTCTCCGACGACCCCACCGCGTCGAAGAAGATCTCCCGCTTCTCCGCGGGGGACGACCGCTGGATGGTCGCGGTGCGCATGGTGTCGGAGGGCGTGGACGTCCCCAGGCTCATGGTGGGCGTGTACGCCACCTCCACCAGCACCGCCCTGTTCTTCGCCCAGGCCATCGGCCGCTTCGTGCGGGTGCGCAAGCGGGGCGAGGTCGCCTCCGTGTTCCTGCCCTCGGTGCCCACGCTGCTGGAGTACGCGGGCGAGATGGAGCGCGAACGCGACCACGTCCTGGACCGGCAGCCCTCGGACGAGGAGTATCCGGAACAGGACCTCATGAAGGAGGCCAACCGGAAGCGCGACACCCCCGAGGCGGGGGAGGAGCTGCCGTTCGAGACGATGGAGTCCGCGGCCGAGTTCGACCGCGCGCTCTTCGACGGCAACGAGTACGGCAGCGTGCCCGGGTCCACCGAGGAGGAGGACTTCCTCGGACTCCCGGGTCTGCTGGACCCCGACCAGGTCTCCCAGCTGCTGCGCAAGCGCAACGCCGACCTGAGGGCCAGTGAGGTCAAGGCCAGGCGCAAGACCGAGGAGGAGCCCGACGAGGGTCCCACGCACGAGGTCGTCGCCGAGCTGCGGCGCGAGCTCAGCGGGCTGGTCGGCGCGTGGCACCACCGCACCGGGAAGCCCCACGGCGTCATCCACAACGAGCTGCGCCGGGCCTGCGGCGGCCCGCCCGTCGCCCAGGCCTCGCCGACGCAGATCCGCGAGCGCATCGCCAAGCTCCGCACCTGGGCGGTCGGCCGGAAGTAGCCGAGATCGGGCAAACACTTCGCAAGTTCGCGCACGGCTCATCGGCGGAGAGTGTTCGTCTCGCTACAGTACGTGTGGTGATTCGACGAAGCTCTAGCGGTGGCGCAGCCGCACTGTGGTCCGGAATGGTCGTGTGCGGGATCGCCCTGGCGGGGATCGTGGCGGGTACGGCGTACCGGCCCGCCGACGCCGGGGAGGCCCCGGGGGCGTCCGTCGCGGCGGGGAGTCGACTCGACTCCTGCGTCTCGTCGGCCGTCGACGCCCGGCTGGCCAACCCGGGCCAGGCCGCCCAGTTCCCCGAGAGCAGCGACGTCACGCCACAGCAGGCCGCCGAGTACGAGCGGCTCCTGCGCGAGGCGATGCTGCCCCTGCGCGGTCAGCAGGCCGAGCCGACGCGGGAGGTTCCCGTGGTCGTGCACGTCATCTCGGCCTCGGACGGGCGCGGCGCCGTCGGCGATGGGCAGATCCGGCGGCAGATCGACGTGCTCAACCGGGCCTACCGGGGCGGGTACGCCTTCGGCGGGGAGGGAGCCGACACGGGCTTCCGCTTCCACCTGCGCGACATCACCCGCACGGTGAACGACACCTGGTTCCGCGACTTCAGCCGCCACCGCGACGAGGCGCGCGCGAGCCTGCACCGGGGCGGCGCCGAGACACTCAACCTCTACACGACCCGCCTGGACACCGGGCTGCTCGGGTACTCGACCTTCCCGCAGAACCACAAGGACAAGCCGAAGCAGGACGGCGTGGTGGTCGCCTACGACACCCTGCCCGGCGGCGACCGGAACCGCTTCAACCTGGGCCACACCGCGACCCACGAGATCGGCCACTGGCTGGGCCTGTTCCACACCTTCCAGAACGGGTGCGACGACCCCGGCGACTACGTGGACGACACCGCCTTCGAGCGTGAGGCCGCCTCCGGCTGCCCCCGAGGCCGCGACACCTGCCGCACGCGCCCGGGCGAGGACCCGGTCATGAACTTCATGAACTACTCCGAGGACGCGTGCATGACGCACTTCACCCGGGGCCAGGGCCAGCGCATGGTCGACCACTGGATGGCGTTCCGGTCCGGGAAGGGCAGGGGCGAGTCCGACCCCCGCATGGCCGCCGCCCCGTCCTCCGCCTCGGAACGCGGACCGTCCATGGACGTCCGCGCCGCCGTCGCCCCGGACGGACGGGTCGAGGTCAGCGCCTCGATGCGCTAGCGCACCGGTGCGGCCCGGTCGGTGGGGGAGACCCCTCCGGACCGGGCCGTTCCCGTCTCCCCGGCCGCGGGGCCGTGCACCTGGGCGGCCGACGCGCGCCGCTAGGCTGTGAGCATGGCAGCGAACACCTACCTGACCGGTATCAAGCCCACCGGTGACTTCCACCTGGGCAACTACGTCGGCGCGATCAAGCCCGCCCTCGCGGCGGCGCACGAGTACGACACGTACTACTTCATCGCGGACTACCACGCGCTCAACACCGTCACGGACGCCGAGGAACTCCGGCACAGCATCCGGTCGGGCGCTGCCACCTGGCTCGCGTGCGGACTCGACCCCGAGCGCACCATCGTCTACCAGCAGTCCCGCGTCCCCGAGACGTTCGAGCTCACCAGCATCCTCAGCGCCCTCACCCCCAAGGGCCTGATGAACCGCGCCCACGCCTACAAGGCCGCCCGCGACCGCAACGTCGCCGCGGGCGTCACCGACCTGGACGCCGGGATCAACATGGGGCTGTTCAACTACCCCATCCTCATGGCCGCCGACATCCTCGTCATGGAGAGCACGCACGTGCCCGTCGGCCGCGACCAGACCCAGCACCTGGAGTACACCGCCGACATCGCCGGGTACTTCAACCACCGGTTCGGCGAGGGGTACAGCTTCCCGATCCCCAAGGGCGTCATCGACGACAGCGAGGCGAGCATCCTGCCCGGCGTCGACGGCCGCAAGATGAGCAAGTCCTACGACAACCACATCCCGCTGTTCCTGCCGGAGAACAAGCTCAAGAAGACGATCCGCCGGATCCCGACCGACTCCACCCCGGTCGAGGACCCCAAGGACCCGGACGGCTCGGTCCCCTTCCAGCTGCTCCAGCACTTCGCCGACGCCGAGACCGTCGACGACGTGCGCAAGCGGCTCGAGGCGGGCGGCATGGGCTGGGGCGAGCTCAAGAACGAGCTGTTCGAGGCGGTCAACGCCGAGATCGGCCCCAAGCGGGAGCGCTACGAGGAGCTCATGGCCGACCCCGAGCGGATCGACGCGGTCCTGATCGAGGGCTCCGAGCGCGCCCGCAAGCGCGCCCGCGCCACCATCGACAAGGTGCGCGCCGCCATCGGCGTCGCCTGAACGCGCGCCGAGGCGGACACACCCGCCGGAGGGCGGGCCTCACCCGACCACGGGCTCGCCCTCCAGCTCCACACCGGCCGCGCGCAGCCGCTCCAGGGCGGCGTCCACCGTCGGCCGCGCCACCCCGGCGGTCAGCCCGAGCCGGACCCGCGTGCGGAACCCCTCGGCGACGGCGTCCAACGCGGTCGCCCGGACGCAGTGGTCCGTGGCGATGCCCACCAGGTCGACCTCGTCGATCCCGCGCCCGCGCAGCCAGTCGGTCAGGGGCGTGCCGTCGTCGCTCGTCGTGCCCTCGAAGCCGCTGTAGCCGTCCGCGTACTGCCCCTTGCTGAAGACCGCGTCCACGCGGGCGGTGTCGAACGCCGGATGGAAGTCGGCCCCGGGCGTCCCCGCGACGCAGTGCCTGGGCCAGGTGCGCACGTAGTCCGGCTCGTCGGAGAAGTGCGCGCCCGGATCGATGTGCCAGTCGCGGGTGGCGACCACGGCGTCGTAGTCGTCGGCGTGCTCACGCACGTACTCGGTGACGGCCGCCGCGGTGTCCGCGCCCCCGGCCACGGCCAGGCTGCCGCCCTCGCAGAAGTCGTTCTGCACGTCCACCACGATGAGTGCCTTCATCGCCGCTCCCTCGCTTTCCCTCGTTCCGACGTCACTGGTGGAAGACCGTGGGCAGCGCCACGTCGCCGCGCGACATCCGCAGCGCCTCCTCCGGGAGCTCGGACAGCGTCTCCCGGTGCCGCTGGCGCGCCTCGTGCGCGCTCTCGTGTCCGACCACCTCGCCCCCGACCACCAGTGGGCGCAGCAGCGGGCGGGTGCCCCTGTCGCCCGACGGCTCGTGGGTGTACACGTCCTCGCTCACGGCGCTCCCGCGGTCGTCCAACCGGCGCACCGCCCACTTGCGGCCGCCCCGGCTCGGCTTGCCCACCGAACGCTTGGCGACCGGTTCCAGGGGCGCGTCCGGCGCCGTGTCGCGCGCCCGGGCCACCAGCTTGTACACGAGGGACACCGTGGGCGCGCCCGAACCGGTCACCAGGGCGGTGCCGACGCCGTAGCCGTTCACCGGCGCCACCGCCAGCGCCTGGACGGAGTGCTCGTCCAGGTCACCGGTGACCACGATCCGGGTCTCGTCGGCCCCCAGGGCGTCCAGCTGCGCGCGGACCCGCCCGGCGGTCGCGGCCAGGTCCCCCGAGTCGATGCGCACCGCGCCCAGCTTGGGCCCGGCCAGTTCCACGGCGGTGCGCACGGCCCGTTCGACGTCGAAGGTGTCGACCAGCAGCGTGGTCTCCGGCCCCATCGACTCCAACTGGGTCTGGAAGGCCTGCCGCTCGCTGTCGTGCAGGAGGGTGAAGGCGTGTGCCGCGGTGCCGCCGGTCGGGATCCCGTAGGTCCGTCCCGCCTCCAGGTTCGACGAGGTGGCGAACCCGGCGATGTAGGCCGCCCGGGCCGCCGCGACCGCCGACCGCTCGTGCGTGCGGCGCGAACCCATCTCGATCAGCGGTCGGCCGCCCGCCGCGACCACCATGCGCGAGGCGGCGGAGGCGATCGCGCTGTCGTGGTTGAACACGGAGAGCGCCAGGGTCTCCAGGACGACGGCCTCGGCGAAGGACGCCTCCACCACCAGGATCGGGGAGCCGGGGAAGTAGGCCTCACCCTCGCCGTAGCCCCACACGTCCCCGGAGAACCGGTAGTTCGCGAGCCACTCCAGCGTCCGGTCGTCCACCACGCCCCGGTCGGACAGGAAGTCGAGTTCGGCCGTGCCGAAGCGGAACCGCTCCAGCAGGTCCAGGAACCGCCCGGTCCCGGCCACGACCCCGTACCGGCGTCCCTCCGGGAGCCTGCGTGCGAACATCTCGAACACCGACCGACGTCCGGCGGCCCCACTGCGCAGGGCGCCCTGCACCATGGTCAGTTCGTAGTGGTCGGTGAGCAGTCCGCTGCTGCTGTCCTCGCTCATGGGCATGAGCCTAGTTCTTGCGCGGCCGTGCTCAGGAGGCCGCCCCACCAGCGGCGAGTCAGCCGACGGAGTGGGCCATCTCATCAATACCCATTTGGTTGGTAGGGAACAAGTTGTGGGTACCCTGGATCGCATGCTGAGGATTGATCGCTCGATCTACGACCAGATCGTCGCCCACGCCCGCCGTGACCACCCGGACGAGGCGTGCGGCGTCGTGGCCGGTCCCGAGGGCTCCGACCGCCCCGAGCGGTTCATTGAGATGATCAACGCCGAGCGGTCTCCGACCTTCTACCGGTTCGACTCGCTCGAACAGCTGAAGGTCTGGCGTGAGATGGACGACAACGACGAGGAACCCGTCGTGATCTACCACTCCCACACCGCCACCGAGGCCTACCCCTCGCGCACCGACATCTCCTACGCATCCGAGCCCGGCGCCCACTACGTGCTCGTGTCCACACGCGAGTCGGACACCGTCGAGTTCCGTTCCTACCGGATCATCGACGGCGAGGTCACCGAGGAGCCGGTGGAGATCACCGGCGGCGACCAGGGCGGCCAGTAGGGCCGTACCAGCGGGGCCGCCGACCGGAATGGGAGCGGCCGGGCCCCTGTTGGGAATGAACGCACAACAACGACCGCTAACGGAGACACCTTCATGGCCATCGAGGTCCGTATCCCCACCATCCTCCGCAACCTGACCGGCGACGCCAAGGTCGTCGAGGGCTCCGGTGACACCCTCGGCGCGCTCTTCGAGGACCTGGACAGCCGTTTCCCCGGGATCGGAGAGCGCCTGGTGGACGGCGGCAAGCTGCGCCGCTTCATCAACGTCTACCTCAACGACGAGGACGTCCGTTTCGTCGGCGGACTGGAGGCCGAGCTCTCCGACGGCGACAACGTGACCGTCCTGCCGGCCGTGGCCGGCGGCAGCCGCTAGGCCGGGCATGCGCTACGACTCCCTGCTCGACTCCCTCGGCGGCACGCCGCTCGTCGGCCTGCCCCGCCTGTCGCCCTCGCCGGAGGTCCGGCTGTGGGCGAAGCTGGAGGACCGCAACCCCACCGGCTCGATCAAGGACCGCGCCGCGTTCTTCATGATCGAGCAGGCCGAGAAGGACGGGCTGCTCTCGCCGGGCTGCACCATCCTGGAGCCGACGTCGGGGAACACCGGCATCTCCCTGGCCATGGTCGCGAAGCTGCGCGGCTACCGCATGGTCTGTGTGATGCCGGAGAACACCTCCGCGGAGCGCAAGCAGCTGCTGAGCATGTGGGGCGCCGAGGTCCACTACTCCGAGGCGGCGGGCGGCTCCAACGAGGCCGTGCGCGTCGCCAAGGAGATGGCCAAGGCCCACCCGGACTGGGTGATGCTCTACCAGTACGGGAACCCGGCCAACGCCCGGGCCCACTACGAGACCACCGGGCCCGAGATCCTCGCGGACCTGCCGGAGATCACCCACTTCGTGGCGGGGCTGGGCACCACCGGCACCCTCATGGGGGTGGGCCGGTACCTGCGGGAGAACAAGCCGGACGTGCGGATCGTCGCGGCCGAACCGCGCTACGGCGAGCTGGTCTACGGCCTGCGCAACCTGGACGAGGGGTTCGTCCCCGAGCTGTACGACGAGCGGGTGCTGACCACGCGCTTCTCCGTGCCCTCGGACGCGGCGCTCAGGCGGACCCGGGAGCTCCTCGACCTGGAGGGCATCTTCGCGGGCATCTCCACCGGCGGCGCCCTGCACGCCGCCCTGGGGGTGGCGCGCAAGGCCGAGCAGGCGGGGGAGCGCGCGGACATCGTGTTCGTCATCGCGGACGCCGGATGGAAGTACCTGTCCACCGGGGCCTACGAGGGGACGCTCGACGAGGCCGAGGAACGGCTGGAGGGCCAGCTCTGGGCCTGAGGGCCCGTGGGACGCGACCGCCCCGGCGGCGGTCGGTCCGCCCCGGCCGGGAGGGCCGGCGCCCCGCACGGGGCGCCGGCCCTCGGCGCGTCCGGCGGGGGCCGACACGCCGGGCGCCGACGGCCCCCGCGCGGTGACCGAACCGGACACCCGTGGTCAGGTCGTGTGAAAAATTCACACGTGACGCACGTCGCCTGAGATGCAGGCCACATTTTGTACCACCTGGCCGGGCATTGGGGTACACCCGTAACAACGGGACATCCGCAGAACCAGCCGCCATCCGCGCCCAGCGTCGCCACGGACGACGGGGGCGCCACGGAACGCCGCGCGGCCCATCGAGAAGGCGACGACGACGTGCGACTCACGATTATCGGGTCCTCCGGGAGCTTCCCCGGGCCGGACAGCCCGGCCTCCTGCTATCTGGTCGAGGTGGACGGCTACCGTCTGCTCCTCGACATGGGCAACGGGGCGTTGGGCGCGCTCCAGCGGCATGTCGACATCTACTCCGTGGACGCGGTCTACCTGAGCCACCTGCACGCCGACCACTGTTTCGATCTGTGTTCCTACTGGGTCGCGCGCATGTTCCCGCCCGGCGGCCTCAAACCCCGCATCCCCGTCTACGGCCCCCAGGGCGTGGCACTGCGGATGGCCGAGGCGTACGGCCTGGACCCCGACCCCGGGATGACCGAGGCCTTCGACTTCCACGAGCTCACCGTCGGCGACTTCCGGATCGGGCCGTTCGCCGCCCGGGTCGACAAGGTCAACCACCCCGTGGAGGCCTACGGGATCCGGCTGGAGCACGGGGGCCGGACCCTGGCCTACTCCGGGGACACCGGGGCGTGCGACTCGCTGATCGACCTGGCCGCCGACACCGACCTCTTCCTGTGCGAGGCGGCCTTCCAGGACCACCGGGAGCACCCCAAGGACATGCACCTGACGGGGAGCGAGGCGGGCGAGCACGCCAGCCGGGCCCGTGCGCGCAAGCTGCTCCTGACCCACCTCGTTCCGTGGAACGACGACGAGGTGACGCTCACCGAGGCGCGGTCCACCTACGACGGACCGATCGGGCTGGCGCGCAGCGGTGAGACCCACATCGTCGGGGCCTGACACTTCGCGACTCCCGCACCGAAGGACACTCCGCGGATATACGCTCTTTCCATGGCTCGACCTGACGGACGCGTTCCGACCCAACTCCGACCCGTGACCATCACCCGCAACTGGCTCCGCCACGCGGAGGGCTCCGCACTCATCGAGTTCGGCGACACCAGAGTCCTGTGCGCGGCCAGCGTCGAGGACGGTGTGCCCCGGTGGCGGCGGGGCACCGGCGAGGGGTGGGTCACCGCGGAGTACGCGATGCTCCCCCGCGCCACCGACACCCGGGGCGCCCGCGAGTCCGTCCGGGGCAAGATCGGCGGCCGCACCCACGAGATCTCCCGCCTCATCGGCCGTTCCCTGCGCGCCGTCGTGGACTTCAAGGCGATGGGCGAGCACACCATCACCCTGGACTGCGACGTGCTCCAGGCCGACGGCGGCACCCGGACCGCCGCGATCACCGGTGCCTACGTGGCCCTGGCCGACGCGATGAAGTGGCTGCGCAAGCGTCGCAAGCTGAAGAACAACCCGCTCACCGGGTCGCTCGCCGCGGTGAGCGTCGGCGTGGTGCAGGGCCAGCCCCGGCTGGACCTCAACTACCTGGAGGACTCGGTCGCCCAGACCGACATGAACGTCGTGGTGACCGGCGAGGGCAAGTTCATCGAGGTGCAGGGCACCGCGGAGGGCGCGCCCTTCGACCGGGAACTCCTCGACTCCCTGCTCGACCTCGCGGTCAGCGGCTGCGAGGAGCTGACCGCGATCCAGAAGAAGGCACTGGCGGAGTGACCGCGGCGAACACGGCGGACTCCACGGGCCCGGTGGGCGGGCGCGTGGGCAGGCGGATCGGCGAAGTCCCGGGAGGAGGTGGGCAGGTGCGGCTCGTACTGGCCACCCGCAACGCCAAGAAGGTCCCGGAGATGCGGGACATCCTGGCGGAGGCGGGTGTGGAGGCGCGGGTCCTCGCGCTCGACTCCTTCCCTGACGCTCCGGAGGTCCCCGAGACCGAGCCGACGTTCATGGGCAACGCGTTGCTCAAGGCCCGGGCGATCGCCGCGCACACGGGGCTTCCCGCGGTGGCGGACGACTCCGGCCTGAGCGTCGACGAACTCAAGGGCATGCCCGGAGTGCTGTCGGCACGGTGGTCGGGGCGGTTCGGCCGCGAGGACCGGGACGGAGCCAACCTCGACCTGGTGCTCGACCAGCTCGCCGACACCCCGGCCGAACGCCGGGGCGCGCAGTTCGTGTGCGCGGCGGCGTTGGTCATGCCGGACGGTGTGGAGATCGTGGCCGAGGGGGTCCTGCGCGGTCGACTGCTGCGGGAGCGCCGGGGGGAGAACGGGTTCGGCTACGACCCGGTGTTCGTCCCCGAGGGGCACACGAGGACCACGGCCGAGATGTCCGCGCGGGAGAAGAACGCGATCAGCCATCGGGGCATCGCGTTCCGCAGGATCGCCCGGGAGCTCGCGGAGATGATCTGAGCTCGCACCGCTCCCGCGAGCCACCGGTGACGGTGTGTCCGGGAGCGCCGCGCACGAGCGAACGCGGGGTGGCGGGGCGCGAGCCTCGGAGCCGCCCCGCGTTCGCGCTGTCAGGGGGATGCGAGGCTCTCCGGAGGAATCTGGGATCCGGGGGTTTGAGCCGGGGGCGAGCGGGGCAGGATGGATCTTGCCTGGATATGGTCCAGGTCACAGACAGCCGGTCTCCGGAAGGAGATCGACTCGCCCGGAGGCGCCGCTAGTCCACGACCCGATCGCCAGGATGACGATCGACGTGGGACGTCCGAGAGATGAGGGTTACCCTTCACCGAACGGATGGAGTTGACGCTTCCGGGCCCATTGTCTAGACTCGGCAAGTCTTCGCGGGACGGCGAGCGTCGGTCAGTCGACTCGGACCCGGGCCGCGATCCATAGACCTCCTCCCCCTCGCACCGGTTCGAGCATGTGCTCGGTACGGGTAGGATCGGGGAGCCGCATCAGGAATCCGGATGGGCCTATTGGTTCAGTGCGGATGAATGAGGCGAAACGGGTGCTTTACCCCGTTCGGTTGATCCGGAAGCCGCCGATTTGGCGGGACACGGAACACCTGATAAAGTAAAGACACAACAAAGCGGAAACGCAGACGCCTTCCACGGAAGAGCGACCGGACACACCACCCCGCAAGGGTCAAAGGTTCGGGGCTTGTACGGGAAGAGCGGTTGTTTCTTGAGAACTCAACAGCGCGTGTTTGATTTTCTTTAAGCCATGTTTGTTTTGGCCCCGTCACACACGAACCCCTCGTGGTTCGGTGTGCTGGGTTCCTTTGATTGACCACGAATAGTGGTCGGTCAGGATTACTTCTAGGTTTACCCGCCCAGACCCCTTTCGGGTGGTCGGGCCGGGTTGTTTGACCTTTATGGAGAGTTTGATCCTG
>NZ_JBFAME010000004.1:0-442406 GCF_040660275.1 Nocardiopsis sp. NPDC049922 | reverse complement strand
CGCCCCCCCCTCATACAAACATCTTTTCTTTAACACTCTTCCCCACCACCCCGTTCTCCCTTTTGCCTTGGGCGGGCGGCCCCCCCGCCCCGGCCGCCCCCCCCCCCCGCGGGGGGGGGGGGGCCGCGTCCGTGTCCTCGGCCTCACCCCCGCTCGGCCGCCTCCCTGAGCCGCACCAGGGTCCCCTCGATGCTCGCGGCGTTCCTCGCGGGCATGCCCGACAGGACGTAGAGCGCCGACGGGCCCCGGGTGTAGTCGAAGGTCTCGGTCACCCTCGTCACGCCCTCGGACAGCTCCTCCAGCTCGTAGCGCCAGCGGTGCGATCCGATGTGGCGCCAGGCGATCAGCCGGTCCTGCTCGAACTCCACGACCCGGTTGGTCATCCGGTACGGCAGCCCGAACAGGCGCATGGTCATGCCGAACCGGGACCCGGGCGAGAGCCGGGCCGGGCCGGACACGACGCCGCGCACGGTGCCCGACCCGTCGAACTCCACGTGCCGGGCGGGGGAGGCGACGAGGTCGAAGACGTGCTTGGCGGAAGCCTTGACGGTGACGCTCCGCGAGATCTGGTGAGTGGCCATGAGCCGATGGTCTCACCGCTCGTCGACGGCGTGGGACCCGCCCCGGTCCCTCACCGGACCGCGTGCCGCTCCACCCCGGCGAGCACCCCGTTCTCGGCGACGTGCACCACCCAGAACCAGCCCTTGCGCAGCCCCAGCTGCTGGGACACCGGCGCGTCGAGCCGGTCCAGCGCCCCCCGCATCAGGTGCGGCACGAGCTCTCCGTGCGTGCACACCACGGTCGGGAGCCCCTCGGACAGGATGCCCTCGAACGCCTCCCGCGCGGCCTCCACGTCGAACTCCGGTGACTCGCCCCGCCCGGTGCCGCGCACGGTGAAGGCGCGCTCGGTCCGCACCGACATGTCGGACTCGACGCTGTACGGCAGCAGCGACTCGGTGCACCGGGCGGCCGCCGACGACACCACGCGCGGCCGCCCGTAGGAGGTCAGCACGCGGGGCAGGGCCAGCGCGTCGGCCCGTCCGGCCTCGTCCAGGGGGCGCAGCAGGTCGTTGTCGCGCCAGGCGCGCTTCTCCCCCGCCGACAGGTGCCGCAGCACGATGACCGGGAAGGTCTCGGCGGGCCCGGCACGGAAGTTGTCGAGGACATGGACGTCGTGGTCGTAGGTGAGGCGGGCCCGGGCCTCCTTCATGGGCACCCACTCCACGACGTCGACCTCGTCGTTGGGCACGTAGTCGATCGCGCCGCCGGCTTCGGCGGGCGTGGCCGCCCACCACTCGACCTGCTTGGGCCACCCGTCCTTGAGGTAGCGCTGGGGCGGGAGCCGTCGGCCCAGGACCGGGGTGAGCCCCGTCTCCTCGCGGACCTCGCGCACCGCGCCCGTGATGAGGTGCTCGCCGTTCTTGAGCTTGCCCTTGGGCAGCGTCCAGTCGTCGCGGTCGGGCCTCCGGATGAGGACGACCTCGGGGTCGCCCCCGGCGCCGTCGCGCCACAGGACGGCGCCGCCCGCGCGGATGGGTTCGAGGTAGCCGCCGACGGCCGTGTCGCGCGGTGGGAAGGCGCTGGTGACGCGGGGCTCCCCTAGCTCTTCCCCGGCCCCGCCCGCCGTCCGTGTCTCGTCCCGGGCCTCCATCAGGCCTCCACCACCCTGAGGTGCCGTTCGCCGCGCAGCGTCTCCTGGAGGTCCAGGAGCGGCTGGCCCTCCTCGTCGTGGGTGCCGCGCTCCCACGTCCCGTCGGGACGCAGCCGCCAGGACGAGGTGCCGTCGGACATGGCCAACTCCATGAGGCCGACCAGGCGCCGGCACTGTTCGGGGTCGGAGACGCGCACGAGCGCCTCCACCCGGCGGTCGAGGTTGCGGGGCATGAGGTCGGCGCTGCCGATCCACACCTGGGGGCGCCAGCCGTTGGCGAAGACGAAGACGCGGGAGTGTTCGAGGAAGCGGCCGAGGATGCTGCGGACACGGATGTTCTCGGACAGGCCGGGCACGCCCGCGCGCAGGACGCAGCTGCCGCGCACCCACAGGTCGACGCTGACCCCCTCCTGGGAGGCGCGGTAGAGCGCGTCGATGATCTCACGGTCGACCAGGGAGTTGACCTTGATGCGGATGTGCGCGGGCTCGCCCCGGCGGTGGTGCTCGACCTCGCCCTCGATCTGGCGCAGCAGGCCCTCGCGCAGCGCGGCCGGGGCCACGAGCAGGCGTCGGTAGTGCTTCTTGCGGGAGAACCCGGTGAGGCTGTTGAACAGGTCGCTGACGTCCTCGCCGACCTCGGCGGAGGCGCTGAACAGGCCCAGGTCCTCGTAGATCCGGGCGGTCGCGGGGTTGTAGTTGCCGGTGCCGACGTGGCAGTACCGGCGCAGCAGGCCGTCGTCGTCCTGGCGGATGACCATGGACAGCTTGCAGTGGGTCTTGAGGCCGACGACGCCGTAGACGACGTGGCAGCCCGCGTCCTCCAGCTTGCGGGCCCAGTGGATGTTGTTCTGCTCGTCGAAGCGGGCCTTGACCTCGACGAGGACCACGACCTCCTTGCCCGCGCGGGCGGCCTCGATGAGCGCCTCGACGATGGGCGAGTCGCCGCTGGTGCGGTACAGGGTCTGCTTGATCGCCACGACCTTGGGGTCGCTGGCGGCCAGGGCGAGGAACCGCTCGGTGGTGGCGGCGAAGGCCTCGTAGGGGTGGTGGACGAGGATCTCGCGCTCGCGGATGGCGGCGAACAGGTCGCCCGAGTTCAGGGCGCGCGGTTCGACGGGGACCATGGGCGGGAAGCACAGCTCGGGCCGGTCGACGTCGGCGATCTGGGAGAGTCCGGCCAGGTTGAGCGGGCCGGGGACCCGGTAGATCTCCTCCTCCTCGGCGCCGAGCTGGTGCGTGAGGATGCCGAGGACCTCGTCGCTGATGGACTGCTCGACCTCCAGGCGCACGAGCGGGCCGAAGCGGCGGCGCAGGAGTTCCTGTTCGAGGGACTGGACGAGGTTGTCGGTCTCGTCCTCGTCGACCTCCAGGTCGGCGTTGCGGGTGACCCGGAAGGCGTGGTGTTCGACGACCTCCATGCCCTCGAACAGCTGCGGCAGGTGGGCGGCGATGACGTCCTCGACCGGGACGAAGCGGCCGCCCGACCCGGAGGTGAGCTCGATGAAGCGCGGGAGCGAGCCGGGGACCTTGACGCGGGCGAACATGCGGCGCTCGTCGCGGGGGTCGCGGACGGTGACGGCGAGGTTGAGCGACCGCCCGGAGATGTAGGGGAAGGGGTGGGCGGAGTCGACCGCGAAGGGGGTGACGAGGGGGTAGATGGAGCGGCGGAAGAAGCCGTGCAGGTACTCCTGCTCTGTGGCGTCGAGATCGTTCCAGCGCACGATGCGGATGCCGACCTCGCGCAGTGCGGGGGCGACGCTGTGCTCGTAGCAGGCGGACTGGCGGAGCATGAGCTCGCGGCTGAACTCGGAGACGCGTTCGAGCAGGACGCGGGGGTGGTGGCCGCTGGAGGAGCGCACCGAGAGGCCGGTGGCGATGCGGCGCTTCAGCCCGGCGACCCGGACCATGAAGAACTCGTCCAGGTTGCTGGAGAAGATGGCGAGGAACCGCGCGCGTTCCAGGAGGGGGATCGCCTCGTCCTCGGCGAGTTCGAGGACGCGTTGGTTGAACCGGAGCCAGCCCTCCTCCCGGTCCATGAACCTGTCCGGTGGCAGGTCGGCGACGGTGGTGTCCACTGGTGCTGGCGCTGATTCCGTGCTCACAGGTGGCAGACTCCCCCCTGTTCATGACCGGACGGTGACATCCCCATGAGGGGAATATGACCGCAGTGCATCCGCTATGGAGCTTCTGTACCCATCCGGACACCTCCACCCTATCTCCGCACACGAAGTTTGCCCCGTCTTCACATCGTGAACGGGGTGGGTCGCGGGACCGGGCGGTCTCAGTCGATGAAGGGTCCGAGCCCCGGCGGCAGGATGATCACGAAGAGCGAGAGGCGCAGGACCACGGTGATCCAGATGGTGCGGAAGCACGTCCACAGGTACCCGTAGAGGAGTCCGCCCGCGGCGTAGGACAGCAGGGCCAGCCAGAGGTCCTGTACGAAGTCGTGGCCGCGGATCTGGACGACGGCGTCGTAGGGCTGGATGACCGCGTAGGTCGCCGCGAAGACGGTCGAGGACACGACGATGCCGGCCCAGCGGCCCAGGATGAACTCCAGTCGGGTCTGGAGCATCCCGCGGTAGAAGATCTCCTCGCACACGCACACGAGCCCGAAGGCGAGGAGGAACCCGACCACGGCGAGAGTGAGCGGCGGCAGCCCGTAGACCGGGACGAGCCGGTTGCCCATGAGGCCGACCGCGACGCCCACCGGGACGAGGCCGAGCCACCGCCAGGGCTCGCGCACGCCCAGGGCGAGTGAGGGCATGGCGGTGCCCCTGCCGTCGACGGTGACCCCGGAGCGGTCCATCACGAGCATCGGCAGGGTGAACAGGAACAGCAGTCGGCAGACCAGGGACACCGACATCCGCAGGTCCATGTCGGTCTCCGCCGTGTACAGGGAGGAGACCCACGAGAGGGCCATCATGGACAGGACGAACCCGCACAGGAACATCAGCAGGTAGCCGAGCTCCCGCCGGATCGGGTGGCCCTCAAGGGCGGCGGCGACCCGGGCGTCGAGCGCGTCCCGGTGGCCGAACCAGCGGACGAGTCCCCAGGTGGCCAGGCCCGCGAGGAGCATCGGCCCCCAGATGGACGTGTAGAAGGGGAGGGACTCGGTCAGGACCTCGGCGGGCAGTTCGGGACGCGCGACCATCACCATGGCGATCAGGGCGGCGAACCCGCCCCACGCGACGAGCCCCCAACTTCGCACCTTGGTCACAAGAGTCCCCCCTGGCTCAGAGCACCCATTCTGCCCAAGGAGAAACTAAAAGTGATCTAATGACTACGGTATGTCGTCAGTATGGGCGCGGGGGACCCCGACCGGCCCGGGGCACGTGCCGGTCGGGTCCCCGTCGGGAATCTCAGAATCCGTTGTCCAGCACCGAGCGGAGGAAGGACTTCGTCCGCTCCTCGCGCGGGTCCTCGAAGATCTGCTCCGGGGTTCCCTCCTCGGCGATCCGGCCCTTGTCGAACATCAGGACGCGGTGCGACACGTCCCGCGCGAAGCCCATCTCGTGGGTCACGCACAGCATGGTGATGTCCGTGGACTCGGCCACCTGGCGCAGCACGTCGAGGACGCCCGCGACCAGCTCCGGGTCCAGCGCGGAGGTGACCTCGTCCAGCAGGAGGATGTCCGGCCGCATCGCCAGCGCGCGGGCGATCGCCACGCGCTGCTGCTGGCCGCCGGACAGCTGCGTCGGATGGGCGTCGATCTTGTCGCCCAGACCGACCAGCTCCAGCAGCTCCACCGCCCGCTCGTCGGCCTCGTCCTTGGACAGGCCGAGGACGTGCACGGGCGCCTCGATGACGTTCTTGCGGACGGTCATGTTGGGGAACAGGTTGAACTGCTGGAACACCATGCCGATGCTCCGGCGCCTGCGCCGCAGGTAGCTCTCGCTGGCGGGGACCAGGTGGTTGCCCCGCCGCATGTGGCTGAACGGCTCCCCGGCCACGTCGATGCGGCCCTCGGTGACCTTCTCCAGGGTCATGAGCAGGCGGAGGATGGTGGTCTTGCCCGAACCGCTGGGGCCGATCAGCGTGACCCGCTCGCCGGGTTCGACCGAGAAGTCGAGGTGGTCGAGCACGGTGAGCTTGCCGAACCGCTTGACCACCTGGTCGAAGACGATCTGCGGCTGCCCCTCGACCCCCTGGGGTGTTTCGGCGGACGGGGTGTCAGACGGCGGCATAGCGTCGCTCCAGTCGTCGAATCAGAATCGCGGAGGGGATGCTGACGAGGAGGAACATGATCCCCACCAGGGTGTAGGCCTCCATGACCCGGCCCGCGGGTTGCCCGACGCGCTGGGCCATCATGAGCATCTCGGTCACACCGATCGCGAACAGCAGCGGTGTGTCCTTGAACATGGCGATGAGGTAGTTGCCCAGCGCGGGGATGACCTTCCGGATCGCCTGGGGGAGGACGATCGCGCCCCAGGTGCGCCTGAGGGGGAGGCTCAGCGCCCGTGCCGCCTCCCACTGCCCCTTGGCCACGCCCTCGATACCCGACCGGTACACCTCCGCGGTGTAGGCCGCGTAGTGCACGCCCAGGACCACGACGCCGACGGTCAGAGGGGTGACCGTCGGGGGGACCAGCGTGAAGACGAACACCAACTGGATCAGGAGCGGCGTCGTGCGGATGAACTCCATGATCCCGTGCGCGACCGGTCCGACCACGCGGACGCGGCGCACGACGGCGATGAGGAGTCCGAGGAGCAGCGCGATGAGGTAGCCGAGCACCGTGCTCAGCACCGTGTACTGGAGACCCACCAGCAGTGCGGGGAGCAGGTCGTCGAACATGAAGGACAGGTCCCAGCTCATGCGTCACCCCCTCCCCCCGCGGGCACGCGGAGCGGCGTCTTGGCGGCCTTCCGCGCGGCGGGCAGGCGGCCCAGCTTGCGGTTGGCCCGGCGCTCCAGCACGCGCACGCCCCCGCTCAGCAGGTGGGCGATGACGTAGTAGAGGACGAACGCCGTGCCGAAGGCCCACCACAGGTCACCGGTCGAGCGCAGCAGCCTGGCGACGGCCGTGATGTCGAGGATGCCGATGGTGTAGACGACGGCGCTGGCCTTCATCAGCTCGATGATCAGGTTCCCGAAGGTGGGCAGCATCTGCGCCCACGCCTGCGGGATGACCACCGAGCGCATGCGGCGCTGCCACGACATGTTCAGCGCGACGGTCGCCTCGATCTGCGCCTTGGGGACGGCCTGGATCGCACCGCGGACGACCTCCGCTCCGTAGGCGCCGACGTTGAGCCCCAGAGCGAGGATGCCCGTGAAGTAGTCGTCCAGCCGGAACCCGGTGAGCTGCGGGAGGGCGAACGCCAGCCAGAACATCACGACCAGCGCCGCGACACCGCGGAAGGTCTCCACGTAGACCACCGCCACCGCGCGGAGCACGCCGCTCCGCACGGTGCCGAGGATCCCGAAGAACATCGCCAGGACGAACGCGAGCGCCGACCCCCCGAGCGTCAGGATGACGGTAGCCACAGCACCATCGACGAAGCGTGGTAACTGCTGTGCCAGGAAATCCACAGAAAGGCCTCAGAATCTCGTTAGGAGCACAGTTCCTCGGTGGTGACGTCACCGGGCAGGTCGGCCTCCGAGAAGCCCCACTCCTGCCCGATCTCCAGCAGCCGACCGTTCTCCTTGAAGTCGGCGAGCACGGCGTTGACCTCGTCGACCAGGGCCTCGTTCCCCAGGGGGAAGGCGAGGGCGCCGTATCCGCGCTGCTCCTCACCGTCGATGACCGGGAAGAACGGCTCGGTCACCTCGAAGTCGCCGCCACGGGACTGGAGGATGTAGTTGTTCGACGCGCTCGGCATCGAGACCGCGTCCACGCGGCCGCTCGACAGCAGCTCGTAGCCCTGGGTCTGGTCCGAGATGATCTCCAGCTGGCTCTCCGGGATCCCGACGGACTCCGCGTAGCCCTGCTCCACGGAGGCGTTCAGCACGGCGAGGACGGCTTCCTCGTTGTCCAGGAAGCTCTCGAAGTTCGTGATCCCGAACGGGTTGCCGCTGTCGACCAGGAAGGCCTCGGGGGACTGCGCGGTCGGCTCGCTGAACAGGACCTGCTCGCAGCGCTCCGGATTGACGAACATCCCGGCGGCGACCACGTCGAAGCGGTCGGACTGCAGTCCGGGGATCAGTCCGTCCCAGGTCACCGGGGTCGCCTGGATCTCGGAGACACCCAGTTCCTCGAAGATGGCGGCCGCGAGGGACGGCGACTGGCCGGCCCAGCTCCCGCTACCGTCGATGAACCCGAACGGCTGCTCGTTGGCCAGGCCGACACGGACGTATCCGCGCTCACGGATGGTGTCCAGGGTGGCGGCCCCGCCTCCGCCGGTGCCGCCGTCCTCCACCCTGCTACACGCGGCGAGACCGGCCACCGCCAGGCCCACTCCTCCGAGTCGGAACGCGTCCCGGCGACCCAGGGCTCCTCGGTTGACCGCTGACACCTGCTTCTTCACGACTGCTCCTCGTGGAACGTCAGGGCGGCGCCGCGTCCGTGGGACGGCGGCACCGCGCATTCGGATGGGGACGCCTATGTGGGTTCGGGTCCGCGGCCGAGTCACTCCGCGGGTCCCAGCCGTCGAACGGGACACGGGTCGACGACGCAGACACGGGTGTCTCCCTCCCCGAGCCCGCCCAGCAGTAACGAGGCAGGTTTAGTCCGTTATGCACTGGTTATGAGCACTCGACCGCCGGGTGAACGCCCCCCACAGACGTGCATGCCGGGTCACCTGTGGCTTGTGACCCTAAGTGTGAAACCCGCTCACCCAGGGGCTCCGGTGTCGCACACAGCTGTGGGCGGAGTCCGAGACCACGGACCCCGCCCACGTGTGCACACCCGGTCGTCAGGAGACCGCGGTGTCCTCCGACTCCGGCTCCTCGACGATGAGCGGGTACACGCCGTTCTCATCGTGCACCTCGCGCCCGGTCACGGGCGGGTTGAACACGCACAGGACCCGGAAGTCCTCCTTGATGCGCAGCGTGTGCTTCTCGTGACCGTCGAGCAGGTAGAGGGTGCCGGGGGTGATGATGTGCTTCTCCCCGGTCTCCTCGTTGGTGAGCTCGGCCTCCCCCTCGATGCAGTGCACCAGCTCGACGTGGTTGGCGTACCACATCGTGGTCTCCGTGCCCGCGTACAGGACGGTCTCGTGGAAGGAGAACCCCACGCCCTCCTTGGCGAGGATCATCCGGCGGCTGCGCCAGTTGCCGTGCTTGACGTCGCGGTCGGTGCCGTTGACGTCGTCCACGCTGCGAACGATCACTGAAATCTCCCTAACGCGCTCGTGCGCCGTCGCTTTGATCTATTGAACACGGTCGGGGGCCGGCCGACATCCCGATTCGGGAAGCCGACCGACCCCGTGTCCGTCGCCCCTCACCAGGGCGGATGACTACACCGGCTGGGCGACCTTCACGGCGGCGCGCGCGGCGTCGGCCATGATGTCGAGTCCGGCCCTGAGCTCCTCCTCCGTCGTGGTGAGCGGCGGGAGCAGCTTGGCGACCTCGTCCTCGGGGCCGGAGGTCTCCACGAGCAGGCCCCGGTCGAAGGACTCGGCGGCGACCCGCTTGGCGATCGAGGTGTCCTCGAAGGCCAGGCCGCGCGCCAGGCCCCGACCGCGCACGTGCGCGCCGACCTGCGGGAACTCGGCGGCGATCTCGGTCAGGCGGGCGGCGACCATGTCGCCCTTGGCCCTGGTCTGACGGGCGAAGGCGTCGTCGCTCCAGTAGCGGCGCAGCGCCTCGGCGCCCGTGACCATCGCCGGGTTGAAGCCGCGGAAGGTGCCGTTGTGCTCGCCCGGCTCCCACACGTCCAGCTCGCGCTTGAACAGCGTGAGGGCCATCGGCAGACCGTAGCCGCTGATGGACTTCGACAGCGTGACGATGTCCGGGGTGATCCCGGCCTCCTCGAAGCTGAAGAAGCCGCCGGTGCGGCCGCAGCCCATCTGGATGTCGTCGACGATCATGAGGATCTCGTACTCGCGGCACAGAGCGGACAGCTCGCGCAGCCACTGGGCGCTGGCCACGTTGATGCCGCCCTCGCCCTGGATCGTCTCGACGATGACCGCGGCGGGCTTGTCCAGACCGCTGCCGCTGTCGTCCAGCAGGCTGCGCAGCCACAGGAAGTCCGGCGTCTGGCCGTCCATGTAGTTGTCGAACGGCATCGTGGCGACGTGTCCGAGGGGCACGCCGGCGCCGCCGCGCTTCATGGAGTTGCCGGTGACGGCCAGGGCGCCCAGGGTCATGCCGTGGAAGCCGTTGGTGAAGTTGACGATCGTCTCGCGACCGGTGTACTTACGGGCGAGCTTGAGCGCGGCCTCGACCGCGTTGTTGCCCGCCGGGCCGGGGAACTGGACCTTGTAGTCCAGGCCCCGGGGTTTGAGGACGACGTCCTCGAAGGTCTCCAGGAAGTCCCGTTTGGCGACGCTGTAGGCGTCGAGGCTGTGCACGATCCGGTCGTCGGTGAGGTAATCGATGAGCGATGCCTTCAACTCCGGGTTGTTGTGCCCGTAGTTGAGGGACCCCGCCCCGGCGAAGAAGTCCAGGTAGGGCCGCCCGTTCTCGTCGTAGACGTGGCTACCGACGGCCTTGTCGAAGACGACCGGCCAGTTCCGGCAGTATCCGCGGACTTCGGATTCGAGGCGTTCGAAGGTCTCCATCGTGGGTTCCTTGGTTCCTTTCCCCAGGTTCGTGGGCTCAGGGCTGTGACGACGGGGTGTCAGGATCGGTCGATCCGGTGCGGATGGTCAGGCACGCTCTTCGCTGGTCCGGTCCCCGAAGGGTCCGATACGCACGAGGTCCTCGGGTTCGTGGGGAGTCCCGCCGTCGTGCGGGAAGTGCTCCCCGGTGAAGAGAGGGCTCCACGCGATCTCCGCGCCCCGGTCGCGGGCGAACGAGGCGAAGAGTGCGCGTGAGGCGGTGTTGTCGGGCGTGACCGTCGCTTCGAGGTAACGCAGTCCCATGTCGGCGAACCGGTCACCCATGAAGTCAAGCATGCGGCGGGCCAGTCTCTGTCCGCGGTACTCGGGATCGACGGCGACCTGCCAGAGGAAGTACGTGTCCGGGCTGTCGGGGCGCACGTATCCGGTGACGTAGGCGGCGACACGGCCCGCGTCGTCGCGGGCGACGACGCTGGTCCTGGCGAAGTCCCGGCACCAGAGCGTGTAGGCGTACGGGGAGTTCACGTCCATCCCCGTCTCTCCCGCCAGCCGCCACATGCGCGGCCCGTCCTCCGGGGACGGGTGCGACAGGCGCACGTCCCCCCGGCCCGCGGCCCCTGTGGTCCCGGAGCTGTTCGCCCCGCCGTCGGCTCGGTCGCGTGCTTGGAGGTTCGTTCGTAGATGTGGCACGTCGATCGAACTTAGCGAACGAATATCAATGACGTTTCAGAGAGACTCCGCGTACATGTTTCATCCGTTCACCATCGGGTATGGCTCGTTTATTTAGCAGCGGAGGACCGGCCTGACCAGGGGGTTCAGCACAGGCGCGCGGGGCGGGCCTCCGGCCGCCAGCCCCCTGTCCATCAGGGACTTCGGCGTTTCGACCGGGGTCCGGACGCGGGGAGCGCCCGCGCGGCCGCCTCCGTGTGGTCGACAGCACTCAGGGTCAAACATAGAGCCTTACTGAGCAATATTAACAGTGCGTTAAGTCACATCAATTCGGTGGAAACCTCGCGACATAACGCTTCTCCCGCCCGGAGTCCGCACCTCCACCATGCCGGAAGCGCGCACGGAAAGCGGCCCTGGACAGGGAGTTCCCTCCCGCCCCGACGACCCACGCACCCTCCGCCGGGCGGCCGACCGAACGCGCGCGGGGCGGCGCGGGACCGTGCGCGGGCGGCGCGGCGCCCTTGATGTCTCGCCGACTTTCGAGCAGACTCCGTGTAGTACTACATCTGGTCGTACTACACTTGGTCGCATCGCTTCACCCCAGACCAGAGGGGGCAAGCACCCGACAGCCGTGGTGAGGACGAGGACGCGCCCGCCGTGGGACCCACGGCGCGGCCACTGACCACGGATCGCAGCCACGGATCGGAGGCGCACGTGAATCGCCTTTACCACGAGAGCGAGGACTGGGTCGAGCGGGGGAAGTGCCGTTCCCACGACCCGGAGATCTTCTTCCCGGTGAGCAGCACCGGGATCGGGCGCGCCGACACGGAGCAGGCCGTCGCCGTCTGCGGCGGCTGTACCGTTCGCCAGGAGTGCCTGCGGTGGGCCCTGCGGGCCGGGGAGGCCCACGGCGTCTGGGGTGGAACGACCCCGGAGCAGCGCCGCTACATGCGACGCGAGTTGGCCCCCGCCTCCTGAGGCGGCGACCCCTTCTCCTCGTGTGTGACCCCTCCACGTGCCGTCTTGCGGCCCCGGGGGGCACCGCCTAGTTTCGATCACGTGCGGCCCGGCCTTCTCCGCCGGTGCGCGCACCCACCCCGAGCACTGGGAGAAGACGAAGACATGGCCTCCACCGAGACCACGCGCGCCCTCGACCGGGCGGCCACCCGCCGCCTGCCGCGTCTGATCGCCGCCGCCGCGGTTCCGCTGACCGCGGGCGCGCTAGCGCTGGCCCCCGCCCCCGCCCTCGCGCACGACGTCCTGACCGGCTCCTCCCCCGATGACGGCGCCATCCTGGAGGCCGCACCCGAGGAGGTCGTGCTGACCTTCAACAACGCGCCGATGGCGTCGGACAGCGCGAGCGACGTCATCGTCACCGGCCCGAACGGCGAGCAGTACCAGGAGGAGGGGGCCCTGGAGTTCGACGACCTCGACGTCACCGCGGGCCTGCTGCCCCTGGACGAGGCGGGCGAGTACACCATCGGCTTCCGGGTCGTCTCCTCCGACGGCCACCCCATCCAGGACTCGCTCACGTTCACGCTGACCGAGGACGCCGTGGCCGGGGCCGCCGCCGGGGAGGAGCCCGCGGACGACGCGACCGCGGGGGGCGCCGAGGCCGGGGCGGAGGGCGACGCCGAGGAGAGCGCCGCCGCCGAGGACACCGCGATCGAGGCCGACGAGGCCGCCGCCGAGTCCGAGGGCCCGTCGATGGTCGCACTCGGGATCGTGGGGCTCGCGGTGGTCGTGGCCGTCGCCATGGTCGTGGTCGTGGCCGTGGTACTGCGCTCCCGTGCCGCGTCGGAGTCGGGCGGCGGCCAGGGCTGAGCCTCCCGCGGAACGACGACGAACGGCGACAGGGCCCGGACGCGACGTCCGGGCCCTGTCGCCTTCACCACGTCGTTCTCAGACGCGACGCGCGAGCAGGATGCTGATGTTGTCCTTGCCGCCCGCCTCCATGGCCGCCTGCCACAGGGCGTGCACGGCGGCCTCGTCGCTCCCGGCCTCGGCGATCATCCGCTCCATCTCGTCGGGCAGGACGAGGTCGGACAGGCCGTCGCTGCACATGAGCCAGGCGCTGGGGTCGGCGCCCTCGTCCCGGCCCACGTGCGGGACCATCGCGCCGCCGGCGCTGCCGCCGAGGGACTGGGTGATGAAGTTCGTGGTGACGGGGCGGCCGTCCTCGGAGGGCGGGAGCGCGGGCGAGTCGTCCTCCGAGAGCTGGCGCAGGTGGCGCCCCTCCAGGCGGTAGGTCCGGGAGTCGCCGACGTTGAACCAGAAGTTGCCGTCGTTGTTGAGCAGGACACCGGCGACCGTGGTCCCCATGCCGGAGAACTCGGTGTGCTGGGTCGCGTGGTCCTTGATCTCCTCGTCGATGTTGGTCAGCAACTGGGCGATCTCGTCCGGACCCTTGAGCCGCGGCCCCACCTCGGCCATGCGGTGCACGGCGTGCTCGGAGGCGATCTCCCCCGCGGCCTGACCGCCGATGCCGTCGGCGACGGCCAGGATGACGGGCTCGCTCACCGGCAGAACGCAACGGACCGGCGAGGTCATGTTGGCGCTGGCGACGGTGAGCGCGCCCATGACGACGGAGTCCTCGTTGGCGGGACGGACAGCGCCCCGGTGCGTGAGGGCCGTGACGATGACTTCCCCACCAGCGACACCCATACGCCCTTCCTCCCGTTCCTTCGGCCGTGGCCGGTTGCCCGGCGTAGGCCGCCGGACGTTGCTCGAGTCCCGTTCAACGCGTGGATTCTGTAACCGTACCGAGGTACCGGCGGAGTCGGTCAAAATCCGCGTACATCATGGCGGAAAACACCCGGATACGCAGTTCCCACCCGGGTTGTCGCCGCCGAAAGTGCCGTGGTCGATGTGCCGGTGGTGAGCGGTGTCCAGTCCCGTTGTTCCTGTCCGACAGTAGCGGCGTTGGCCCGACCGCGACAGTGCGGACCGGCCCGGATCGGGAATGCACAGGACAGAGGGCTTTCGAGGGGGTTACGGACCGCCCCGAAGCCCCCCTTTGGAACTGTCGGCGATACCCGGTCACGTTGTGGCTCACCCGACCGTCTGGCAGAATGGGTGCCGTTGGGTGTCTAAGACGCAGACACACACGACCTCGCCCCGAGCGTCGACCCGATCCGGGTTCGCACGGCGGCTCGATCTCCCTACCGGTCGTTTGGTGTGGTTTCCGTGCGTCTGCCCTCCCCCCTTCCTTCCTCTCCGCCGCCTGGCTCCCGTGCGCACTCCGTGCGTGCGGCGTTCCGTGCTGCCCGTTTCCCTTCCGGGAGGCTCCGACCCCGCTCCGGAGTCGCCTCGGACCCGCCCACGACGGACACCGTTCCGTGTCCAAGGAGTCCAGCCCAGTGAAGATCGCCATGGTCGCCGAACACGCCAACCCCCTCCCCGCCCATCGCGGGGAACCGGCCTGCCCAGCGAGTCTGCACGCCTGTGCCGTGTCCCGGCAGCTCGCCAAACGCGGCCACAAGGTGACGGTGTACGCACGCCGGAGCGACCCCGACCAGCCCGACGGGCGCACGCGCATGTCGCGCGGGGTGTCCGTCGTCTACCTCGACGCGGGTCCGGCGCGCCCCCTCGGCGACGACGAGGAGACCGAGCACACCGGCGCCTTCGGCAGCGCCCTCGCCACCGCGCTCGACGAGGAGGCCCCGGACGTCCTCCACGCCGTCGGGTGGACCAGCGGCCTGGCCGCCCTGCACGCCCAGGCGCACTGCGACCGGGACCAGAGCGGCACCCCGATCGTCCAGACCTTCCACTCGCTCAACGCCAGCGAGCAGCGCTCCGGCCTCTCCCACCAGCCCGAACGCGCCCGTATGGAGACCATCCTCGCCTCGCGCGCCGACCACGTCCTGGTCAACTCCACCGACCAGCAGGGAGAGCTGGCCCGGCTCGGGGTGCCCCGCCACCACGTGAGCGTCGTCCCGTTCGGGGTGGACACCGACCACTTCAGCGTCGAGGGCAGCGCGGCCTCGGAGCCCTGGCGGACCCGCGACGAGGAGCGGCCCCGTCTGATCTCGGTCACCTCCCTGGGCGGGCCCGGCGGCGCCGACCGGCTCGTGGAGGCGATGGTCCGCCTGCCCGAGGCCGAGCTCCTCATCGTCTCCACCGCCGAGGACCGCGACGTCGCCCTCGACGAGAACGCCCGCGCCGTCGAACTCCTCGCCAAGGAGGCGGGCGTGGACGACCGCGTCCACCTCACCGGGCCCGTGGAGCGCAAGGAACTGCCCCGACTGCTGCGCTCGGCGGACGTGTACGTGTCCGCGGCCGCCTACGACCCCTACGGCGGAGCCGTCGTGGAGGCCATGGCCTGCGGCCTTCCCGTGGTGGCCACCGCCACGGGCGCGATCCCCGGCGCGGTGCTGCACCGCACCAGCGGCGTGCTGATGCGCTTCGGCCGCTCCGACGAGGTGGCCCGCGCCGTGCGCGCGGTCCTCAACACACCGACGATGAGTTCGGCGTACGGCATCGCCGCCGCCGACCGCGCCCGTTCCCGGTTCACGTGGCAGCGCATCGCGGTGGAGACGGAGATCGCCTACCAGCGTTCCCTGCCCCAGACGCCGGAGCACGACGGCTCCGCCGAGGACGAGACCGACGGCCTCCTGCTGTCGACGGTCTCGGGCTGAGCCGTGTCCCCGCTCCCGCCACGCACGTGTGCCCGGTCCCTCGGAGCCGTCTCCGAGGGACCGGGGCGCGGAGTGGGTACACCTCAGATGACGGCGCACGCACCCGGGCGCCGCGACCCCGAACGCGAACCCTCAGCGATGACCTTCGAACACCAGGGCCTGCTCTTCCACCGCGAGCAGAGGTTCCACGACGTGGCCCGGCAGCGGTTGCGGTCGGCCGTACGCGAGGACGCGTACGCCGTGCTCGCGGTCGACGCGGGCCGCGCCGCCGCCCTGACCGAGGGGCTCGGCGACGCGGAGCGGGCCAGGGTGCACGTCATCGACCGCGCCGCGCTCTACTCCGCCCCGGGCAGGACGCTCGCCGTCCTGCACCGGTTGGCGCTCACGTACGGACCCGCCCCCGTGGTCGTGGTCGCCGAACCGCCGCTCACCGACGGCTCGGCGATGGAGCTGCGGGAGTGGCTGCGCCTGGAGTCCGTGCTGTCCACCGCGTTGGCCCCGATGCCGCTGCGGCTGCTGTGCGTGCACGACGCGCACGGCCTCGCCCCGCACGTGCGGTCGGCGGTGCGCGCCACCCATCCGGTGCTGGTGGGGCCCGGCGGCCCCCACCCCAACGGCGGCTACCTGGGGACCGCGGCGTTCGGGGCCCGGCCGACCGCTCCGGAACCGCTGCCGGTCGCGGGCCCCGTCCACCAGTTGGAGATCGGTCTGTCCCTGCCCCGCCTGCGCCAGGAGCTCACCCACCTGGGGCGGGCGGCGGGCTGGCCGGAGAACCGGGTGGACGACCTGGTGGTGGCGGTGAACGAGCTGGCCGCCAACGTGCTGGAGCACGGCGCCGGGAAGGGAACGGTGACCGTGTGGCGGGCCCCGGAGCGCTGGGTGTGCGACGTGTTCGACGAGGACGGGGGTCTGGTCGACCCGCTGACCGGCTACCGGCCGGCCGACGGGACGCGCCCGCGCGGGTACGGACTGTGGATCGCCCGCCAGACCTGCGACTTCCTGGAGATCTCCGGCAGCGGTTCGGGGTCGCTGGTGCGGCTGCACTTCCTGGACAGGGAGTACTCCCCCGGGGTGATCGGGGCCGGTCGGTGATCGGGGTCGGTCACGGGCGGAGGGCGTCCACGGCGGCCCCGATGCTCGCCATGATGGGGATGACCTGGTCGATCCCGGCGATCACGAACAGACGGTTGACCTGCTGCTGGGGTTCGGCGACCACGAGTCCGACGCCGAGGTCGCGCGCCTGCCGGTAGGCGGCGACGAGCACGCCGATGCAACGGGAGTCGCAGAAGGCGACCTTGGCGAGATCGACCACCACCGGCCGGGGCGGTTCCTCGGACAGGAGTCCGTCGAGGACCTCGGCCAGGGCCGGAGAGGTCACCGCGTCCATCTCCCCCACGGGGGTGACCACGACGACGCCATCCTCGCGACGGATCGAGATGTCTGACGTCACTCTCGGTTCTCCTTGTCGTTCCGGAGGGCCATGCCCATCATCCCGGCTTTCGGTCACGCTCGGGACTCATCCTCGTTCGGTGTTCCGGCGTTCACCGCCCGTCCACCCGCGGGCGACGCGTCCGTGCCTGCGGGCCGGCGTTCTCCGCGACCAGGTCACGCGCCACGTCCACGACCTTCTTCCGGTTGCGCTGGGCGACCTCGCGCAGCGCCGTGAAGGCCGTGTCCGCGTCGCAGGCCCGCGCGTGCATGATGATCCCCTTGGCCTGGTCGATCACCGTGCGCGCGGACATCGCCCGGCGCATGTGCGCGGTCTCGCGGGCGACGTCGGCCTGGCGGCCCACGCTGATCAGGGCGACGGCCGCGTGCTCGGCCAGCAGGGCGGTGAGGGGGGCCACGACGTCCTCGTCGAAGGCGTCGGCGCGGCCGGAGTGCACGCCGAAGGTCACGACGCGGTCGTCCTCTCCCTCGTCCCCGGGGATGAGGCTGGGCTGCGTGACCGACGAACGGTCGCCGCACTGCACGGCCATGCTCGTGTACCGGGGCCAGCGGTGTTCGCGCAGGACGTCGCCGACGCGCACCTGACGCATCTCGCGCACCGCCTCCACCGTGGGCCCGTGGTCGCTGGTGTACTGGTGCTCGAAGGCCTCGGACAGGTCGGCGTGCGAGGCGCCGTAGTCGGCGACGACGTGCCGGACGGACCCGTCGGGCCCCGTCACCTCCCGCCAGACCACGACCAGGGCGGCGGAACACCCGGGGACGCCCAGCGCGGCGGCCCGGCTCATCTGGTCCAGGGCCCGTTCGAGGGTGGTGTTCTCGGTCTGGGCCAGTGCCCCGATGTCACGGGCCAGGCGTTCGATCCACACCGTGCCACCTCACTTCCGCGCTCCCTGCCCCTGCTCCACGGTAACCCTGGTGAGCGCAACCCCCCGCATCCGTTAGCGTCGGTGAGTGACAACGGTGTCAGGGCCCCGGTGACGGGTGCCGCCGAAGACGCGATCGACGACGACGGAGACCTGAGCGTGTCGGAGAACCTCGCGGGGCTGCGCAGGGAGATCACCGCTCTGGGTGAGCGGGTGTCCGCCCTGGTGAGCACCCATGCCATGTATCCCGACGACGCCCGGGGCACGGCCGAGGCGGCGCTGGCGGAGCTGGAGTACGCCGAGCGCCTGCTGGGCGAGGCGGACGACCTGCTCGGCCGCGCCCAGTCCGAACAGCCCGGACCGCGGCGGTCGGGTGACGACGGCGACCGGATACTGCTCCGCGCGATGTTCGCGGAGCTGAGCGTGCCCGTGGTGCTGCTCGACCACGACGGCTACATCCGACGGATCAACAACGCCGGGGCCGCCCAGCTGGGCAGCGCGCCCGGCTACCTCACCGGCAAACCCCTCGCGCACTTCGTCGACCTGCGCAAACGCGCGACGATGCAGTCGTGGTTGGCCTCGGTGCTGCGCGGTGACGGACCCGCCTCCCTGGAGTCGCGCCTGGCCCAGCGCGGGTGGGCGGAGGACGTGCACCTGACCCTGACGCGGCTGGAGTTGCCCACGGAGGCGCAACCGCTCGTGCTGGTGGCGATGTCGCCGCCGATGAGCGGGTCGGAGGAGGAGGGTCCCGCCCCGCTGGAGCCGGAGGTGGAGGACCAGGTCGTGGTGCTGGCCGCCCGGCGGCTGGACGTGCTCACCCGGATGACGCGGCTGCTGCTGCGCAGCGCGGGCCCGGGCGGCCGGGGCGAACCGCTCGCGCTGGCCGACGCCGCCGGACTGCTGGCGGACTCCTACGCCGACTGGGTGATCGTGGACGTGTGCGACCTGCCCACCGACCCCGGCGCCGCCAGGCGCGCGGCGGTGGCGGGCCCGCCCGACGCCCCCGAGGAGCTGACGCGGGAGGTGGCGGCGGCCGCGCCGTGCGACTCCGACATCCCCCGCGACGTCCTGGGCGGCGGCCAGTCGCTGCTGTTCCCGCTGATCGAGGACGAGGGCGTCCTCGGCCACGCCGCGTCGGGCGCGCCGCTGCTGGCGGCGCTGGGCGCGGGGTCGCTGCTGTCGGTCCCGCTGCGCGGCAGCCGGGGGGTGCGGGGCGCCCTGACGCTGATCCGGCGCAGCAACCGGGGCAGTTTCCGCCTGGCCGACCTGGGGCTCATCGAGGAGATCGGCGAGCACATCGGCCTGGCGCTCCCGCCGCGCCCCTCCGCCTGACGCGATCCGCCGCGCCCCGGGCCGCGACCGGGGCGGCACACCGCCGCGGCCACGCCGACGGCCGGGCCCGCGAGGGCGCGGTCAGGAGGGGCCGTGGAGCGTGTCGACCAGCGTGGACAGCTGCCCGACGGAGCGGTCCAGTCGGCGCACACCGTCCACCAGGGGCTGGTCGGCGTCCTGGTAGTGGGCCACGATGTGCTCGCGCAGCGCGGCCAGGTCGCTCTGGACCTGGCGGGAGCGGTGCGCCAGCCGCTCGGCCAGGACCTTGCCGGGCTCGCCGGTCTCCTGTCCGAGGTCGCGTTGCAGGCTGCGCGCCTGCTCGCGCATCTGCGCCTTGAGCTGGTGGAGTTCGACGAACACCTCGACCTTGGACCGCAGGACCCACGGGTCGAACGGCTTGAGCAGGTAGTCCACCGCGCGGGAGGCGTAGCCGCGGAAGACCTCGTGCCGGTCGACCTCCTGGGCGGTCAGGAAGATGATCGGCACGTCCTTGGTCTTCTCGCGCTGCTTGATGTGCGCGGCGGTCTCGAAGCCGTCCATGCCCGGCATGACGACGTCGAGCAGGATGACCGCGAAGTCGGTCCCCAGAAGGTGCTTGAGCGCCTCCTCACCCGAACTGGCTCGGACCAGGTTCTGGTCGAGGGAGGTGAGGGCCGCCTCCAGCGCGATCAGGTTCTCTTCTCGGTCGTCGACGAGAAGGATGTTGGCCTTCTGGGTCACTACGCCTTACTCCAGGTCCTCTGTCGGGGCGGCGCCGGTGTCGCCCGTGTCCGCGTTCGGCTGGTCCCCGCCGTCGGTGCGGGTGTCGTCGTCCGTGGCGCCATTGTGCCCCCTGGGGGACTCGGGCGCGTCGTCGAGCCCGGATCCGTCGGCGTCGGCGGCGTTGGCGGCGGTCTCCGCCGGGCCGGCGGTGAGCCAGCGGCGCATGACGTCCAGCAGGTGGTCCAGGTCGACGGGCTTGGTGACGTAGTCGGTGGCGCCGGCCGCCAGGCTGCGTTCCCGGTCGCCCTGCATCGCCTTGGCGGTGAGGGAGATGATCGGCAGGTCGGCGAACTGGGGCATGTCCCGGATCGCCCGGGTCGTGGCGTTGCCGTCCAGCTCGGGCATCATCACGTCCATCAGGACGAGGGAGATGTCCTCGTTGGCCTCCAGCATGGCGATGCCCGAACGGCCGTTGTCGGCGTACAGGACCTCCAACCCCTGGGCCTCCAGGGCGCTGGTGAGCGCGAAGACGTTGCGCACGTCGTCGTCGACGATCAGCACCCGCTGTCCGCTGAGGACGGCGCGGCGTTCGGGATCGGTCCTGGCCTCGACCCGCTCCTGGCCGGGCGCGGCCTCCCGCTCGCCCTCGGCCGGGGCGGCGGGTTCGGGCGTCTTGAGCACCGGGACGCTGGGCAGCGGCTCGTTGCCGATGTCGGTGAGGGCGGCGAGCGCGGCGTCGAAGTCCTCGTCGGGCATGACGTAGTCGCCGTCGGTCCCGGCGTCGCCGTGCGCGTCCCGGCCGGGGGCGGGCTCCAGCGCCGGGACGGTGTCCACGCCGACGACGTCCTCGCCGCGCTCCACGGCCTCCTCGCGCAGCCGCACCGGAAGCAGGAGGGTGAAGGTGGAGCCCTGGTTGGCCACGCTCTGGACACGGATCTCACCGCCCAGGAGCCGGGCGAAGTTGCGGCTGATGGACAGTCCCAGACCGGTGCCGCCGAACCGCCGTGAGGTACCGCCGTCGCCCTGGTGGAAGGCCTCGAAGATCACCTGGAGCTTGTCCTCGGCGATCCCGATGCCGGTGTCGGCGACGGTGAACGCGATGACCTCCTCGTCCTCCACGAACATGTCGAGGTCGGCGTCGTCCAGCGCCCACGCGGGCTCGATGAGCAGCCGCACCTCGCCCTGCGGCGTGAACTTCACGGCGTTGGACAGCAGGTTGCGCAGGATCTGCTGGAGGCGCTGCTCGTCGGTCCACAGGGTGCCGGGGATGTCGGGTGAGACGTCCACCGCGAACGCGAGCCCCTGCTCCCCGGTGACCGGCCGGAAGGTGGCCTCCACGTAGTCGACGAGCTGGGCGATGGACACCTCGCTGGGCTGCACCTCGGCGCGGCCGGCCTCCACCTTGGACAGGTCGAGGATCTCGTCGATGAGCAGCAGGAGGTCGCTGCCCGCCTTGTGGATGGTCTGGGCGAACTCGACCTGCTTGGGCGTGAGGTTCTGCTCGGCGTTGTCGGCCAGGAGACGGGCCAGGATCAGCAGGCTGTTGAGCGGCGTACGCAGCTCGTGCGACATGTTGGCCAGGAACTCCGACTTGTACTTGGAGGAGACCTGGAGCTGGTGGGCGCGCTCCTCCAGGGCGTTCCTGGAGCGCTGGATCTGCTGGTTCTGGAGTTCGATCGCGCGGTTCTGGTTGGCCAGCTGGGTGGCCTTCTGGCGCAGTTCGGCGTTCTTGCCGCGCAGCTCCTCCTGCTGGCGCTGGAGCTCGTTGGACCGCTCGCGGAGCTGGCTGGTGAGCTGCTGGGACTGTTCGAGGAGGTACTCGGTGCGGTTGTTGGCCAGGATGGTGTTGATCGTGGTGCCGAGGAGGGCCACCAGCTGGCGCAGGAAGTTCTTGTGGATCTCCCGGAACTCCTCGTAGGAGGCGAACTCGATGACGCCGAGCGCGCGCTCCTCGGAGATGATCGGGAGGATGTACAGGTGCCGGGGTTCGGCCTGGCCCAGTCCGGACTGGACGGTGACGTAGCCGGGCGGGATGTTGCTGACCTGCTGTTCGGTCTGCTGCGCCAGTGCCTCGCCCGCCAGGCCGACGCCCTTGCGGATCCGGCGGCGGCTCTCGTCGGGGGAGAACCCGAACCCGGCGTAGAGCCGGAACACGTCCTGGTCGCCCTGGTCCTCGGGCAGGTAGCAGGCGCCGTGCTGGGCGTCCAGGAGCGGGGTCACCTCGGTCATGATGAGGCGGGCCAGCTCGTGCAGGTCCCGGTGGCCCTGGATGTGGCCGGAGATGCGGTTGAGGTTGGACTTGAGCCAGTCGGCGTCCCGCTGGGTGGCGGTGGTCTCGCGCAGGTTGGACACCATCAGGTTGAGGTTGTCCTTGAGCTCCTCCATCTCACCGCGCGTGTCGACCTGGATGTTGCGGGTCAGGTCGCCCTTGGCCACGGCGTTGGCGACCTCGGCGATCGCGCGCACCTGGATGGTCAGGTTGCCCGCCAGGCCGTTCACGCTGTCGGTGAGCTGACGCCACGTGCCCGAGACGCCCTCGACCTTGGCCTGACCGCCCAGCTGGCCCTGGCTGCCCACCTCGTGCGCGACACGGGTGACCTCCGTGGCGAACGCGGAGAGCTGGTCGACCATCGTGTTGACGGTGGTCTTGACCTCCAGGATCTCGCCCTGGGCGTTGACGTCGATCTTCTTCGTCAGGTCGCCGGCGGCGACCGCGGTCGTGACCTCGGAGATGTTGCGCACCTGCGTGGTGAGGTTGTGCGACATCGAGTTGACGTTCTCGGTGAGGTCCTTCCAGATGCCGGAGACGCCCGGGACGTCGGCGCGCCCGCCGAGCTTGCCCTCGGTGCCCACCTCACGGGCCACCCGGGTGACCTCGTCGGCGAAGGCCGAGAGCTGGTCCACCATGACGTTGATGGTCTCCTTCAGCTCCAGGATCTCGCCCTTGGCGTTGACCGTGACCTTCTTGGTCAGGTCGCCCGCCGCCACCGCGCGCGTGACCATGGAGATCTGCCGCACCTGGTAGGTCAGGTTGTTGGCCATCGAGTTGACGTTGTCCGTCAGGTCCTTCCAGACCCCGGAGACGTCGCGCACGTGCGCCTGACCGGCCAGCTTGCCCTCGGTACCCACCTCGCGCGCCACCCGCGTGACCTCGCTGGCGAAGGAGTCCAGCTGGTCGACCATCTTGTTGATGGTGTCCTTGAGGTCGAGCATCTCACCCTGGGCGTCCACGGTGATCTTCTTGCTCAGGTCACCCTTGGCGACCGCCGTCGTCACCTGGGAGATGTTGCGGACCTGGTAGGTGAGGCTGTTGGCCATCGAGTTGACGTTGTCGGTCAGGTCCTTCCAGATCCCCGACACGCCCTTGACGTTGGCCCGGCCGCCCAGTTTGCCCTCGGTGCCGACCTCGCGCGCCACCCGCGTGACCTCGTCGGCGAACGAGTCGAGCTGGTCGACCATGGTGTTCACGGTGTCCTTCAGGGCGAGCATCTCACCCTGGACGTCGACCTCGACCTTGCGGGTGAGCTCGCCCCGGGCGACGGCGGTCGTCACCTGCGAGATGTCCCGCACCTGATTGGTGAGGTTGTCCGCCATCGAGTTGACGTTCTCGGTGAGGTCCTTCCAGATGCCCTGGACCCCGCGCACGTTCGCGCGTCCGCCGAGCTTGCCCTCGGTGCCCACCTCGCGGGCGACCCGGGTGACCTCGTCCGCGAAGGTGGAGAGCTGGTCCACCATCGTGTTCACCGTGTCCTTGAGGTCGAGCATCTCGCCCTGGACGTCGATGGTGATCTTCTTGCCGAGGTCGCCGCGGGCGACCGCCGTGGTCACCTCGGAGATGTCCCGTACCTGGTTGGTGAGGCGGGAGGCCATCTGGTTGACCGACTCGGTGACCTCGCGCCAGGCGCCGGAGACGCCCTCGACCTGCGCGCTGCCGCCGAGCTTGCCCTCGGTGCCCACCTCACGGGCGACCCGGGTGACCTCCTCGGTGAAGCCGCTCATCTGGTCGGCCATCCGGTTCACGGTGGTGGCCAGGCGCAGCAGGTCGCCCTTGAGCTCGCCCCGGCGGCCCTCGGTGGAGGCACGGCGGCTGAGCTGGCCCTCGGCGACGGAGTCGAGGACGCGGGCGACGTCGGTGACGGGTTCGGCGACCTCGTCGAGGAGGTCGTTGAGGGCACGGGCGCTCTCGCCCCACGCGCCCCGGGAGGGGTTGACAGCGACGCGTTCGTGCAGGCGGCCCTCGTCGCGGACGACGTCGCCGACGCGTTGCAGTTCGCTGCTCAGCTGTTCGCTGTGGTCGACCACCTCGTTGAAGACCGAGGCGATCTCCCGGATCGTGCCGCTGCCGCGCTGACGGAGGCGCACGCTGAAGTCGCCGTCCCGCATGCGGTACAGGGCACTGAGAATCTCGTCGAGTTGTTCCTCAGCCAGTTCCTTGGCCGCGTCGGGCATCGAACCCCTCCCGCTGGTCTGGTCCACCTCGGCTTCCCGTCCGGTCACGCTACCGTCGCGCTCTACCACCCGAAAGAAGTGGATCTGTCGGTGACTCAGACTATCCGCCGAACGCGTTCCGCACAGGCCGGTCGCCGATCTCGTACGCACTGGTCCGGCCCTCCGCCGTATCCGGACCTCCGAGGCGGCGGCTCCGGCGTATCGTGGCAGTGGCAGCCCTACTCCCCGCTGCCCACGCCACGTTGACGAAGGACTTGCCCGGCTTGCCTGCACACGACGCGTCGAAGGTCGCCCGACGAGACTTCCCACCCGCTCCCGAGACCGCGGCGGCCGCTCGGGAGTTCGTCCACGACACCCTCCTGTCCTGGGGTGTGCCGGAGCCCTTCGACGACGTGATCCTCCTGGTCAGCGAGTTGGTGACCAACGCCGTGGTGCACGCGCGGTCGGCGCTGGAGGTGGCGGTCCGCCGGGTGGACGGGTCCATCGAGGTGATGGTGACCGACTCGGCGCCCGACCGCGCGGTCCCGCAGGCCGGGCCGTTGCGGGTGGACGCCGCGCCGTCGTCGGGCGACGCCCGGGGCGCCGGCCTCGGGCTGGCGCTGGCCTCGGCGATCGCCTCCAGTTGGGGGGTGAGCTACGGGCGCGACGACAAGGCGGTGTGGTTCCGCATCGAGGACACCACGCGCCCGACGTCGCCGTCGCTGGAGTCGCCGCCGGTGCGCGGCAGGGCGAACCGCCCGACGCGGCCGAGCACGTGGGCGTCGCTGGACGCCGCGCTGAACTCGCGACTGAACCTGCGGCAGCTGCTGGAGCGGACCGTGGAGCACGCCGCCACGGCGCTGGGCGGCGACGCCGCCTACATCGCGCTGGCGACCTCGGACGAGACCATGTGGGAGGTGCGGTCGGCGGTCGGGCTGACCAGTGACGACGCTCCCTGGCGGCCCCTGCGTGTGCGCACCGAGGAGGCGTTCCCGTCGGCGGCGCCGGAACCGGGGCCGACGATCAACGACGACCTGATGATCGCCCGCGCCAGCCGGGGTCGGCTCTCGCGTGCGGGGATGCGTTCCCTGGTGACCGCGCCGCTGATCGTGGACGGCCGGGTGACGGGACTGCTGGGCGTGGCGTCGAAGCGGACGCGGCACTTCGGTCCGGCGGCGGCGCAGCGGCTCCAGGAGGGGGCCGACCGGATCGCGCTGCCGGTCGAGCGGTCCCGACTGGCCGAGGTGGAGCTGAGCCGCCGTGCGTCGCTGAGCTTCCTGGCCGAGGCGAGCGACCTGCTGGCGGGCACGCTGGACGAGCGGATGACGGGGGCGCTGGCGGCGCAGCTGATCACGTCGCGCCTGGGCCGGTGGTGCGCCATCCACACCACCAACGACCTGGGCGTCTTCCAGCTGACGCACGTGGCGCACCGCGACGAGGACCTCAACGACGCCCTGCGTGAGCTGCTGTCCGGGCTCCCGCCGCGTGAGCAGCGCGAGCCGCGGCCGCTGTGGTCCCCGGCGGAGCTCGCCGAGGCGAGGCTGACGGAGAACCTGGCGCGGGATCTGTCGCAGGGACCGGCGATCAGCATCCCCCTGGTGGCGCACGGGCGCGCGCTGGGACGGATGACGATCGGACGGAGCGAGGCGGACGACTTCACCCGGGACCAGGTGGACGTGGCCGACGACCTGAGCCGACGCGTGGCGTCGGCGATGGAGAACGCGCGGCTGCACGAGCGGCAGGCGTCGATGAGCGTCGCGCTCCAGCGCAGCCTGCTTCCCGCCAAGGAGAAGGAGCCGGTGATCCCCGGCGTGGACCACGCGGTGTTCTACCGTCCGGCGGACGAGAAGAACGTGGTCGGCGGGGACTTCTACGACGTGTTCGCGGCCAGTGGTCGGTGGTGCTTCGCCGTGGGCGACGTGTGCGGCACGGGTCCGGAGGCGGCGGCGATCACCGGGCTGGCGCGGCACACGCTGCGGGCGCTGGCCAGGGAGGGGTTCTCTCCGGCCCACATCATGCAGCGGCTGAACATGGCGATCCTGGACGAGAACACCTCGACGCGGTTCCTCACCATGCTGTACGGGGAGATGACCCCGGCCACGGACGCCGGCCGGGGGATGCGGGTGCGGATGGTGTCGGCCGGGCACCCGCTGCCGCTGCGGCTGAACCAGAAGGGCGAGGTGTCGTCGTTCGGGTCGTCGCAGCCGCTGCTGGGGGCGTTCGAGGACGTGGGGTTCGAGAACGAGAGCGTGGAGCTGCGCCCGGGAGAGGTGGTGCTGGCGGTGACCGACGGGGTGACCGAGCGGCGGAGCAACTCGGACATGCTCGGGGACGAGGGGTTGAAGGAGATCTTCTCCGGGTGCGCGGGGCTGACCGCGCAGGCGGTGATCAGCCGGATCGACCGCGAGCTGGAGGAGTACGCGCCCGGCGGGCACACGGACGACACCGCGATGATGGTTTTGCGGTTGCTGTAGGTGGGCGCCGAACCCAAGGATTCGAGGCCTGTGGCCTGGTGAAGTCCCAGGTCAGGAAGTATGCGCCCCGCAAAGGCGGGGATGGTCCGGCGGCCAGCGGGTCAGGGAAGCTGGTCCGGGGATGCGCCCCGCAAAGGCGGGGATGGTCCCGACAGCGACAGGCCCACGAGGTTGCCCACCGTATGCGCCCCGCAAAGGCGGGGATGGTCCGCTGGCCGACCAACCCGAGCCGACGCGAGCGCGATGCGCCCCGCACAGGCGGGGATGGTCCCTTGATTTCTCCGCGCCGCTCCGGTCCGTCCCCATGCGCCCCGCACAGGCGGGGATGGTCCGTCGAGTGGTTTCCTCTCCCCTCCCCTCCCTGACATGCGCCCCGCACAGGCGGGGATGGTCCCTCGACGGTGTTCAGCAGCGACCGCATGCGGGCATGCGCCCCGCACACGCGGGGATGGTCCCCGCTCGGTGTTGGTGCACACCGGCCGCCACGGATGCGCCCCGCACATGCGGGGATGGTCCGGCACGGATCCCGGAATGACCCACGGGGCGACCGCCTCGGGGACGGGCTTCATCGGCGCGGCCCGCCCCCGAGGGGTCACCGTCGGTCGAGCGTGTCCGTGTAGCGAGGGTTGTGCATCACGCCCAGGACGTTGCCGAAGGGGTCGACCACCGAGGCGGCGAGAAATCCGGCGTCGCCCCTGGCGGTGACGGACTTGTACTGCTTGGCGCCCATGGCCAGCAGCTTCTCGAAGGCCGCCGCGAAGTCGTCGACGTGCCAGTAGACGATCGCCCCGCCGGGCCCGGACCGCGCGGCCGGGGGCGCGTACCTGCGGTCGATGATCTCCAGTTCGTGCTGGTGGTCGCCGATCCGGAACTGGACGTAGGCCGGGGAAAGCGCCCCGTGGCCGGAGCCCTCGAAGTATGGTTCGACGCCCAGCAGTTCGGCGTACCAGCGCGCGGCCTCGGCGACGTCGTCGGCCCACAGCGAGATGGTGGTCAGTCCTCGCAGCATGTCGGTTCCTCTCCCGATTCGCGCGCGGTGTCGATGAGAGACGCTACGGGGCAGGGCGGACAGGCACTGTCCTACCTTCGCTCAGAGCCAGCCCATGTCCTGGGCGGTTCGGATGGCGGTCATCCGGTTGTCCGCGCCGGTCTTGCCGATGGCGTTGGACAGGTAGTTCCGCACGGTGCCCTCGCTCAGGTGCAGCGACGTGGCGATCCGCGCGACGGTGGCCCCGTCGGAGGCCGCGCGCAGCACCTCGGTCTCCCGGTCGGTGAGCGGGCTCTCCCCGCCGACCATCGCCGCGGCGGCCAGGTCGGTGTCGATGTACCGCCCGCCGTCGTGCACGCGGCGGATCGCCCCGGCGAGCTGGTCCACGGGGGCGTCCTTGGCCAGGAAGCCCCGGGCGCCGGAGGACAGCGCCCGGCGCAGGTAGCCCGGGCGGCCGAAGCTGGTGAGGATGACCACGCCGCAGTCGGGCGCCGACGCCTTGAGCCCCGCCGCGACCTCCAGCCCCGTGGCGCCGGGCATCTCGATGTCGAGGACGGCGACGTCCGCGCCGTGCTCCCGGACGGCGTCCGCGACCTGGTCGCCGCGGCCGACCTCGGCGACGACGTCGAGGTCCTCCTCCAGGCCGAGGAGCGCCGCGATCGCCCCTCTGACCAGGTGTTCGTCGTCCGCCAGCACGATCTTGATCACGGCCTGCCCTTCCTTTGCGCCACGGTGGCAGATGGACGCTATCGTGCCGGGAAAGGCACCGTCACTTGGACTCGAAACCCTGCCATATCGGGCTCTCACCGTGCTCTAACCCGTGCGCTCCATGATGGATCCCGTCAGCAGGCATCGTCCCGCGAGTCGGAGGCTGAGTTGAACCCCAACGAACCCAGTGCAGGCACGGCGGCCGGGCCGGAGGAGCCCGAGCACCGCCCCGCCGAGCCCGCCGACCAGCCCGAGGCGTCCGGCGTGGCCGGGGAACAGTCCTCCCGGGACGACGGCGTCCACCAGACCACCCCGTTCGAGGGCGTGCCCGGGTCCCAGGCTCCGTCCGCGTCCCGCGGCCCGTCCGAAGCACCGGACGCGTCCGCCGCGGGGACCGGACCCCGGTTCGTCCCCACCGACCAGGCCCACGACTGGGCCACCGGACCTGAGCCGTCCGACCAGGCGGCCTACACCTACCCGTCGCCGCAGCAGCCCGGTGAGGGCGCCTGGGCCGGGGGCCAGCACGGCCCGTACGCCCACCACGCGGGCGGACCCGTCCCGCCGCACGGCGACCAGGGCGCTCCGGGCGACGGGTCGGCCTTCTCCGGCGGCCACGCGTCCTTCGGCGGACCCCACGGGCCGCACGGGCCCCACGGACCGCAGGGTCCGGGTGGCCCGCAGGGACCGCATGGACCGGGTGGGCCGCACGGCCCCGGCGGCCCCGGCGGCCCCGGACAGCCTCCCTTCGGCCACCAGGGGCTTCCTCCGGGCCAGGTACCGCAGCCCGGAAAGCCCCGTGGTGGTCGCGTCGTCGCCGTCGCGGCGGCCACCGCCCTGGTGACCAGCCTCATCGTGGGCCCGCTCGCCGCCCTGGGCACCGCCTACCTGCTGCCGGACGGGGTGTCGTCGCCGATCAGTTCGCTCAACGGCGAGCAGACCTCCACACCGACCGAGGGGGAGGTCGGCGAGGTCGCCGACGCCGTGCTGCCGAGCGTGGTGTCCATCGAGACCGCCAACGGCAGCGGGAGTGGCGTGATCATCTCCTCGGACGGCCAGATCCTCACCAACGCGCACGTCGTGGAGGCCGCCCGGGGCAGCGCCCTCCAGGTGATGTTCAACGACGGCTCGACGGCGTCCGCCCGGGTCCTGGGGGAGGACACGGTGTCCGACATCGCGGTGATCCAGGCCGAGGGCCGCGACGACCTCGAACCGGCGGTGCTCGGCGACTCCGACCAGGTCGGTGTGGGGGCCGACGTGGTGGCGATCGGCTCGCCGCTGGGGCTGTCCGGCACGGTGACCACGGGCGTGGTCAGCGCGCTCAACCGTCCGGTGAACACCGGAATCACCGAGGGCGAGGCGGGTCCCACCTCGACGGTGATCAACGCGATCCAGACCGACGCCGCGATCAACCCGGGCAACTCCGGCGGCCCGCTGGTGAACATGAACGGCGAGGTGATCGGGATCAACACCGCGATCGCCGGGATCTCGCAGGACAGCGGTTCGGTGGGCCTGGGCTTCGCCATCCCGATCAACCAGGTCCGGCCCATCGCCGAGCAGCTGGTCGAGGAGGGTTCCGCGAGCTACGCGGCGATCGGCGCGACGATCACCCGCGGCTCCGCGGGCGGCGCGGAGATCGTCGAGGTCAACGCGGGCAGCGCCGCGGAGGAGGCCGGGCTGTCCGCCGGAGACGTGGTGGTGTCCGTCGACGGTGAGACCGTCTCCTCCCCCGACCAGCTGATCGCCCTGATCCGATCGCACCGCCCCGGCGACGAGGTGACCTTCGGGGTCCTCCAGGGCGGCTCCGGCAGCGCGCAGGACGTGACGGTGACGCTCGGAGAGCAGAACTCCGGGTCCGGTGCCGACGGCATCGGCGACTGACCAGACGACCACGGTCGTCCCTCCCGAGGGGCGGTCCCGGGCATGGGGGTCCCGGGGCCGCCCCTCACCCATGTCCTCCTCACGGCCGAGGGGGACGGCGGAGGAGCCTCCACCGTTCCCTCGCGGCGAGCGGGGGCGAGTCCGTGCGCCGGCACGCCCCGAACGGTCGCGGGCGCACGGGTCCCCGGCTCCCGCGACCCGGGCGGCGACACACGTCCCCTCCAGGTCACCGGTGGATGACATTCGCGGGCACCCGCGCACACGAACGGACACGAGCGGACACGGAAAGTATCGTTCGCTGGGTCATGTGCTATCTGACCGGTCGCTCCGTCGTCACCGGGAGGTCGGTGTCGGTCAACTCGGGTGCTCCACACTCGTGCCTACTCCGCGCCCCGACGCCGCCCCCGCCCGCAGGTGAACACTCGATGTCGACGTCCTTCGTCTCCCCCGCCCCCTCCACGCCGCGGACCCCGCCCCGGGCCCTCCCCGGCACGCGTCCCTCCGACGGGGAGGGGCGCGGTGTCCGGATCCTCATCGGGACCGACACCTACCCGCCCGACGTCAACGGCGCGGCCTACTTCACCGCCCGCCTGGCCCGAGGGCTGGCCGAACGCGGTGTCTCGGTGCACGTCGTGTGCCCCTCGCCCGAGGGGCGGCCGTACGTGGTCGAGCGGGACGGGGTGGTCGAGCACCGGCTGCGGTCGATGCCCTCGCTCGCCCACGAGAGCGTCCGCCTGACCGTCCCGGTCGGGACGCGCGGGCACCTGGACCGGCTGCTGTCCCGGCTGCGGCCGGACGCGGTGCACGTCCAGAACCACTTCATCGTCGGCCGGACGCTCACGCACGCCGCGCGCGACCACGGTGTGCCGATCGTGGCCACCAACCACTTCATGCCGGAGAACCTGTTCGACTACCTGCACGTGCCCGAGGCGCTGCGGGCGCACGTGGCCCGCCTCGCGTGGTGGGACCTGCGCGCGGTGCTGTCGGGGGCCGAGCACGTGACGACGCCGACCCCCGCGGCGGCGCGGCTGCTGCGCGACCAGGGCTTCACCCGGACGGTCGAACCGGTCTCCTGCGGGATCGACCTCGTCCGCTTCAGCCCGTTCCGGGGCGGCGCTCCGGAGCGGCGGCGCCTGCGCGCCCGGTTGGGCCTGCCCGACCGGCGCACGATGCTCTTCGTGGGGCGGCTGGACGAGGAGAAGCGGATCGACGACCTGATCCGCGCCGCCGCCCGGGTGCCGGACGTCCAGCTGGCGCTGGTCGGGAAGGGCAGCTGCCGACGTCGGCTGGAGGAGTTGGCCGCCGCGGAGGGCTCCGCCGACCGGGTGAGCTTCCTGGGCTTCGTCTCCCACGCCGACCTGCCGGACGTGTACCGCTGCGCCGACGTGTTCACCATCGCCAGCATCGCCGAACTCCAGAGCATCGCCACGCTGGAGGCGATGGCGAGCGGGCTGCCGGTGGTGGCGGCGGACGCCATGGCGCTGCCGCACCTGGTGGAGGCGGGGCGCAACGGGTACCTGTTCCCGCCCGGTGACCACGAGACGCTGGCGCTGCGGGTGGCGGACGTGGTGGCCGACGACGGTCGGCGGTTGGGGATGGGCGAGCACAGTCGGCGCATGGCGGAGCGACACCGGTTGGAGGACTCGCTGGAGCGGTTCGAGCGGATCTACCGGGACGCCGCCCGGGGTGTTCCGGCCGGGACCCGGGTTCCGGGACACACGTCCGCGCGGGCGGCCGCGCTTCCCGGGGCCTGAGGGCCGGTCACCCCGACCCTTCGGGGCCCGACTCCTCGGGGGGCGTGAACGGCGGCAGGTGGAAGCCGACGACCGCGCCGCCGCCCTCGCGGTTGCGCGCGAACACGTCGCCGCCGTGCGCCCGGGCGATGTCGCGGACCATGGCCAGCCCGAGACCGGATCCGGGCAGGCCGCGGGCCTCGGTGGCGCGGTAGAACCGCTCGAAGATCCGGTCGAGCTGGTCGGGGGCGATGCCCGGGCCGCGGTCGAGGACCTCCACGGCACCCCCGCGCACGTGGATCTCGATCGGGGCGGTGCCCTCCGGGTCGAACTTGGCGGCGTTCTCCACCGGGTTGGCGATCGCGCGCTCCAGGGAGCCGGGGCGGCCCCACACGACGCTGGCGTCGGCGTCCACGACGATCTCCCGACCGGTGCGCCGCCGGGCCCGGACGGCGACGCGCTCGGCGACCTCGCCCAGGGTGACCGCGCTCTGGGGCTCGTCCTCCCGCTCACCGGTGGCCAGGCCGACGAGTTCGTTGACGAGCGTGGTCAGCTCGCGCGTCTCGCCGCGCAGGTCGTCGATGAGCCGTTCGCGCGCCTCGGGGCTGAGCCTGTCCACCCGGCCGAGCACCTGCACATTGGTGTACAGGCTGGTCAGCGGTGTGCGCAGTTCGTGGGCGGCGTCCTGGACGAGGCGGCGCTGCTCGTCCTTGGAACGCGCCAGGCGGGCGAGCATGGCGTCGAACGCGCTGCTGAGGCGGCCCACCTCGTCCTGACCGCCCTCCCCGGCGCGCTCACCGTCGCTGACCGGGTCCAGGCGTCCGGTGGAGCTGACGTACTCGGCGGCGTCGCTGAGGCGGACCAGGCGTTGGGTGGTCCGGTGGCCGACGAGCCATCCGGCGGCCGCGGCGGCCAGTGCGACGAGCAGGCCGGCCCACAGGATCTGGGTGGCGAGCCGGTCGATCATCTGCTCCACCGGGGACAGGCGCTGCACGAACTGGATGGCGCCCACCTCACTGCCGATGGAGACCGTGGCGACGCGGAACTCCAGGTCGTTGGAGGTCACCTCCTGGACGTCGGTGACGCCGGGGTCCGCGGAGCGGGCGATCTCCAGGGAGCGCTCGTCCGTGGGCAGGAGGACGATCTGGTCGGAGGCGGCGGCCGGGAGCCGACGGGTCCCGGCCGGGCTGAGGTACTGGGTCTGGAAGTGATCGTTGGTCATGATCACGAGACCGGTGACGACCGCGTCCGGACCCCCGGAGCCGTGTTGGGTGACGAGCTGTTCGGAGAGCTCCTCGACCGTGCGGTCGAACTCGTCCCGGGCGTCGGTGCGGATGAGCGACGCGGCGGTCGTGTAGGCGAGCGTGCCCACGAGCGCGATCGTCACCGCCGCGACCAGCGCGAACAGGACGGCGAAGCGGGTGCCCAGCCGCCAGTCGCGCGGCTGGTCGAGCAGCTCGCGCCACCAGGGGCGGGTCGTCCCGTTCCGGTTCGGCGTGTTCATGCGCGCAGTGTGTACCCGACGCCGCGGACGGTCTGGATGAGCGGCGGACCGCCGCCGCCCTCCAGCTTGCGGCGCAGGTAGCTGATGTAGACGGCGAGGTTCTTGGACTCGGGGCCGAAGTCGTAGCCCCAGATCCGGTCGTAGATCGTGGCGTGGTCGAGGACGATGCCCGCGTTGCGGACCAGGAGTTCGAGGAGGTCGAACTCGGTCTTGGACAGGTCGATCTCGCGGTCGCCGCGCCAGACGCGGCGGGCGAGCGGGTCGAGCCGCAGCTCGCCCGCCTGGAGCGGCCCCTCCGGTTCGCCCTCCTCGGTGACGGGGGCGGCGCGGCGCAGCAGGGCGCGCAGCCGGGCGAGGAGTTCGTCGAGCTCGAAGGGCTTGGCGAGGTAGTCGTCGGCGCCCGCGTCGAGTCCCGCTACCCGGTCGGGGGTCTCCACGCGCGCGGTGAGCATGAGGATGGGGGTGCGGTCCTTCTCGGCCCGCAGCACCCGGGTCACGCCCAGACCGTCGACTCCGGGCATCATCACGTCGAGGACGAGCAGGTCCACCGGGTCGGCGTGCACGGAGGCGAGGGCCTGGACGCCGTCCGCCGCCGTGCGCACCTCGTAGCCCTCCAGTTGGAGTGCGCGTTCCAGTGACTCCCTGATCGCCCGGTCGTCGTCGGCGACCAGCACGGTGGCCGCGGAGGAGGAGGTGGCTTCCATGCGCACATGCTCCCGTATCCGGGTGAGAGGCCGGTAAGAACCCGGTGAGGCGCGTGTCAGGAGGTGCGGCGGAGCCCGGCGGCGCGCCCCTTCCCCGCCACGACCAACGCCATCTTGCGGGAGGCCTCGTCGAGCATCTCGTCGCCGAGCATGACCGCGCCGCGGCGGTCGACGGTGGTGGCGTGCTCGTAGGCGTCCAGGATCAGCTCGGCGTGGTCGTAGTCCTCCTGGGTCGGGGCGTAGACCTCGTTGGCCGCCTCCACCTGGAGCGGGTGCAGGACCCACTTGCCGTCGAACCCGAGCGCCGCGGTGCGGGAGGCCGAGCGCCGGAAGGCGTCCACGTCGCGGATCTGGAGGTGGGGGCCGTCGACGGCCTGGAGACCGTGGGCGCGCGCGGCCGTGAGGATGCGCATGAGGACGTAGTGGTAGGCGTCGCCGGTGTCGTAGCCGGGCGGCTGCTCGCCGACGACCAGGCTCTTCATGTTGAGCGAGGCCATGAAGTCGGCGGGGCCGTAGACGAGCGACTCCAGGCGGGGCGAGGCGGCGGCGATCGCGTCGACGTTCGTCAGGCCGCGCGCGTCCTCGATCTGCGCCTCGATGCCGATCCGGCCGACCGCCAGCCCGACGGCGCGTTCGATCTGGGTGAGGAGGGTGTCGAGCCAGTGCACGTCGCGCGCGGAGGTGACCTTGGGCAGGACGAGGCAGTCGAGTGCCGCCCCGGCGCCCTCCACGACGGCGATCACGTCCCGGTACGCCCAGGCGGTGGACACGTCGTTGACGCGGACCGAGCGCAGCTTCCGGCCCCACCCGCCGTCGTTGAGCGCCCGCACGACGTTCTCGCGCGCGGCCTCCTTCTCCAGGGGTGCGACGGCGTCCTCCAGGTCCAGGAAGAAGGCGTCGACGTCCAGTCCCCGCGCCTTCTCCACGAACCGGGGGTTGGACCCCGGCACCGCGAGTACCGACCGCCGCGACCTGAGTTCACCCATCGCCGTTCCCGCTCCGCTCGACCGTCCGTGCCGCCGCCGTGTGGCGGACGCCCCGCCCGGTGCCGGGGCGCGGGGCTCATCATCGCACCGGGCGGTGCGTAGGGTGTGGTCCGGGGCTCCGACGCGCCCCGGAGAGCACGAGGACCAGGAGCGACCATGTCCGCCACGCGGTACCCGACCAGCGCCCACTGGGGCAGCTACCAGGTCGTCGTCGACGACGGCCGCGTGGTGGGCGTGCGCCCGGACCCCGACGACCCCGCGCCGTCGCCCGTGATGGGCAACACCCCGCAGGCCCAGCACCACGCCTCGCGCGTGGCGCGCCCGGCCGTGCGCCGCCGCTGGCTGGACCACGGGCCGGGGCCGGACCCGCGCCGGGGCGACCCGGAGGACGAGTACGTCGAGGTCGAGTGGGACACCGCCCTGGACCTGCTCGCGCGCGAGCTGGACCGGGTGCGCGGCGAGCACGGCAACGCCGCGATCTACGGCGGCTCCTACGGGTGGGGCAGCGCGGGCCGCGTGCACCACGCGCAGAGCCAGCTGCACCGGTTCCTCAACACGATCGGCGGGTACACGCGCTCGCGGACGACCTACAGCCACGGTGCCGTGGAGGTGCTCATGCCCCGGCTGCTGGGCACGCCGGGCGCCAACCGTCTGCTGCACCGCGCCCCGGCGTGGTCCCAGATCCGGGAGCACACGGAGCTGCTGGTGACCTTCGGCGGGTTGCGGGTGTCGAACACGTGGACGTCGTCCGGGGGGCGCGCCGCCCAGACCGCGCTGCCCGCGATGCGCGACGCCGCCGACGCGGGCGTGGAGTTCGTGTCGGTGTCGCCGCTGGCCGACGACACCGACAAGGGTGTGCGGGCCGAGTGGGTGCCGATCGCGCCGGGAACCGACACCGCCGTCCTGCTCGCGCTCATCCACGTGCTGTTCGCCGAGGGGTTGGCCGACACCGCCTTCCTCGACCGGTACACGGTGGGGGCCGACCGGCTGCGCGCCTACGTGATGGGCGAACGCGACGAGCGCGGGCGTCCCGGCGGGGTGGCGCGCTCCCCCGAGTGGGCGGAGGGGGTCAGCGGGGTTCCGGCCGACCGGTTGCGGGCGCTGGCGCGGCGGATGGCCGAGCGCCGGACGCTGGTGAACGTGGGCTGGTCGGTGCAGCGTGCCCGGTACGGCGAGCAGCCGTTGTGGGCGGGGCTGGCGCTGGCGTGCTGCCTGGGTCAGGTGGGACTGCCGGGTGGCGGGTTCGCGTCGGGGTACGGGTCGATGGGCAACTACGGCGGCGGGTCGACGCCGCTCGGTCTGCCCCGGATGCCGCAGGGCGACAACCTGGTGGACGCGTTCATCCCGGTGGCGCGGGTCGCGGACATGCTGCTGAACCCGGGCGGGCGCTACCGGTTCGACGGCGCCGACCTGCGGTACCCGGACGTGCGGCTGGTGTACTGGGCGGGCGGTAACCCGTTCCACCACCACCAGGACCTGGCGCGGCTGAGTCGGGCGTTCGGCCGGGCGGAGACCGTGGTGGTGCACGAGACGCACTGGACGGCGACCGCGCGCCACGCCGACATCGTCATTCCGTCGACGACCGTGCTGGAGCGCGACGACCTGACCGCGAGCCAGGGCGACCTGACCGTCCGCGCGATGCCGCGCGCGGTGCCGCCGCACGGGCAGGCGCGCGACGAGTACGACACCTACGCCGACCTGGCCGAACGCCTGGGTGTGCGCGAGGAGTTCACCGAGGGCCGGACGAGCGGTGAGTGGCTGCGGCTGATCTACGGGCGCTGGCGGTCGCTGGTGGCGCGCCGGGGGTTGGAGGTGCCCGACTTCGACGCGTTCTGGGCGCGCGGCCGGGTGGAGATCCCGGGGCGGGTGGAGGACGAGGCCCTGTTCGGGGAGTTCCGCGAGGATCCGGACGGGCGGCCGCTGCGGACGCCGAGCGGGCGGATCGAGCTGTTCTCGGAGACGATCGCGTCGTTCGGGTACGAGGACTGCCCGGGCCACCCGGTGTGGTTGCCGGGTCCGGCGGTCGGGGCCGGGGACGGTGCATGGCCGCTCGTGCTGCTGGCCAACCAGCCCAGCGGGCGGCTGCACAGTCAGCAGGACATGGGGGCGTACAGCCGGTCGCAGAAGGTCCGCGAGCGCGCGCCGCTGCGGATGCACCCGGACGACGCCCGTGCCGCCGGGGTCGCCGACGGTGACGTGGTACGGGTGAGCAGCCCGCGCGGTTCGTGCCTGGCGGGGCTGGTGGTCAGCGACGCGCTGCGCCCGGGGGTGGTGCAGCTGTCGACGGGGGCCTGGTTCGACCGGTCGGCGGCGGGGGTGACCTGCGCGCACGGGAATCCGAACGTGCTCACGGAGGACGTGGGGACGTCGTCGCTGTCGCAGGCGTGCACGGGGCAGCTGACGCGGGTGCGGGTGGAGCCGTTCACGGATCCGCTGCCGCCGGTGCGGGCCTTCGAGCCGCCGCGGGGGGTCGCGTCGGCCTGACCGCGCGCGTTCCCGGCTCAGTCGGGCGGTAAGGGCCCGGCGATTCGTTGCGCGGCCCTCGGTCCACAGGTCGGGGCCCCGGCCTGGCGCACCGCGAACCGACACGGTTCCCTTGATAGAGGGGGGACGCTCACGTCGCCAGTTCCGACATGCCCGCCATGTCCGGCCCCACCCACGAGAACCTCAGGTGTGGGGGTGGGACCGGACAGCGCGTGACGTCACGCCAACAGGGTCACCACGTGGCCGAGCAGCGTTCCACCCACGAGCGCGGCCGTGTAGGAGGCGGCGCGGAACAGCAGGCCCCTTCCACGCCAGCGACGCCGGGACCGGTGGCGGCCTCCACCGCGGGGCGTGGGGTTCGGTTCCCGTACGGGAACGGTCGGCCTCGGTCCGACCCGGCCCCTCCGCTTCTCCTCGGCCACCAGCATCCATGCGGGCAGGATCCCGTGTTCGAGCCGGTAGGCGACCCGGGGGCTGCCCTCCATCTGGGCCAGCAGCCGGTGTTCCCGGGTGAGCGGGGTCGCACCGGCGGGGCGGGAGAAGCGGCGGCCCCTCGGTGCGTCCAGCACCGCGCGCATGCGCGGATTCACCGTCGTCGTGCTCATCGAAGCGCCTCGCTCTCCGTCGCCTCCACGGAGAACTCGGCCCACACGGCCGTGCCCAGGGCGGCGCAGAAGGGGAACGGAACCACCGGATAGGTGCCCCAGGCCCGCGCGAGGGTGTCGACCAGGAACAGGCCGCGTCCGCGTTCGGCGCTCATCCACTCCGCCTCGGTCCGCTGGCTCGGGATCCGGGGTTCGCTCTCACGTGCTCCGTCGTCCACGACGACCAGCCGCAGGACTCCCGGTTTCGGAAGGAAGAGGGCGCGCAGCACCCGGCCGTCCGGCTCTCCGGATCGGGTGTGCTCGATGGCGTTGGCGGTGATCTCGCTGGTGCACAGGGTCATGCGCTCGACCAGTTCCTCGTCGAACCCGGTGAGGTCGGCGCGCAGGTCAGCGCGGATCGTGGACATCCGGTCGAGGGTTCCCGGGTAGATCCGTGCCCTCCACAAGGTCACGGAGGGCGTCGAGTGCGGCACAATGGGCATGTCGGCGTTCGCTTTCTGTGTCTAGATGGGAATGCGTGTCGGCCTGCTCTGGGGGTGCTTCGACTCACCCGCCAGAGCCTTTTCGTGTGACCGCGTCAGCGCGCGATCGTGGAGAGCGTGGTGAGACCACCGACGCGGTTCGCCTCGCTCCCGCTGCCGATGGCCTTGGGGGAAGGGTTCGGCTCCACACCGTTGGCGGCGTCGGCCAGCAGGGCCAGCGAATCGGCCACCGACAGCGCCGCCCCGCACAGGTCCTCGAAGAGGTCCGAGAACGCCTGGATCTCGCTCGGCGCGGTGATGAGCTGCCCGTCGCCGTAGGGGGCGACCACGTGGGCGACGGTGTAGGCCGGTCCCAGCGACAGGAGCCGGAACGGACCCATCGGGCAGGGGTGGTCGGCCACGCCGTGCGGGATGACCTGGAAGCGCAGCCCGCTGCCGCGGATCGCGTTGACCAGCCGTCGCAGCTGTTCCCGCATCACCTCGGCCCCGCCGACCAGGGTCCGCACGGCGGTCTCGTTGACGACCACGCGCAGATCGCCCGACCGGTTCCACAACCCGCCCCGCCGAGCCGTGTTCCCGGCGAACCGCCGGAGCGCGGTGCCGTAGTCGTGGGTCTGGAGTGGCACGGGGATGGTGCCGGGGCTGAACTCACGGATGGTGCGGGCGCTGGTGTCCAGCTCGTACGGGCTCGCGCCACCGACCAGGTGGGTGCTGATGGTGGCGCGGGCCCAGGCGTTCGTCAGGCGGCCCTTCGCCCCGAACCTGCGGTCGAGGTAGTCGACGGTGCAGCGGGCCGGGACCGTCGCGCCGCTCTCGATCTCCCGGAGTTCCTCGGCGCTGAGGACCTCCCGCATCGCGAGGTCGTTGTGGGCGAGCCCGGCCTCCGCGCGGAACCGCGCGACCCGCTCCCCGAACACCTCCCACTCGCTTCGCTCAGCCCCGCTCTCGAATGACCTCGTGGGACCGTGTCCGCTGCTTCGACGGGTGGAGTTCGTCATCTGACCTCGATTCTCGCGATGATGCAGGTCAGCGAGGCGCATGAGGCGACGAGCATCCTTTCCTCAAAGCACCCCACCAGGAGACACCCAGCCACTACCCTGAGCAATGAGCTGAGTACTGACATCATGGATCGCAAACTGCGATTAATTAAGGGATCGTGAGCAAACTCTTGCGACTTCTCCGGGGTTGGAGGGTTACGATCGGTCCATGCGCCGACCCCGTACCCAAAGCCCCAGCGTGCGCCGTCGCAGACTCGCCGCTGAACTCCGCAAGCTCCGCGAGCAGGCGGGGCTGACCGGCGCAGTCGCCGCCAAGACCCTCGGCTGGCAGCATTCCAAGATCACCCGTATCGAACGGGCAGATCAGGGCATCAACCAGCCCGACCTGGCCAAGCTCCTCGACCTCTACAACGCCGCGGATCGGTGCTACCGAGATGCGCTCATGCAGCTCGCGAAGGAAGCGAGGCAACGAGGCTGGTGGTCGGACTATCGTGACGTCTTCGGTCCCGGAGCACTGCCCGACTTCGAGGCTGAGGCATCGACCATCCGAACCTTCGAAGCGCAGGTCATCACCGGCCTTCTTCAAACCCCCGACTACGCGGCTGCCATCTTTCGCGGAGGCGCGGCGCATCCTGCCAACGTCGTCGAGCGTCACGTACAAGCCAGACTGGAACGCCAGAGGATCCTGGAAGGCGTGCACCCAGCCAAGCTGTACGCGATCCTCGACGAGGGAGCCCTACGACGCGTCGTCGGAGGTCCTGATGTCATGCGTGAGCAACTTCAGCACCTCATCAACTCGGCCACCAGGCACAACATCGACCTTCGCGTGCTTCCCTTCACCGCAGGAGCCCACGCCGCGATGCTCGGATCCTTCATCCTGCTCGACTTCGAAGATCCTCTGGACCAGACGCTGGCGTTTACCGAGTCGGTCACGACCAGCCAGTTCCTGGAGGAACCCCACCAAATCGAGAGGCACAATGACGTATACGGGCACCTACAGGGCTCGGCTCTGCTCCCCGGCCCCTCGGTGGAGTTCATCGAGCAGGTGATGCGTGATGTCTACACGTAGAAGGACACAAGTGATACCGATGTTCGACCTGGAGTTTCGCAAGTCCACCTACAGCGCCAACGCACAGGCGTGTGTGGAGGTCGCGGACACTCCCACCCTGCACGCGGTTCGTGACTCCAAGACCCTGGAGCAGTCGCCGCTCATGTTCGATCGAGCCGAGTGGCGCGCCTTCATCGACGCCACCCGCACGCACTACCTCTGACCAGACACGCAGCGGTGTCCCGGCCGTCTTCCACGGCTGGGACACCGCTGCGTCCTCCCCAGAGTGGGGGATCAGTCGAGTTCGCGGATGGCTCTCTCGATCAGCGATCGAGCCTCGGCACCGTACACCGCATGATCTTGGAGGCGGCCGAACGCGCGTAGGAACAGCACGATCTCTCTGGGCTGTGTTACCTGCATCTCGGCCGTCGTCGTCTCGACAACTGCCACCTTGTCGTCGAAGATCCAGGTTCCCTCACCAGGCCACATCCTGCGCACGGCATCCGGCGGGATCACCCCGAATGACACCTGAGGGAAGGTCGTGACCGCGAGCAACCGTTCCAACTGCTCACGCATCACGTCCACGTCGCCGAACCGAGCCTGGAGAGCCCAGTACTCGACCACGAACAGGAAGCGCTGTTTCCCTTCGTGAAGGAACCGCTGCCGGTGCAATCGGACATCAACGGCATCGTCAATCCGCCCGTCAGCACCATAGAAATCGTTCGCGATCCGTAGCACCGCGCGACTGTACGCAGCGGTTTGCAGGATGCCGGGAACCACGATCGACTCGTAGGAGCGAACCACGCTCGCCCCCTCGTGAAACCGGTCAAACGTCTGTTGCAGGTACTTGAGACCGCCTTTGAGGTGCTGCTGCCACTCGACCCACATCCCATCGATGCCTCGCAAGGTCGCCAGCAACTCCGGGATCTGATCCTCAGCGCCGCAGGCCGAGCACCAAAGCTTGACATCCCGTTCGGAGGGGTTCTGCTTTCCATGCTCCAACCGGGACACCTTGGTGAAGTGCATCCCGGTTGCGGCTGCGAGCTCCCGCCCCGAGAGCATGGCGTCCTTGCGGATCTCACGCAGGCGGGAGCCGAAGGCCGTCTTCGCATGACGGACCTGATCCGACACGTATCAACTCAAACGGGTTTGTAGTCGCGGTGCGGCACCGCGAGACTCCATGCCGAGTCGAAAGCCGCGCGGCACAGGTCGATATCACTCTGACTGGTCGATATGACGATGTCTTCTGTGGCACCTTCTCCCGAGTAGTGCATGAATACAACCTTGCACCCGTCGATCAGGTAGAAATCATTCCCCGGGAAGGGAATCGAGGATACAGACCGACGCGGCACCCATCTAATATCCTCACCCGCATCCACAAGCGGCTGCGTCACACTGTAAGCCCACCTCTGATATTCACTCAGTGGCTCTGAAACCACACATGCACGTCGCAAGACTTTTCCCTGCGCAACCCCACGACGCAGGGTGTCACACCAACCCTGAAGCCACTCGAAGTCATCCGGTTCGCCAGCAAGCCACTTCGAGAAGGGCTCGATCTCTGCCTGTGTTCCATACGCGTCCCGCGTCTCCATGTGAAGGCACTCGGATTCGAATTCCTCAAAGAGATCATGGAACTCTTGCTGGGTGATTCTCACTGGTCCCTCTCGGCAAAAAACTGGAGCATCCTGTCCGGGATCTCGACCACAGTCTCACCCTCAGGGATAGCCATCTCGACAAGGGCGTCCCGGTCGGTGACAACCCATCCCTGGACCAACCAGGAACCCCGATCAGTCTGGTACACCGTGGGCGAGCCGTTCGGCTTTGATTCCGGGTCCTTGCCCCTCAGCGTGATCCGCAACTTGTTGACTCCCTGTCCAAGAGCTACGTGACACGGCCCGTCAAGCCTCGCGTCCGCCACTCCTCACAGTCAAGGGTGTTTCACGAAGTTGCATCTCTCACCCTCATCTTCCTGGCGGTCTGGGGAACCCCGAGCCCGTGCAATCTCGTGAAACTTCATTGAGCCCCGAAAGACGACACCCGTAGCGTCGATACCACCTCCCGAGGCGGAACGCTCCGCGTTGTCCGTTCACCCTTACCGGGAACCTCATGCCGTCGTGCACCAAACTCGACGAAAGGGCATCAATGGAAGAAATCACCTCCGGCGCGAACGCTATCCCCCTCCTGGTGCCGCCACAGCCCCAACCTCTCACCCCCCACGCCGCCGACTGCGACAACTGCCGGGGAAGCGGGTGGGTCTTCCCCGGCGGCGACGGGCAAGGTCCCTGGAAGGACAAAGAGCCCATGCAATGCCCGCTATGCAAGGGGACGGGGAAGGTGTGAGAACGTGACCGACCTCGACCGCGCCCACTCCGCCCTGACCGATCGGCTGGACACCACCGACGCCATCCGCACCGCGTTCTCGGCCCACCCGCGTCACGAATACATTCCCGACGCGATCTGGCCCAGCGCGGTCGGTGCACCGCTGAACCGCGCCGACGATCCAGATGGATGGGCGCGCGCCGTCTACAGCGACGACTACGTCACCACACAAGCCAACGACGGCGACGACGGCCCGATGAACACGCCTACGTCGTCATCCTCCGCGCCCCAACTCATGGCGGACATGATCGAGGCGGCCGGGGTCGGGCCGGACATGCGCGTGCTGGAGATCGGCACCGGAACCGGGTGGAACGCGGCGATCCTCGCCTCCCTCGTCGGCCCCGAGGGGTCGGTGACGAGCGTGGAGATCGACCCCGACGTCGCCGCGCACGCCCGGTCCCGGCTCAAGGCAACCAACGTGGAGGTGGGCACCGGCACCATCCCGGACGACTCCGAGGTCTTCGACGCCCTCATCGCCACGTGCGCGGTCCAGCGCGTCCCCCGGGAGTGGGTGGAACGGGTCGGCCCCGACGACCGGCTGGTGATCCCCTGGGCTCCGTACCGCGAAGGCGGACCCACACCCGTCGCCGCCCTGCGCAGGACGGGGCCGGGCACCGCCAGCGGCCCGTTGACGCGTGACGCCTCGTTCATGCGCGACCGCCGACAACGCGGGGCGCGACAGCGGTTCCCCGGCACCGGCGAGGAAGCGACCAGTAGGTCAACCTTCCCCGAGGGGTCGAGGGACCTCCTCGACAACGACCGCCTGACCCGCCTCGTGCTCACCTGCCCGGGGCTGTACATCGCCGTGGGAGGCCGCCCTTGGAGGGACGGTGCCGCACCGGTCGTCGCCCTGGGCGAGGGCGACGACTGGGCGCACATCTGGCCGGACGGTTCGGTCACGCGTCACGGCACCGGCGCTCTGACCACCTTCACGGAGGCGTACACGATGTTGGAGGACACGGGTTGGCCCGGCCTGGAATCCTTCACCCTGGAAGTGGACGCGGAGAGCGGCGTCCACACCATCCGCTCCAGCCTGGGCACGTGGAAACACCCGGTGTAGGAACCACACACCGCGTGGCCCGGGGCCACCGACCCGACATCCTTGGAGAACACCGTTGAGCGAACCGCGCATCCTGCTGACCGGACAGACCATCGCGTGGGCCGCCGACGTCCGGGCCGAACAGTGAACCGGGAGCGGAGCGCCGACGCCGTCAGGAAGTGGGCGGAGGATATCTTGCGCCAACTTGGGAAACCCCGCCCGTCCAGACTGAACGCCACGGCAGTGGAAAATGTCAATGCTTTTATCATTGAAAGCGGGCTCGAACCCGGGTCCACCCTTCGTTTGGGTTTCGACAGCGCTTCCTGGGGAGGCGGTGAGCCGGGCGTGCTGGTCGGCCTCTCCCTCGGCCCCGGGGGACCGTGGTCCATGGTGAGACTTCCGGACTCCTTGCCAGACGCTGAATCGATCAGGATGCTCGCGGATCAGCTTCAGGACGAGGTTCTGGAAAGCACCCACGGCGATCCGGCTCCCACGTGCCCGGGACACCCCCATCCCGCCAAACCCGATGTGGTGAACGGTGTTCCTTCGTGGGTGTGCCCGCGGGACGGCCGCAACATCCGCCCGATCATCTCGTCGGAGTCTGTTGAATGACGGCGTGGCCTCACGTCAGTGGGGTCACCCGGTCGGAATCCCACGCTCGGGATGGGCGACCGCGCGCGTCACCGCGCCAGCAGCCGGTTGACCTTCCGGGGCAGCGCCAGCCCGACCAGGCCGACGAGGGCGTACCCCACCTGCCCCGGCGCGAGCATCCCCAGCACGACCCCCGTGTTGGCCCCGGGCGCGCGCAGGAACTCCCTCATCCGCGGATGCGCGTAGGGCACACCGTTCCCCGACACCAGCAGCGTCCCCACCGCGACCAGCGCCAGCGCCGCCCACACGGTCCCGCCCGCGTCGAGTCCGCCGAGCCACGTCTCCGCCCGGTCGAACGCCAGCAGCGCGTACGCCGCCCCGTCCGCTCCGGCCGCGACCTCCGCCCCGCCGAGCACCGCCGACACCCCGGCCACCACCGGCAGCGCCGCGAACAACGCGCCCGCCGACCGGGCCCCGGTCACACCCCCGGTCGCCGACAGCCCCAGCCGCGCGGCCAGGTCGCGCGCGTTCCTCGTCAGGTCCTCCTGCGCCGGGTACCGCCGCCAGGCCCGCCCCTCCGACCGGGCCTCCCCCATCGCGTTCGCCCGCCGCCAGCGCAGGAACCGCCACGTGTCGCACAGCGCGGCCGGTCCCCGCCGGGCGGCGATGACGGACACGGCCAGTTCGTGCGCGATCGACGACGCCGTCGTGGCGAGCGTGACGGGCAGGTCCACCCATGAGAGCGCGACGCGTCGGAACAGCGGCGCGATGTCGGCGGGGACCCGCACGCGCATCGCGATCGACCTCCCCCACGCCCGCCGCCGCAGCCCCGCCAGCGGCGGCTGTCCAGGCAGTGCCGGGGTGCTCTCGGCGGCCGTGCCGATCATCCGGTAGTCCATGGCGACCGCGCACACCAATGCCAGGAGCAGCAGCCACGGAGTGAGCACCCCGCCGCCGAGCAGGCCGTGGACGATGTCCGTGGCCGGGTGCAGGGCGGCCCCGGCGAGCACCGCGTTGAGGTTGAGGTGGTCCAGGAGCGCGACCGTCAGCGCCACGGGGGGCAGCAGCCACAGCCATCCGCCGTACCGCCGTCCGACGATCGCCAGGCCGAGGACGGCCCCGACCAGACCGGTGGTGACGGCGTGCCCGGCGAACACGGCGAGCACGGTCCCGTCCGGTGCGGTGACCGTGGTGCCGCCCGGCAGGAGGAACCCGTCGTCGGCGGACAGGTCGGCGGCCCCGAGGGAGACGTCGGTGAGCACACGTTCGGCCAGTTGGAAACCGGCCCCGGAGGCCGCGGCCAACAGCAGCAGGTCAACGGCGGCCAGGCGGCGGGCCCGCCGGTGGGCGACCAGCGCGAACAGCAGCAGTGGGGCGAGCTTGCCGAGCTCCTCGACGGGGACGGCGACATAGGTGTAGCCGACCACGCCGTAGGGCTGCGCCCCCATGAGTCGGAGGAGGGCGGACTCGGCGGCGGCGATCGGCCAGAGCAGGGCCGCGCCGACGGCGGTCATCCGCAGCAGGTCGGCGAAGGAGACCGTGCGGGAGCGGGCGATCCAGGCCAGCTGCACGAGCAGGAGGACGGTGGCGGCCAGGGCCGGGACCGTGGCGTCCAGCCCGGGGACGGCCAGGGGCGCGGCGAGCAGCACGACGACCATCGCCCACCCCCATGCCCCGCGCAGGGCACGCAGGGCGCGGACGGTGCGCGGTGAGCGCCGTCGGGCCAGATCGAACGCGCGCGCGACGCGTTCGGCCAGGTCGGGCCCGGGTCCCCGGGGCGTCTTGGTGTGTCGGGCGCCGGGGTCGACGCAGCGGTACAGCTGGGCGGCGCGGGACAGCTGGGAGCCGCCGTCGGCCTTCGCGCGGGCGGCGAAGGCGTCGCGCGCCTGGGGGATGTCGGCGCCCACGAGTTCGCGGACGAAGTCGGCGGGCCCCGCCGCGACGGTGAGTTCGTCGGCCGCGACGAGCACGGCGGCGGAGAAGTCCTCGACGCAGACGAGGAAGTCGGTGGGGTACGGCCCCCAGCCCCGGATGAGGTCGATGAGGGTGTCGGTGTCGAGCGGGACCTCGGTGACCGGTTCGTAGGAGAACTCGGCCCGCGTGCGGCAGACCAGGAGCCGCGCGACGCCCATGGCCCTGCCCGCGTCGACGATCGCGCGGATGAGGTTGCGGTCGCGCGGCACGACGAACGGCGTCGTGACCTTGCCTCCGGCCCGGATCCAGTGCGAGTCGAACTCGGTGGCTCCGGCACAGACGCGCAGCACGAGGTCGCGCGCGAGCATGGCCTGTTCTTCCATGGGGGTCCTCGAGCCGTACCGGGGGCGGTCCGGGCCGTCCAGGGGCGGGGCGACCCGGACCGAGCATAACGGCGCTGTGGGTGGGGCGCGTCACACGCCCTCTCCCCGTGGGAGGCGCCGTCGCGACACCCCGTGCGCCGGTCCGTCCCGCCCACAACGCTCAGGCGGGACGCGCCGCACGGGCGGCGGGCGACGCCTCGGCCGGGTGGGGCGTGCGGGCGGGGCGCGGCCCCACGCCGAGGGCGTCCCCGCACAGCTGGACGAGGTGCCGGAGACCGGGCAGGTCGATCGTCCACCCCAGCAGCGCCCAGCCGAGGTTGAGGTGCTCCATCCCCCTGGCCAGCGCGGCGATGCCGCTCCACCGCTGCCCGTCCGGCGTCTCGTAGGTGAGGCGGTACAGCACCTCGGGGTGCTCGGCGGCGGGACGGATGTCGAGCGCGATCGGCGCGCGGGCGGTGAACCAGCGGGCGAGGGTCAGGCACAGCGCGCAGTTCGCGTCGACGTGGAGCACACCCCGCGTGCGCCCCGGCCAGGGGCGCCACCGGGGCAGCCAGGGCCGCACCCGCGACCGGTAGGCGGTCCAGTCCTCCCCGAAGCGCTCACGCAGCTGCGCGCCCTCGTGCCACTCGGCCAACCCGACCGCGTAGACCACGGTCGCGACGGCCAGGAGCAGGAGCAGCGGTTCCCGCAGCAGCAGGGCGAGGAGGACGTAGAGGAGGGCCGTCGAGGTCTGCATCGGGTTGCGCACGAACGCGTACGGCCCGCTGGTGACCAGGCGGCTCGGCGGGTCGTAGGGCAGCGGCGTGCCCCCTCCGACCCGTGCGAACTCCCGGGCGGCGGCCAGCGCGGGCAGCCCCACGACGAAGAGGAGCTGCACGGCCGTGAAGGCCTCCGCCGCCGTCATGTCCCGCCCCAGGGCCACGAGCGGCCCGCCCATCAGGAGCCCGCCCGCGAGGGTGGCCTGGGCCCACATCCGGGCGTGGACCCACTGGCCCTCCCTCGTCCAGTAGGCGAGCAGCAGCGCGGGGATGAGGCACACGGTGGCCCCGACGATCTCGCCGACCATCCACCGGTCGTCCAGGACGACGACGGGCTCGGCCAGGGGCATGAGGACGACGTCGGCCCAGACCAGCACGAAGGAGAGCAGCGGCACCGGGAGCAGGCGCAGCAGGAGGGCGGGGAGCGCTCCCCACAGCAGGACCCAGGCGAGCATGAGGTCCACGGGCATCCCCCACCACACCGCGCCCTCGGCGTGGAAGGTCCACCATCCCGTGTGCAGCGCGTACAGGTTGAGCGGCACGAGGGTCAGCACGGCCCAGGCGCTGGCCACGATCATCGCGGCGGTCTCGCGCTGTCGGGGCGCGCGCCACAGGCACAGTCCGACGAGCGCCAGGGCGGGGAACGCCAGGCCCAGGCCGCGCACGAGGCTCGCGGGGAGATCGGCGGTCATCAGCGGTCCTCCTCCCCGGGCGCGGCGGAGGCGAAGGTGTCCGCGAGGTACGCGGCGGCCAGGTCGACGGTGTGGGACTGGAGCGGGCCGAAGTACCAGGACGGTTCGTAGGTGCGGTCGAAGTCCATGGTCCAGGTGATCCTCGTGCCGCCTCCCTCCGCCGACCACCGCGCCTCCGCCCGGTGCACGTCCATCCAGCGGGCGAGCGTGGTGTCCTCGACCACCGTGAACACGACGCGCCCGCCGTCGGGTCGGATCTCGCTCTCGGTGATCTCCAGCTCCATGTGCCGGGGGACGGGCTCGGCGCCGATTCCCAGCGACTGTCCGGGGGTGAAGTGGACGGTGCGCGTGTCACCGACGGCCAACCCCTCCCCGACCGCCTCGACGGGCAGGGGGAAGGGGACCGCGCGCAGGAGGAGGGCGTCGGGCTCCGCGTACTCGGGCGGCGCGGCCAGCGCCTCGGCGACCCGCTGCGGGCGCACGTCCGTCCACGCCGAACCCGTCCCCTGGTCGGCCCTCGGCAGGATGGCGGTCCCGCCGACGCCCTCCAGCGCCAGGACGAAGAGCAGCGGGACCGCGAGCAGGGCCTGCTGGGAGCCGCGCCCGCCTCGGGCGATGGCGCGGAAGATCGTGATCACCAGTGCGACGATCCCCAGCATCAGCGGGGCCGCGATCAGCAGGCACACCAGGCCCTCGCCCAGCAGGGGACCCGACAAGGCCAGCGCCAGGGTGGTGACGACCAGGCCCAGCCCGACCGCGGTTCGCGGCTTGGCGTAGAACGCGACGGCCAGGGCGATCAGCGCCGGGAGGCCGACGTAGAGGAACGCGGTCTGGTCCAGGCCGCCCCAGCTCGTGACGCGCAGGGAGGTGAAGGCGGCGAAGATCGCGGCGACGGCCCCGACGAGGATCCAGCGCTCACGGCTGATCCGGCGCCGTGCCGGGGGTTCAGGGGGTTCGGACACCACGACGCACACTCCATCTGTCGGACACGCGATTAAACCAAGTGCTTTAATCAGATGATTAAACCGTATGATGAACCCGTCCCCGAACACAAGGAGGGTCATGGCCAAGGGCGGCGGACGCAGATCGAGCGAGGAGACCAAGGAGCGGCTCCTGGCCGCGGCCGGCGAGGTCCTGCGGGAGGAGGGGTACGCGGGAGCGTCGGCGCGGGCGATCGCGACGCGCGCGGAGGCCAACTCGGCGCTGGTCTTCTACCACTTCGGCGGCGTCGACCAGCTGCTCCTGGCCGCCCTCGACCGGTCGAGCGCCGAACGCCTGGCGATGTACCGCGAGCTGACCGCCGGCGCCCGCACCCTGGAGGAGCTCGTGGCGGCGGCGACCCGGATCTACCGGACCGACCTGGAGCGCGGCTACATCGCCGAGTTCTCCGAGCTGGTGGCGGCCGCCGTGACCAAGCCGGAGCTGCGCCGGGAGATCAAGGAGCGCGCCGAGCCGTGGATCGCCTTCATCGAGCAGGAGTGGGAGCGGGTGCTCGGCGGGTCGCCCCTGGCCAGGCTGGTGCCCGCGCGCGAGGTCGCCTACGGGGCGATCACCTTCTACCTGGGGGTGAACCTGTTCTCGGTGCTGGACGAGGACCACTCCCGCACCGAGGCGGTGTTCGACCTGGCCACGCAGCTGGCCCCGCGCGCCAAGCTGCTCACGCTCCGGCTGCCCCGACGCGGCGGGCGCGGTGGCGACGTAGGCTTCGCCGAGAACACCGAGGACGCCGAGGAGGACGCGTGAACGACATCGAGGTGGCGCCCGGGGTCGAGTTCCCGGACACGTCCGACGGGCGGACGTGGGTGGCGGGCGCGGTGATCGCGGACCCCTCGGGCCGGGTGTTCGCGCAGCGCCGGTCCCCCACCCGCAAGGTTTTCCCGCACTGCTGGGACATCGTCGGCGGCCACGTCGAGCGGGGCGAGACCATGGTGGAGGGGCTGGCCCGCGAGGTGGAGGAGGAGACCGGCTGGCGCCTGACCGGGGTGCTCGCCGAACTGTTCTCCCTCGACTGGGACCCCGGCGACGGCGTCACCCGCCGCGAGGTCGACTACCTCGTGCGGGTCGAGGGCGACCTCTCCGCGCCCCGGCTGGAGCCGGGCAAGCACACCGAGTTCCTGTGGGTGGACGACTCGACCGTCCACGTGCTGCGCGACGAGCGCGACCCGGGCGACTACTTCATCACCGACATCGTCCAGCGCGGCCTGGACGCCGCGCGCACCGACTGACGTCAGCCGGTCCCGCGCGCCTCGGCGACCGCCAACGGCAGGCCGTCCAGCAGATCCGTCGCGCTGACCGGCGCCCCGCCGCGCGCCAGCACCGCGGCCCGTCCGTGCAGGTAGGCGCCGCACATGGCGGCCTCGTACGCGGGCAGTCCGCTGGCGAGCAGCGCGCCGATCGCCCCCGCCAGCACGTCGCCGGACCCGGCCGTGGCCAGCAGCGGCGTGCCCGTCGGGTTGGCCGCGGCGGGCAGGCCCGGCTGCGCGATGACGGTGGTCGACCCCTTGAGCAGGACCGTGCAGTCGAACTCGTCGGCGACCCGGCGCACGTGCTCCAGACGGCGGGCCTCGATGTCGGACCGGTCGGCACCGGGCAGGAGGCGGGCGAGTTCACCGGAGTGCGGGGTCAGCAGGGTGTGCGCGGTGCGCTCCCGCAGGGTCTGGGCGAGCGACGTTCCCCCGTCGCCGCTGAGCAGGGTGAGGGCGTCGGCGTCGACCAGCAGGGGGCAGTCGCTGTCCAGAACCGCGTGGAGTTCGTCGGCGTTGGCCGGGTGGGTTCCCCGACCCGGCCCGATGACCAGGGCGGAGACACGCCCGGGGCCGAGCCTGGTGCTGCCCTGGGGGTCGAGGTCGACGGCGACCGTCTCCGGCCAACGGGCGAGCACCTGGTCGACGGCGGCGCTCGCGCCCCCGTAGCGGACCATGCCGACGCCCGTGCGCAGCGCCCCTCCGACGGTGAGGACGGCGGCGCCCCGGTAGTGGTCGGAGCCCGCACGGACGGCGAGCAGGCCACGGCGGTACTTGTCGGACTCCGTGCCCGGTTTCGGCAGGAGCGCGGCGATGTCCACAGCCTGTGGACGGATCAGGTCGGGGCCGCCCAGTTCCGGGGTGAGGCCGATGTCCACCAGGTGCACCCGACCGGCCCGGTCGGCGCCGGGGTCGACGCAGAGTCCGGGTTTGAGGACGCCGAAGGTGACGGTGACGTCGGCGCGCACGGCGTGTCCGGGCACCTCGCCGGTGTCGGCGTCCACCCCGCTGGGCAGGTCGACGGCGACGACGGGCGCGGGCGCGTTCTCGGCGAGCACGGCGAGCGTCCCGTAGGGCTCGCGGAGTCCGCCGCGCCCGCCGATCCCCAGCATCCCGTCGATGATGAGGTCGGCGTCGAACAGCTCCCCGCCGTCGCTCGGGTCGCCGAGGAAGGTGCGGACCCGACCCCCCGCCGCGCGCAGGGCCGCCAGTCCCCCCTCGTGGGCGCGCGGCCCGGCGAGCATGCCGTACACGGCGGCTCCGCGCGCGGCCAGCAGGGCGCCCGCGTAGAGGGCGTCGCCGCCGTTGTCCCCGCTGCCGACCAGCAGCACCACGCGCGATCCGTACACGCGGGGCAGCAGTCGGGCGCACTCCACCGCGAGCCCGGTCGCGGCGCGGCGCATGAGCGCGCCCTCGGGCAGGCGGGCCATGAGCGCGCGCTCGGCCTCGCGGACGGCGCTGACGGTGTGTGCGGACCGCACGGGGCACCTCCTGGTGTGGACGCCTCCGCCCTCGGGGCGGGTGGATCGTGACCATCGTGCCCTACGCGTGGCCGGGCGTGCCTCCACCGCCACACCTGATCACCGCTCCCGACCCACACCCCTCGCGTCCACCGGCGGTCGGCGTCGCGGGGTCACCGCGGAACACGCCCTGGCCGCGCCGAGCGCCGTCACCGCACCTCGGCGACGACGGGCTCCCTCTCGCCGATCAGATCGCCCAGTTCCACCTGGACGACCTCGACCTCGCCGACGACCGCGATCTGGCCCGAGGTCGAGTCACCGGGCGCGAGCGACCCCACCATGATCGGCTCGATGTCCGCGAAGAGCACGTCGGCCCAGTCGTTCACGGACGACCCGTCGCTGAGCGTCAGGGTGAAGTAGATGGGGTTGATCTCGATCGACTCGTCGGAGTCGTTGACGATCTCGATGTCCACGACCGTGTAGACGGCGGACTCGTCCAGGATGTCGCCCGTCGTGCCCGCGTCGGTCGCCGTCATGGTCACGCCCTGGTCCGTCGCGGGCTCCTCGGCCGCCGGGTCGGGCGCCGACTCCTGCGCCGCCGGGGCCTCCTCCCGCGCGGAGGGCTGCGCGACGGGGGACTCGGGGTCCGCCGCACCGCCGCCGACGAGGTTCGCCACGATCGCGATGACCAGCCCGACGATGACGATGAGGCCCACCGAGCCACCGACCGCCAGCGCGACCTTCCCCCCGGTGGACATCCCCTGCCTGGGCGGCGGGCCGTACTGGGCGCCGCCCGGCTGGTAGCCGTACTGCGGGTCGCCCTGGGGCGGAGGCGCGTATCCGGGCTCGCCGTACTGCCGCCCGGTCTGGTACGGGTCCCCGTACCGCTGCCCGCCCTCGTACGGGTCCCCGTGGTGCGGCGCACCGTACCGGGCGTCCCCGGGCGGCGGCCCGAACCGCGGCTCGCCCGGCGCGGACTCGTGGTCGTGGGGACCGTGCGGCTGCTGCGGGTCCGACGGGTACTGCGGGTGGGACATGGACGCGCTCCGAGATGGGGAAGGGGAACCGGGGGCGGCGGCGGAGGGGCGCCGTGTGCCGCGTGGCGACCCGTGGACGGGTGCGTCTGGACCCTACCCAACGCCTCTGCCGAACGCAGGCCTCCCGTGGGCCCACGGGCACGTACCGACGTGCCCCACCTGCGCGAAAGGCGAAAGCGCGCCCGGCCGTCCCCGCCCCTTACCGGGGGTCGGCCGAGGCGGTCCGGCGCGAGTACTACGCTGTGTCGTTGACGGCGGACCGCTGACATGGGCGGACGCCCGGACGCGAGTGTGAGCGGAGGCGCCGTGGTCGACTGGCTGACCATGACGATTCAGATGGCGTCGCTGGCGATGGCCGGCTGGTGCCTCGTCTCGACCTTCCGTGACCAGCCCATGCTGGTCCCGCACCTGATCGGCATGGGTGTCCTGTGGCTCCTGGTGATCGGTCAGGCCGTCGTCTCCGCCGTGGCCATGGTCGGCGGCGACCGCCCCGCCGAGACGGTCATGTTCGTGTCCTACCTGGCCACCGTGGTCCTCCTACCGCCCGCCTGCGCGGTCTGGGGGTTCATGGAGCGCAGCAAGTGGGGCCCGGCCGTCATCGCCTTCGCCTGCCTGGTGCTCGCGGTCCTCATGGTCCGCCTCGAACAGCTCTGGAACCCCGTTGTCTGACACCGCGACGCCCGCCGACAGGACACTGCGCACCGGCCCCGGGCGGCTGCTGGTCGCGGTGTACTCCGTGTTCGCCCTGGCCGCGACGGCGCGCGGCTCCTACCAGCTCGCCACGAGGTTCGACGAGGCCCCGCTCGCCTACGCGCTGTCGGTCGCCGCCGGGGTGATCTACCTGGTCGCCGCCGTCGGCCTGGCCCGCGCCGGTCGCACGTCCCGCACGGTCGCGCTGGCCGCGTGCGGCGTCGAACTGGCCGGTGTGCTCCTGGTCGGCGCGCTCAGCGTGTTCGTCCCCGGTCTGCTGCCGGACGACACCGTGTGGTCCCGGTTCGGTTCGGGCTACGGCTTCGTCCCCCTGGTCCTGCCGGTCCTCGGCCTGTGGTGGATCCTGCGCGTGCACCGGAGGGACCGCGACCGGCTCGCCGCCGACCGCGGCTGACCCGGCTCCGACCGCCGCCGGGCCGACCGCCGCCCCCACCGGCGTCCGACCGACTCCCACCACCCCGTTTCCCGCGAGGCGACCGTGTGTCGAGACCCCGCGGGTCCTAGGCTGGCGGCCATGTCCGACCAACCCTTGACCCTCCCCGTGGCCGTGTCCGCCGACTGGCTCCGCGACCACCTCGACGACGTGGTCGTCGTCGACTCCCGCTGGTACCTCGACGGCCGCTCCGGGCGCGAGGCCTACCGCTCCGGGCACCTGCCCGGCGCCGTGTTCACCGACGTCGACGCCGACCTGGCCGAACCGCCCAGCCCCGAGGGCGGCCGCCACCCCCTCCCCTCGCCGACCGACTTCGCCGCCGCGCTCGGCCGCCTGGGCATCGGCGACCACGACGCCGTGGTGGTCTACGACGACGCGAACGGGTCCGTCGCCGCCCGTCTCGTGTGGATGCTGCGCGTCCTCGGCACCCCCGCCGCGTACCTGGACGGGGGTCTGCGCACGTGGACCGGCGACCTGGAGAAGGGCGACTCCCGCCGCGCGCCCGTCCACCGCACCCCGCGGGCGTGGCCCGCCGACCGGGTCGTGCACACCCCGACGGTCTCCGCCGAGATCGGCGACCCCGCGCGACTGCTGCTGGACGCCCGCGTGTACGGCCGCTACACCGGTGAGGAACCCGCCCCCGTCGACGCCCGCGCCGGACACGTGCCCGGCGCCCGCAGCGCCGAGTGGCCCGCCAACCTGGACGGCGACGGGTTCCTGTCCAGCCCCGACGTCCTCCGTGAGCGCTTCGCCGCGCTCGGGGCCGACTCCGCCGCCGTCATCACCGCCTACTGCGGCTCCGGTGTCACCGCCTGCCACGACCTCCTGGCGCTGGAGCACGCCGGATACGCCAACACGCGGCTCTACCCCGGATCGTGGAGCCGCTGGGGCGCCGACGAGAGCCTGCCCCTCGAGACCGGGGATCCCCACGGGTCCCGATAGTCTTCCCACGTCACAACCTGGCCGTCCGCGAGATCCCCTCCGGACGGCCTTCTTCCTGGCCGTTTCCGGACAGGGACGAAACCGGGCGGCCGTGGAGCGCGTCAGACGGGGGACGCCCACGGGCGCCGTTGACCGTCACCTCCGCCACAGCGAAGCGAGGAACCTTGGCCACCGAACTCCTGCTGCTGCTCGCCGTGCTCGTCGTCGGCGTCGTGATCGGCGTCGTGATCGTGTCGAACCGCGCGAAGAAGAACACGAACGTGAGGGCTCAGACCCCGCCCCCGCCCCGAGACCCGTTCGCCAACGAGGGCGACACCACCGGCGACCCCCGCGCGCTCAAGGCGGGCGACATGCTCGACTGGGGGCACGAGCGCACCTGGATCCGCGGCTCCCTGCGTCTGTCCGAGGGCGGCTACACCTGGTCGGAGCACTTCCTGGAGGTCGACGGCGGCAAGCGTTGGCTGTCCGTCGAGGAGGACCCCGACCTGGAGCTGGTCCTGTGGACCGCCCGCCCCGACACCGAACTGACCCCCCACGCCAAGACCCTGGAGTTCGAGGGCGTCACCTACCGCCTGGAGGAGAGGGGCACCGGCTCCTACCGCTCCGAGGGCACCACCGGTCTGAGCGCCCAGGGCGGCCTGGACTACGCCGACTACGAGTCCGACACCGGCCAGCTGCTCTCCTTCGAGCGGTTCGACCACGGTGGCTGGGAGGCCGCCACCGGCCAGAAGATCCTCCCCGGCAGCTTCACGATCTACCCCGGGAGCTGAGCCGCACGTGCGCGCGAGCATCAGCACGCCCTTCGTCGACACCAGGGCGGACGACCTGGTGTGGACCCTGAGCCACCCCGTGGTCGAGGCCCTCGCCGTCCGCACCGTCGAACGGCCGGGTCCGCGCGTGCGGCTGCGGGTCCTCGGCGCGTCCCACCAGGTCGTCGTGGAGCGGGATTCCGGTGACGGGACCGGCCCCCTCGTCGAGACGGTCGCCTGCCTGCCCGACGTCACCGGCGGGCTGCCCGGCATCGCCGACCTGCCCTCGTGGGGCCACGGCGACTACCGGTTCACGTCGACCGTCGAGACACTCGACCCGGGCGACCTGGCCCGCCGGATCGACCTCCTCCGCGACGAGGTGGCCGACTCCCCCGGCGGGCTGTACGTCACCTTCCCCGGCGACCCGCTCGCCGTGACCGCACTGCACCTGACCCCCGAGGCACCGCTGAGCTGGAGGACCTGGCACGCCTACCCCCAGAGCGGCGAACTGGTGTCGACGACGACCACGCTCACCCCCTGACCATCCCCCATCCGTGAGGAGATCCCCTCCATGGACGTCCACAAGTCCGGCGACGACAGCTCCAGGAAGACGTGGATCACGGTGCTCGTGATCGTCGGCGTCATCGTCCTGATCCTGGTACTTGTCGGCGCGTGCGGCAACAGCGGCGCCACCGACTACTGCCCCGACGACGACTACGTCTTGGACCCGACCTACGACGACGACGAGTGCGAGGGCGACTCCCACTCCGGCGGAGGCGGTTTCTTCTTCTTCGGCGGAATCGGCGGCGGCGGCAGCAGCGGCAGCGGCTCGAACAGCAGCGGAAGCGGCAGCGACTTCCGCGGCGGCGGCTCCGGGTTCGGCAAGTAGGAACGAGTACCCTTCGGGCACGTCAGGGCACACGTCCCCGACGAACGACCCCCTTCCCCCAACCTCGCAGGCAAGGATCATGAACGACCTTCTCCTCAACTCCCTGTCCGCCCTCGCCTACGGCGGCGTCGGCGTCGCCGTCCTCATCGTGGGCTACCTCGTCGTCGACCTGCTCACCCCGGGGAAGCTGCACACGCTGATCTGGGAGGAGCGCAACACCAACGCCGTCCTGCTGGTGTCGGCCAACACGCTGGGCACGGCCATCGTCGTGTTCTCGGCGATCCTCAGCAGCGAGTCCGAGGCGGGCCTGGGCGCCGGTCTGCTCTCCACCGCGGTCTACGGCGCGATCGGACTCGCCGCCATGGCGCTGGCCTTCGTCCTCATCGACGTCATCACCCCGGTCAAGATCGCCCGGATGATCAGCAGCGCCGAGCCGCACCCGGCCACCTGGGTCAGCGCCACCGCGCACGTGGCGATCGCCCTGGTGATCGCGGCCGCCCTCACCTGAGGACCGAGAACCACCACCCGGGCCGACCCCGGACTCCGGTCGGCCACCCCGCAGAGTGAGGCATGTTCCGGTGACCGAGACCACCACCCGCTCCTCGACCGGCCTGCCGGTCCCGCCGCGCGTGGCGCGGTTCCTCGTGCTGACGGCGGTGTTCGTCTGCGCCGCGTGCGGTCTGGTGTACGAGTTGGCGCTGGTGGCGATCGGCAGCTACCTGCTCGGCGACACCATCACCCAGGCCTCCGTGGTGCTGTCGGTGATGGTGTTCGCCATGGGGGTCGGCTCGCTGCTGTCGAAGCGGCTCCAGGGCAACCCGGCGCTGTCCTTCGCGGTCGTGGAGGGGCTGCTGTCGCTGGTCGGCGGCCTGTCGGTCCTGCTGCTGTACGGGGCGTTCGCCTGGTTCTCCGCCTACCAGCCCGCGCTGGTCCTGCTCGCGTTCGTCATCGGCGCGCTGATCGGTGTGGAGATCCCGCTGCTGATGACGCTCATCCAGCGGATCCGCAAGCAGGACGCCTCCGACGCGGTCGCCGACCTGTTCGCGGCGGACTACGTCGGCGGTCTCATCGGCGGTCTGGCCTTCCCGTTCCTGCTGCTCCCCCTCCTCGGCCTGCCCAAGGGCTCGGTCACGGTCGGCGCGCTCAACGCCGTGGTGGGGGTGGCGGTCGTGCTGTGGCTGTTCCGCTCCCAGCTGGGCAAGCGCGCGTACGCGGCGCTGACCGGCGGGCTGATCCTGGTCCTCGGTCTGCTCGGACTGGCCTTCGCCTACGCCGACCAGTTCGAGATCGACGCGCGCCAGGCCCTGTACCGCGACCCGATCGTGCACGCCGAGCGGTCGGAGTACCAGGAGATCGTGCTCACGCGGTCGCTGGACGGCGAGGACGTGCGGATGTTCCTCAACGGGTCGCTCCAGTTCTCCTCCCTGGACGAGTACCGCTACCACGAGTCGCTGACCCACCCGGTGATGGACGGCCCCCGCGAGGACGTGCTCGTGCTGGGCGGCGGCGACGGCCTGGCGCTGCGGGAGATCCTCGCCTACGACGACGTGTCCTCGGTGACCGTCGTCGATCTCGACCCCGCCGTCGTGGAACTGGCGTCGACCGACCCGGTGATCAGCGGACTCAACGAGGACTCGTTCGAGGATCCGCGCGTGGAGGTGGTGCACACCGACGCCTTCCGCTGGCTCCAGGAGAACGGGCGGGAGTTCGACGCGGTGGTCGCCGACCTTCCGGACGGGGACGACGTCGGCACCTCGAAGCTGTACTCCGCGGAGTTCTACGCGCTGATCGCCGAGGCCCTGCCCGACGACGGGCGGCTCGTCGTGCAGGCGGGTTCCCCGTTCTTCGCGCCGGAGGCGTTCTGGAGCGTGGGCCGCACCCTGGAGGAGGCCGGGCTGGCGGCCACCCCGTACAACGTGGACGTGCCCTCGTTCGGGAACTGGGGGTTCTACCTGGCCACCACGGGTGAGGCACCGGCCCCGGCCCTGCCCGACGACGCGCCGCCGCTGCGCTTCCTCGACGACGACCTGATGGCCGCCGCGCTCGTGTTCCCGAGGGACCGGCGCGACCCCGGGGTCGAGGCGTCCACCCTGATGCGGCCGAGCGTGATCGAGTACCACCAGGGCGCCTGGCGCGGGTACTGACGAGGCGGCGCCGTGCCCGGAACCCCTGCGGGCTCCGGGCCCTCGAACGCCGGCACCGCGCGGCCTGGAAACTCGGGCCGGTGGGCGGCCACGCGGTGGAACTGATCGGGCGGACGTCACCATCGTGCCCCAAGGTGCGTGATTCGGGGGTAACGCCACGCCGCGCCGCGTACCGCCCGGGACAACCCTGACCCGGCCTTACCCTCCCCTGTCAGACGACGCCGGGCACCGTGCGCACACACGGCGCGGCCCGGGCCGATCACCGACCCGGGCCGCGCCCGTCCGACCCCGGAAGCCCTCACTCCTCCGGGCCCGGACACCTGTCCTAGCTGTCGAAACCCAGACCCATCGCGTCCAGGGTCCGCAGCCAGAGGTTCCTCCTGCCGTCATTCCGGTCGGCGGCGGCCGTCGCCCGGAGCGTCAGCCCGATCCCCAGCGACCGCACCGGCTCCGGCGGGAACGGCAGCGGCTTCTCCCGCACCATCCGCAGCCGCGTGCGCTCGGTGTCCAGGCCGTCCAGCCTGTCGAGCATCACCTGCGCGCCGAAGCGCGTCGCCCCGACGCCCAGGCCCGTGTACCCCACGGCGTAGGCCAGCCGCCCCTGGTACGCCGTGCCGAAGAACCCGGAGAACCGGCTGCACGTGTCGATCACCCCGCCCCAGGTGTGCGTGAACCGCACGCCCTCCAGCTGCGGGAAGTTCTCGAAGAAGTGCTCCGCCAGCTTCTGGAAGGTCTCCGGCCGCTGGTCGTACTCCGGGCGCACCTTGCCCCCGTAGTGGTGGACGACGTCGTACCCGCCCCACAGGATCCGGTTGTCCGAGGTCAGCCGGTAGTAGTGGAAGAAGTTCGACGCGTCGCTCAGGCCCTGGCGACCCTTCCACCCGATCGACGCCATCTGCTCGTCGCTCAGCGGCTCGGTCATCAGCGCGTAGTCGTACACCGGCGCGAGGTAGTGCTTCAGGCGGCGCAGCGGCCCCGGGAAGGCTCCCGTGCCCCAGGCGACCTTCGAGGCGTGCAGTGCTCCCCCGCTCGTCTCCAGGCGCAGCCCGGAGTGCGTGGACCGGATCGCGCGCACCGGCGTGTTCTCGAAGATCCGCACGCCCGACTCCAGGCACGCGGCCCGCAGACCCCAGGCCAGCTTGGCCGGGTGGATCATGGCGACCGCGTCGGGCTCGTACAGCGCGCCGACGTAGGTGGGCGAGTCCACCTCCTGACGCGTCCGCTCGGCGTCCCACACCTGGGCCTCGTAGCCCAGCGCGTGCAGGGCCGCCGCCGACTCCTCGAAGCCCTCCGCCTGCCACGGCGCGGTCGCCGCGAGGATCTCCCCGGTGCGCTCGAACTCGCACTCGATCCCGTACCGCCGAACCGCCTCCTCGATCCCGTCGAGGTTGGCGCGGCCCTGCCGTTCCAGCTCGGCGATCTCCTCGGGCCAGCGCTCGGCCCCGTTGTCGTACCCGTGCGTGAGGCTGGCCGCGCAGAAACCGCCGTTGCGCCCGGAGGCGGCCCATCCGGCGGTTCTGGCCTCCACCAGCACCACGTCACGCTCGGGGTCGCGCTCCTTGGCGACGAGCGCGGTCCACAGTCCGCTGAACCCGCCGCCGACCACGACGAGGTCGGCGTGCACGTCACCGGTCAGGGACGGCGCCGCCTCGGGCGCGTCGTGGCCCTCGATCTCCGGGTCCAGCCAGAAGACCTTCGGGCGAGCGCCCTCCAGCGCCCTCTCCGCTCGCGCGGTCGCTCCGTCGGCCATGCGTTATCACTCCGTCTGTCGATGACCGTGTCCGCCGACAGCCGGCGGGCACGGGTCCCCGGTCTGGGGAAGGGAGAGGCGGTCCGGCATGGACGGATGGTGCCGGATCACCTCCCCGACCGCACGTGCGACACACCCGGGATCCGGGATCTCCGGGTGCGACCACGGCGGGGTCCTCGGTTGGGGCGGGCGTCCCGCGGGCGCGCCCGCCCCGCTCACCGCCTGCGTCGGCTCATGATGACGTTGACCACCGCCAGGGCCACGCCGACCAGGAACAGCAGCGTGCCCATCACGTTGACCTGCGGCGGGATGCCCACACGGGTGGTGCCCCAGATCCACAGCGGGAAGGTCGTCACGTCACCGCTGACGAACGAGGTGATGATGTAGTCGTCGATGGACAGCGCGAAGGCCAGCAGCCCGCCCGACATCACCGCCGGGAACAGCATCGGCAGCGTGACCAGGCGGAACGTGGTGAACGGCCCGGCGCCCAGGTCGCGGGCGGCCTCCTCCAGGCTCGGGTCCAGCGTGATGACGCGCGCCCGCACCGTGATGGCCACGAAGGACACGCAGAACATCACGTGCGACACGACCGTGGTCCAGTAGCCCGTGGTCACGTTCATCATGAGGAACGTGGACAGCAGGGCCGCGCCGATGACCACCTCGGGCGCGCTGATCGCGGAGAACATCACCAGGTTGGTGAGCTGCTTGCCCCGGAAGGTGAAGCGGCCCAGCGCCAGTCCGAGCAGGGTGCCCAGCGCTCCGGAGATCACCATCGTCAGGAGCGCGATGCTCACCGAGTTGAACATCGCCTGGTTCAGGTCCGGGTAGGCCAGCGCGTCCCCGTACCAGCGGAACGTGAACCCCTGCCAGGTGACGTTGTGCCGCCCGGCCGGATCGTTGAAGCTGAACGCCGCCATGAACAGGATCGGCAGGAACAGCCAGGCCAGGGCCGCGATCGTGTAGACGCGTCCCCAGTCGATCCGCCGCCGCGCACGCGGGGGCCGTCCCCCGGCCGCGGCCTCGGCGCCCCCGGGACCGCTCGGCGCGGCCCCTCCGGACACCGTGGGTGTGTCGACTCCGGTGCTCACGTGTGCACCTCCATGACCCGTTCGGTTCCCAGGGCCCGCGCGTAGCTGAAGATGCCGACCAGCAGCAGCCCCATGAGGACGAACGTGATCGCCCCGGCGATCGGGTAGTTGTTGTTGACCAGGTACTGGGTCTGGATGACGTTGCCGATCATCGTGTTGTGCGTGCCGCCCAGGACCGACGAGTTCACGTAGTCGGAGCTGGTCGGGATGAAGGTCATCAGCACACCGGCGAACACTCCGGGCAGCGACACCGGCAGGATCACCCGGAGGAAGGCCTGGATCCGGCCCGCGTACAGGTCGTGGGCGGCCTCCACCATCCGCGGGTCCATGCGCTCCAGCACCGCGTAGATCGGCAGGACCATGAACGGCAGGAAGTTGTAGGCCAGGCCCAGGATGACCGCGGGCGAGGAGTTGAGCACGGCGAAGTCGCCCGGGATCAGCCCGATCGACTTCAGCGGGCCCAGCACGACGCCGCTGTCGGCGAGCAGGAACCGCCACGAGATGGTCCGCAGCACGAACGACACGAAGAACGGCAGCAGGATCAGCAGCAGGTACGTGGACTTGTGCGCCCCGCCCCGGAAGGCGATCCAGTAGGCCATCGGGTAGCCGATGACGATGCACAGCAGCGTGGCGCAGGCGCCGTAGAACAGGGAGCGGACGATCTGCTCCCAGTACGTGGTGACGGCGGTGACGTAGTTGCCCACCTCGAAGGTCTGCTGGAAGCCGGTGACCACGTTGCCGGTGGTCAGGGACAGCGACACCATGCCGCCGATGGGGACGACGAAGAACAGGGCCAGCCAGGCCCAGGCTGGCAGGACCAGCACGTACGGGGTGTACTTACGGTTGCTCATGGCGGTCAGCTCTGCGTGATGGCGTGGAAGAGGGACGCGAACCCCTCCTGCTCCTCGGCTGGCAGGTTCACGTAGTTGTGCAGCCGCTGGTACTCCGCCTCGGTCGGGAAGACCAGCGGGCTCTCCGCCATCTCCCTGAGCTCCTCGGCGCGCTCGGTGTCGCCCTCGGCGGCGGCCCACTCCTGGAAGACCTCCTGCACGTAGGGGACCGGCGTGATGTAGGCGATGTACTCGGTGAGCCCGGCCTGGATCTCCGGCTCGTACAGGAAGTTCATCAGCTCGATCGCGTCGACCGGCGCCTGCGAGGTGTAGGGGATCATCATGCAGTCCGTCCAGAGGGTGGCTCCCTCCTCGGGGACGACGAACTTGAGGTTCGTGCCCTCCTCGGCGTTCTGCTGGTAGATGTCGCCCGACCAGGCCATGGTCATCCACAGGTCGCCGTTGGTCAGCGGCTGGATGAAGTCCTGCTCGTAGTAGGCGCGCACGATCCCGGCGTCGCGCTGCTCCCGGAGCACGTCGGCGGCGGCCTCCCAGTCCTGCTGGGTGGAGTCGGCGGGGTTGACGCCGTTGTACAGCAGACCGAAGTTGGCGATCTCCTGGGCGTCGGACATCATGCCCACCTTGCCCGCGAACTCGGGGTCCCACAGGTCGGCGATGCTCGTGATCTCCCGGTCGACGTACTCCGGGTTGTAGGCGATGCCGGTGATGCCCGAGGTGTAGGGGATGGTGTAGCGGTTGCCGGGGTCGTAGGCGGTGACCTTGTAGGCCTCGCCCGCGTAGTCGGCGAAGTTGCCGAGCCGGGTGTGGTCCAGCTGCACGAGGTAGCCGAGTTCGATCAGCTTGGCCAGCTCGAAGCCGTTGGGCAGGACCATCAGGTCGTAGCCGGTGTCGTCGCCGCTGGCCAGCTTGGGCTGGATCTGCCCGAAGAACTGCGCCGCCTCCTGCACGTCCTCCTTGTAGTCCACCTCGATCCCGGTCGCCTCGGTGAACTGCTGGAGCTGCGTGCGCTCGGAGTCCATGTACAGCGGCCAGTTGCCGAACCGCAGGGAGCCGGTCCGCTCCTTGTCGCCCCAGTAGTTCTCGACGGACTCGGTCTCGCGCTGCTGGCCGCCGACACCGCAGGCGGAGAGGGCGAGCGCGGCTGCGGCGACGCCGCCCGCCTGGAGCGTGCCGCGGCGGCTGATGCCGGGCACGGCCAGCGGGCCGCGCTGGCGGCGGCGGGTCAGCCCGCGCAGGAGCTGCTGCTGGGCGGTGGTGGGTGACGGGCGAGAGCTGTGGTTCATGTCGTCGTTCCCTGCTTCTGGTCGGGGGATGCGGCTGTGGTGACCGGCTCTGGGCCGGGTCACGGTGACCGGGTCGGGCGGGCTCTGGAGCGGGTCGGCCCGGTCGCGGTCGTGGTCGTGTCAGTCGGACAGCGCGTAGGAGTGTTCGGGTGTCCAGGACAGCCACACCCGTGCGCCGCGTTCGGCGACGAGGCCGGAGCCCGAGGTGTTCTGCTGGTAGACGGTGACCTGCTGGTCGGCGCCGATGTCGACCTGGTAGTGCGTGGCCGAGCCGAGGTAGACCGTCTCGGTGACCGTGCCCGGCACGCGGCTGACCGCCCCCTCGGGCTCGTCCACGGCGATGCGGACCTTCTCCGGCCGCACGGTCAGGTGGACCTCGGCGCCCGCCTCGGTGCCGTCGGGCAGTCCGGCGGCCAGGGCGGTCGCGCCGTCGCCGACCTCGACCCGCCACGCCCCCGCGTCCGTGCGGTCCCCGACCGTCCCGGTGAGCAGGTTGCTGGTGCCGATGAAGTCGGCGACGAACCGCGTGGCGGGGCGCTCGTAGATCTCGGCGGGCGTGCCGAGCTGCTCGACGCGGCCGTGGTTCATCACCGCGATGCGGTCCGACATCGTCAGCGCCTCGCCCTGGTCGTGGGTGACGTAGACGAAGGTGATGCCGACCTCGCGCTGGATGCGCTTGAGCTCGACCTGCATGGACTGGCGGAGCTTGAGGTCGAGGGCGCCCAGGGGCTCGTCGAGCAGGAGCGCGCTGGGCTGGTTGACCAGCGCCCGGGCCAGCGCGACCCGCTGCTGCTGGCCGCCGGAGAGCTGGGAGGGCCGGTGCTTGGCGCGGTGGCCGAGTTCCACGAGGTCGAGCATCTCCGCGACCCTGGTGCGGATCTCCGCCTTGGCGACGCCGCGCCGCCGGAGCCCGAACGCCACGTTCTCGGCGACGCTCATGTGCGGGAAGAGCGCGTAGCTCTGGAAGACCATGTTGACGTCGCGGTGGTTGGCCGAGATCCCGGTGACGTCGCGGCCGTCGAGCCGGACGACGCCCGCGGTCGGCTCCTCGAACCCGGCGATCATCCGCATGGTGGTGGTCTTGCCGCAGCCCGACGGCCCGAGCAGCGAGAAGAACTCCCCCTGGGCGATGGTCAGGTCGACCCCGGCCACGGCCGTGACCGTCTCCGAACCCGAGCGGAAGGACTTGGTCACGCCCTCCAGGCTGATGGCCGGGGCCTGCGCCGGGTCCAGGGTCTCGGCGGGCGCCTCGGGCGGAGATGTCGTGGTGCTTGTGGCCATGGCGGGGAGGCTCCTGTCAGCTCTCGTTCCTGGTGTTGGGGGATGCCGGTCGGGCAGCTCGCCCGGCCGGGCGACCGCCCGGCCGGGGTCCCGGTCAGCCGCCGGGTCGGACGCCGGGTCAGTCACCGATGTAGCTCATGACGTGCTTGATCCGCGTGTACTCGTCGAAGGAGTACATCGACAGGTCCTTGCCGTAGCCGGAGTGCTTGAAGCCGCCGTGCGGCATCTCCGCGGTGATCGGGATGTGGGTGTTGATCCACACGCAGCCGAAGTCGAGGCGGCGGGAGACCCGCAGCGCCCGGGCGTGGTCCCTGGTCCAGACACTGGAGGCCAGGCCGTACTCGACCGAGTTGGCCCACCGGACGGCGGTGTCCTCGTCGGTGAAGCGCTGGACGGTGATGACCGGGCCGAAGATCTCGTCGGTCACCAGCTCGTCGCCCTGCTGGAGGCCGGACACGACCGTGGGCGCGTAGAAGTAGCCCTCGTCGCCGACCCGCTGACCGCCGGCGAGGATCTCGGCGTGGTCCGGGGTGCGCTCGACGAACCCGCTGACCCGGGCGAGCTGGTTCGCGTTGTTGACCGGGCCGAACAGCGCGTCGGGGTTGCTCGGCGGGGCGGTCACGGTGCCGCGCGCCTGTTCGGCCAGGGCGGCGGCGAAGTCGTCGTGGATGCCCGGTGCGGCGAGGACGCGGGTGGCGGCGGTGCAGTCCTGGCCCGCGTTGAAGAACCCGGCCTCGGCGATCCCGGCGGCGGCGCGCTCGACGTCGGCGTCGTCGAAGACGATGACCGGCGCCTTTCCGCCGAGCTCCAGGTGGAGGCGCTTGAGGTCGCGGGAACCGGCCTGCGCGACCTCGAACCCGGCGCGGGTGGAGCCGGTCAGCGAGATGAGCTGCGGGATCTTGTGGTCGACGAGCGCGCGTCCGGTGTCGCGGTCGCCGCAGATCACGTTGAACACGCCCGCGGGAAGGAACTCGGACGCGATCTCGGCGAGCAGCAGCGTGGAGACCGGGGTGGTGTCCGAGGGCTTGAGGACGATGGTGTTGCCCGCCGCCAGCGCGGGGCCGATCTTCCAGGCGGCCATCGCCATCGGGTAGTTCCACGGCGAGATCTGCCCGACGACGCCGATCGGCTCACGGCGGATCCACGAGGTGTGGTCGGCCATGTACTCGCCCGCGGCGCGGCCCTCCAGGTTGCGCGCCGCACCGGCGAAGAACCGGAGCGCGTCCAGGACCTGGGCGATCTCCTCGCTCTTGGTCAGCGCCACGGGCTTGCCGCAGTTGCGCACCTCGGCCTCGACCAGCTCGTCGGCGCGCGCCTCGACGGCGTCGGCGAACCGGTTGAGGGCGATCTGGCGCTCGGCCGGGGTGGTGTCGCGCCAGCCGCCGTCGAAGGCGCGCTGGGCGACCTGGAAGGCGTGGTCGACGTCGGCGGCGGACGAGACAGGAGCCGTGGCGAAGACCTTGCCGGTCGACGGGTCGACGATGTCGCTGCGGATTCCGTCGATCGTGTCGACGTACTCCCCGTTGACGAAGTTCCTGAGATGGTCGAGGTCGTGCCTCTCGGTCACGTCTACTCCCTTGCCTGGTCAAGCACGTTCGCGCGCGGTGTCGGTGTCTCAGGTCACGTTGCCACCTGACACGCACAAGATCAAGTGATTCCGTTGTAAAGGTTCGGTTTCGCGACGGATACTTGACAAAAGCCGCGTCCGTGCCACTATTTCTATAGCGGGTCCATGCAGGGACCCACGGGTCGACCGACCTTCCACACGGTCCCCGCACCCACCCAGCGATCATGGGAGCACCAAGTGGCAGCGAGCCTGAGCCCGCAGGACGTTCAGCGGGCCGCCAAGGACCACCTGTGGATGCACTTCACGGAGATGGCCGCCTACGACGATGCCGACGTCCCCGTCATCACCCGCGGTGAGGGCGTCCACGTCTTCGACTCGAACGGCAAGAAGTACCTGGACGGTCTCGCCGGCCTGTTCGTCTCCCAGGCCGGACACGGCCGCACGGAGATCGCCGACGCCATCGCCGAGCAGGCGAAGGAGCTCGCGTACTTCCCCATCTGGACCTATGCTCACCCGAAGGCCGTCGAGCTGGCCGACCGGCTCGCCGACCTCGCCCCCGGTGACCTGAACCGCGTGTTCTTCACCACCAGCGGCTCCGAGGCCGTCGAGTCCGCCTGGAAGCTCGCCCGCCAGTACTTCAAGACGATCGGCGAGCCGCTCCGGCACAAGGTGATCAGCCGGAAGATCGCCTACCACGGCAGCAGCCTCGGCGCGCTGTCCATCACCGGGCTCCAGGGCATCAAGACCCCGTTCGAGCCGCTGGTGCCGAGCACCATCCAGGTGCCGAACACCGACTTCTACCGCGCGCCCGTCCACGGCGACGACCCCGAGGCCTTCGGCCGCTGGGCCGCCGACCAGATCGAGGACGCGATCCTCCAGAACGACCCGGACACCATCGCCGCGGTCTTCGTCGAGCCGGTGCAGAACTCCGGCGGCTGCTTCCCGCCGCCGCCCGGGTACCTCCAGCGCGTGCGCGAGATCTGCGACCGCTACGGCGTGCTCATGGTCTCCGACGAGGTCATCTGCGCGTTCGGGCGCCTCGGTGAGTACTTCGGCGCCACCAAGTACGGCTACCTGCCGGACATGATCACCTTCGCCAAGGGCGCCACCAGCGGTTACGTGCCGCTGGGCGGTGTGATCGCCCGCGAGCGGCTGATGGAGCCGTTCAAGGAGGAGGGCAACGTCTTCCTGCACGGCGTCACCTTCGCCGGCCACCCGGTCGCCGCGGCCGCCGCGCTCGCCAACATCGACCTGTTCGAGAAGGAGGGCATCCTCGACAACGTGCGCGAGAACGCCCCGGTGTTCCGCGCGACGTTGGAGAAGCTGCTCGACCTGCCGATCGTCGGCGACGTGCGCGGTGACGGGTTCTTCTACGGCATCGAGCTGGTGAAGAACAAGGAGACCAAGGAGGTCTTCACCGCCGAGGAGTCGACCCGACTGCTCAAGGGCTTCCTGTCCCAGGCGCTGTTCGAGGCCGGTCTGGTCTGCCGCGCCGACGACCGCGGCGAGCCCGTCGTGCAGCTGTCGCCGCCGCTGACCTGCGGCCCGGAGCACTTCGACGAGATGGAACGCATCCTGCGCAAGGTCCTCACGGAGGCGTGGGAGCGGATCTGACCCCGCCACACCCCCGATCCGCGTGTCCCCGCCCCCGACTTCCGGGCGGGGGCACGCCCCGTTTCAGGTCGGTCTGGAGTTCCGACCCGTGGCGATGGTGGGGGCTATGAGGGCTGCTTACCGGTGCCGTTGCACATCGGGCAGGGGATGACGATGGCTTGGCCGTCGTGGTTCTGCGTGATCTCCTTCTTGCCTTTGCAATGGAAGCAGTTCACTTCCTTGCGGTGTTGTCCCATGGACCTTCCGTCCCTTCCGCTATGCGATTCTCCGACGAATCCACCCACACGTGCTGCCCCGTCCGGTCGACGGTGACGCCGAGGCGCTCCACACCGGGGCTCCCCCACTTCAGCCACGTGCGGTAGGCGTCCTCCAGCTCGCTCCACAGATCACGCGGGCCGACCTGCATGGCCTCCGCCGAGCCGCCGAGGCCGGTTCCGGACGCTGACGCGTAGGACACGCTGGCCGGATCCCGTAGGGTCCCCCTGTCCTCTCCCCACTCCCAGTTGGTGAGCAGCACCCCGGGCAGGAGCACGGACAGAGCCGCCGTGAACCCGGGTCCGGCCTCGAAGATCCGCGACGGCTCGACCCGTGTCGACGAGTAGCGGGGTTCGTCCACAGGCGGCGGAAGCTCCCCACGCTGGGCGCGCATCATCATGAACGAGGCTCGGCCATGGAACCGGCCGACGGCCTGACCGTCGGAGACGGTGAGCACGAGCTGCTGTCCGCGCACACTGTTGGGCAGCCACGGGAGGGCGATCACGCCACCCGGCCGGGTCTGCTCCACCCACGCGTAGGGAACTGTGCTGATCCCGCAGGTCACGTGTACCCGGTCGTAGGGCGCTCCGTCCGGGTGCCCGAGCGCGCCGTCCCCGATAACGACCCTGGGCGCGAACCCGGCACGTCGCAGGTTCTCCTCGGCCCGTTTGGCGACCTGTTCGTCGACCTCGACCGTGGTCACGGCCTGGTCCCCGAGCCGCGCCGACAGCAGGGCGGCGGTCCAGCCGGTTCCGGCGCCGATCTCCAACACCCGGTCCCCGGGGCGCGGGTCGAGCAGGTCGAGGAAGTCGCCCACGAGGCTGGGCGCTGTCGAGGAACTGGACGGGATCTTGCGGGTGGCCGTCTCCTCGGTCAGCTCGGTCGCGCCGTCGTCGACCTGGGTCAGGATCGTCGTGTCGCTGTACACGGCCGCGCGCCAGCGGTCGGGGTCCTCGGCGCGGTCGATCCAGTGGCTCAGCGCGTCCGACATGGGCGTGGCCTGGGCGCGGTCGGGGATGAAGTACTCGCGCGGCGCGGCGCGGACTTCGTCGGCCCACCCCTGGCCGACGATGGCGGACAGGTCCTCGGGTCCGTACTCCTGGTACACCATGAACCAACGGTAATCAGTCGGTCACGGCACGGCAATGTCCTGGCCACATCCGGTCACCCGGCGTGACCGAACACCCCCACTCGACTGAGCCCCGTAGCTCACGCTCCCGTCCCTGGGGAACCGGGACGGGACGGGGTGCGTCCGAACCGATGACCACTGGTTCGACGTTCGGAGCCCCCCATGCCGCACACACACCAGGAGTTCATCGTCCCCGCCGTGTCCGAAACCTTCCTGGCCGACCTCACCGCCGCCCTGCACGAGGCTCTCACCAGTCTGCGGGTGGAGGACGGTCGCCTGTTGCTCCCGTCTCTGGAGGAGTTCTCCGATCTGGGGTTCGCTCGTTTGATCGAGGCCCACCAAAGCGAGGCGAGGGCGGCGGAGGAGTCGTTGCTGGAGGCCTCGCGTTCCTTCCAAGAGGACGAGACGGAGCCGCTCCCGATGACCCGCGAGGAGTTCGCCGATCTCCTCGGCTGGACCGAGGTCGAGATCGACGCGCGACTGATGCGCGGCGAGCACCTGTTTCCCGGCGCCGTGTACCACGTCCGTCTCCCAGAGATCGAGCGGTGGGCGGGGGAGGACCGCCCGGAGGAAGAGCGCCCCGTCGAAGTGACCGTACACAGGTGGGACCGGACCGGGACGAGCTCGCTGGCGATCGCCTTCCGTGAGCGCGAGCGGGAGTACGACGCGCGGGTGGAGCTGCACTGTACCGCGCGCGGGTTCTCGGGCCTGGAGATCGTGGTGCACACGAGCCGTTCCGGTGGCGAGGAGCCCGAACGGCTGGTCGTGGAGGTAGACGCCGACCGCTGGATGGCCCGGCTACGGGGCGAGCGCGGCCCCGCCCCCGTCTCGATCCGCAGGCCCGTCGCGACCGGGGAGTTGGTGTTCCTGCTGTCTCCGGTCACAGCCGAGGACGGGCGGTGGCGGGTGGCGCTGGACGTGGAGGCCCACGGGGAGGTGGCCGAGGACCCCGCGTGGACCGACGAGGTGGATCTCGCCGAGACGGCCGAGCAGGTCGCCGAGATCTGGCGTCTGTACGTGGCGGATATCGACGTGGCCGACGACCTCCGCCTAGCCGCGAGGGCGCTGCGCAGGGCGGACGCGAGGTTCCCGCTCAGGGTGCTGTGGCCGCTGCCTACCCCCGATCCGGAGGCGGCCCCCGGTCCCACCACCGCTCCGCGTCCTTTCCCTGTGCCAGCACGCCCCGACCTTGAGTACGTGCGGCTCGGGGTGGTGGTGGTCGTGCTGGTGGTCGTGGTCGTGGTCCTGCTGATCCTCGCGTACACCCTCCTGCCCTAGGGACCACCGGGGCGCGGGGAGCGGCGGGACGCAACGGACCCCAGCCGGGCTGACCGGCCGAGATTCCTCCGATTCGGGGCTGGAATCCGTCGCGGAGTGGGAACACTATCGGTGAACACCCGGTAATCCACCGTGTGGGTTCGTCGCATCGAGTCTTCTCCCCCGCTACCCGCAGGAGGCACCCGTGATCGACTACCCGCGGACCTACTTCGGGTGGTCCGCGACCTCGCCCGCCGACTACGCCGACCCCGAGTCCGGTCTCGTCGTGCACTACAACGGACCGGCGACCCACCTCGACGGCCACGCCGCGTGCGTCGCCTACTGGAAGAGCACGCGCGACCACCACGTCAACGGCCGCGGCTGGGCCGACATCGGGTACAGCTTCGGCGTCTCGGTCGAGGGCGGCGTCTTCGAGGGCCGCGGGCTGTTCCGCTACCAGGCCGCCCAGGGCACCAGATCGGGCAACTCCGGCTACTACAGCGTCAGCCTGATGATCGGCGAGGGCGAGCGGCCCACCGACGCGCAGATCGACGGCGTCCGCCGACTGCGCGCCTGGCTCATGTCCGAGCACGGCGTGTCCGGAAGGGTGCTCGGACATCGCGACTTCGTATCCACCTCGTGCCCGGGGAGCGTGCTCTACGCCCTGGTCGAGGACGGCACCTTCACCCAACGCCCAGGGGCTCCCCCAGGATCAGGAGACGACATGCTCGGACTCAAGGTCGGTGACTCCGGAAGCCGCGTCACGCTGCTCCAGCAGATGCTCACGTACGCGGGCGCCAGCCTGCCCGAGCACGGGGTCGACGGCCGCTACGGCCAGGAGACCTCCGACGCCCTGCTCTGGGTGCGCAGGCAGATGGGGTCCAAGGCCACCAGCGGCGACAAGGTCACCAGCTACGCGCTCGCCCAACTCCACGCCCAGGTCGCCCGCCACCAGTCCGCCGCCGCGAGCTGAACCGGAGCGGCGTCCGCCCGTGCTCGGGGTCAGGCCTCGCCCAGCGCCGCGAGCGCCATGACGGCCCCCAGCTCCCAGCACGCCTCCCGGGCCTCGGCGCCCGGCCGACCGGTGACGGAGACCGGCGGGCGCTGGCGCCGCCAGCCCATTCCCTTGGCGATCGACTCCACCGCGCGCACCGCCCCGGACGTGTCGTTGTCGCCGTGCACGAAGAGCGCGTACGGCAGCCCCTCGGTGTCGGTCTGGGCCGGGTAGTACACCGTGTCGAACCAGTGCTTGAGGGCACCGCTCATGTAGCCGATGTTGGCGGGCGTCCCGAGCAGTACGGCGTCGACTTCCAGCAGGTCGATGACGGTCGCGGCCAGGGCTGGCCTCGTCCGCACCTCCACGCCTTCGATATCGTCGGTGTGGGCACCGTCGAGCACCGCGGCCAGCATCTCCTGGGTGGCGGGCGAGACGGTGTGGTGAACGATGAGCAGTCGTGCCATGACCCCACAGTAGGCACGTCGCGTGGGAGAACCGATCCGTTCCCGCGGACGTCTGACCCGACACAGAACGAGCAGCCGCCGATCGCGGGCGCCCCCGGCCGACGCCTCGACCCGAACCGCGGGTAGGGAACCCCTCCCGGGCTCGGGCTCGCCCCGCACCACGGCAGAAAGCCAAGGACCGCCATGAGCCAGCCTCCTCCGAACGACCCCTACCAGGGCCCGCCGCCCGGTATGCCCCCGCAGGGGCCCCACACCGGCGGTCAGCCCCCCATGGGTCCGCCCACCGGCGGTCAGCCGCCCATGGGCCCGCCTCCGGGCGGCCCGGGGATGCCCGGCGACCCGTACAACCAGGGTGACCCGTACGGCCACGGCGGCGACCCGTACAACCAGGGCGGCGCTCCCTACGGCCAGCCCGGCGACCCGTACGCGCAGCAGCACGGTGATCCCTACGCCCAGCAGCACGGCAACCCCTACGCCGCCCCGCCGGTCGACCCGTACGGCAACCCGTACGGCCAGCAGCCCCCGCAGCAGAAGAAGAAGTCCCCGTGGCTCTTCCTCGGGCTGGGCTGCGCCGCGCTGTTCGTGATCGGTGTGGTCCTCGTGGTCCTGCTCGTGGTGGTCTTCAACGGGAACGACTCGGATCCGAGCGTCGCGCCCCGCGACCCCGGTGAGAACTCCCAGGACAACGACCCCGGTGTCGAGGACCCCGAGGCCCCGGAGGCGCCCGCCGACCCCGAGATCGACACCTCCGGCATGGAGACGATCGGCGACGAGTTCGAGCACGAGGGGCTGACGTACGTCGTCACCGGCGTCGACGTGGTCGACGAACTGCAGGGCTACACCCCGGCCGGCGAGTACCTCGTGGTCGAGATCGACGTCGCCGACCCCGACGGCTCCTCCACCTCGTTCTGGATGGACGAGCAGCACGTCTACGAGGACGACGGGACCCAGTACGAGGAGGACTACGACCTCACCCGTGAGATCAACGGCGGCAGCGTCTTCGTCAGCCTCGACGCCGGGGGCGCGTTCTCCAGCGTGACGATCGCCTTCGACGTCCCCGACGCGAGCGCGATCACCCACATGGGCGTCAGCTCGGAGACCTACGGCGGCAACGAGACCAACGTGTCCCTCGTCGACTGAACCGTCGGGTCGCACGACCCCGTTCCCACGGCGACGTGACCGCCGCGAGGGCCGCCGGAACCACCACCGGCGGCCCTCACGCGTGTCCTGTGCGGATCTCTGAAATTCAGCGGAGAATCCGGGTCAAACCTGGCATTTCCTCCGAATATTCACGCCCACTCAACGGACATTACCTACCATCCGTCCCATTAGTGAACCGGCGCAACACGACCGAATCACGGCCGCGAGAATGTCGGACGTTGACCGGCCATTCCCCTCTTCCTTAGGGTGCGACGGCACGCGCACCACCTGCTCCCACCACTCGTGCGAACAGGCCATACGCGGACACTTCAGGCGTTCTTGGCCGCCCGGACCGGGCGGCGCTCAGCAAGGAGCGAGGGAACCATGCCGCACACCGTCCGTGCCGCACTCGTCCAGACCGAGTGGACCGGCGACACCGAATCCATGCTGTCCGCCCACGAGAAGTACGCGCGCGACGCCGCCGCGCAGGGGGCGAAGGTCATCGGCTTCCAGGAGGTCTTCAACGCCCCCTACTTCTGCCAGGTCCAGGAGGCCGAGCACCACCGCTGGGCCGAGCCCGTGCCCGACGGCCCCACGATCACCCGCTTCCAGGCCCTGGCCAAGGAACTCGACATGGTGATGGTCCTGCCGGTCTTCGAGGTCGAGGGGCCCGGCTTCTACTACAACACCGCCGCCGTCATCGACTCCGACGGCAGCTACCTCGGCAAGTACCGCAAGCACCACATCCCCCAGGTCAAGGGCTTCTGGGAGAAGTACTACTTCCGCCCCGGCAACCTCGGGTGGCCGGTCTTCGACACCGCCGTCGGCCGGATCGGCGTCTACATCTGCTACGACCGCCACTTCCCGGAGGGCTGGCGCGCGCTGGGGCTCGGCGGCGCCCAGATCGTGTACAACCCGTCCGCGACCAGCCGCGGCCTGTCCGCCTACCTGTGGAAGCTGGAGCAACCCGCGTCGGCGGTGGCCAACGCCTACTACGTCGCCGCGATCAACCGCGTGGGCGTCGAGGAGTACGGCGACAACGACTTCTACGGGACGAGCTACTTCGTCGACCCGCGCGGCCAGTTCGTCGGCGACGTCGCCTCCGACACCGAGGCGGAGCTGGTCGTACGCGACCTCGACCTCGACCTGATCGACGAGGTCCGCCAGCAGTGGGCCTTCTTCCGGGACCGGCGCCCGGACGCCTACGGCCCACTGGTCGAGGGTTAGGGGGCGGCGAGCATGGGACGCACCGTCATCCGAGGCGGCCTGGTCGTCACCGCGGCGGAGGAGGTCGAGGCCGACGTCCTGGTCGAGGACGAGCGGGTCGCCGCCCTGGCCCTGCGGGGCACCGAGACCGCCGAGAGCTGGGCGCGCGGCGACGCCGCCGTCATCGACGCCGCCGGCCACTACGTCATCCCGGGCGGCGTGGACGCGCACACCCACATGGAGATGCCGTTCGGCGGCACCCAGTCGGCCGACACCTTCGAGACCGGAACCCGGGCCGCGGCCTGGGGCGGCACCACCACCATCGTCGACTTCGCGATCCAGAGCCCCGGCCAGTCCGTCCGCGCCGGAGTGGACACGTGGATGGCCAAGGCGGACGGGACGTGCGCGATCGACTACGCCTTCCACGCCATCCTGTCCGACGTCAACGAGTCCTCGCTCAAGGAGATGGACGTCCTGGTCGACGAGGGCGTCACGTCGTTCAAGCTGTTCATGGCCTACCCGGGTGTCTTCTACAGCGACGACGGCCGGATCCTGCGCGCGATGCAGCGCGGCGCGGCCAACGGCGCGCTGACGATGATGCACGCGGAGAACGGCATCGCCATCGACGTGCTGGTCGAGCAGGCCCTGGCCGAGGGCAGGACCGACCCGCGCCACCACGGCGAGGTCCGCAAGGCGCTGCTGGAGTCGGAGGCCACCCACCGCGCGATCCAGCTCGCCCGCGTGGCCGGGGCGCCGCTGTACGTGGTGCACGTGTCGGCGGGCGAGGCGGTCGAGGAACTGGCCCGCGCCCGGGACAAGGGCCTCAACGTGTTCGGCGAGACCTGTCCGCAGTACCTGTTCCTGTCCACGGACAACCTGGCCGAGCCGGGGTTCGAGGGCGCCAAGTACGTGTGCTCCACGCCGCTGCGGCCCAGGGAGCACCAGGAGCTCCTGTGGCGAGCGCTGCGCACGAACGACCTGTCCGTGGTCTCCACCGACCACTGTCCGTTCTGCTTCACCGGGCAGAAGGACCTGGGCGTGGGCGACTTCTCCAAGATCCCCAACGGCATGCCGGGTGTGGAGAACCGGATGGACCTGCTGCACCAGGCCGTGGTGGACGGGCACATCAGCCGACGGCGGTGGATCGAGATCGCCTGCGCCACGCCCGCCCGCATGTTCGGCCTCCACCCGCGCAAGGGGACGGTGGCGCCGGGGGCGGACGCGGACATCGTGGTCTACGACCCCCGCGCCGAACAGGTCATCTCCGCCGAGACCCACCACATGAACGTCGACTACTCGGCCTACGAGGGCAGACGCGTCACCGGCAGGGCCAGGACGGTGCTGTCGCGCGGGCGCGTCGTGGTCGACGACGGAACCTACCTGGGCGAGGCCGGGCACGGCCGGTACGTGCCCCGGTCCACCTGCCAGTACCTGGTCTGAGAGGAGAGATCAGCATGGACATCGGACTCGTCCTCCAGACCGACCCGCCCGCCGACCTGCTGGTGGAGCGGATGGCGCGCGCCGACGGGCTCGGGTTCACCCACGGGTGGACCTTCGACTCCGTGGTGCTGTGGCAGGAGCCGTTCGTCATCTACAGCCGGATCCTGGAGCGCACGGAGAACCTCGTCGTCGGACCGATGGTGACCAACCCGAGCACGCGGACGTGGGAGGTGACCGCCTCGCTCTTCGCCACGCTCAACGACATGTTCGGGAACCGGACGGTGTGCGGCATCGGGCGCGGCGACTCGGCGATGCGCGTCGCGGGGCGCAAGCCCGCGACCCTGGCGCGGCTGGAGAAGGCGATGTCGGCGATCAGGGACCTCGCCGAGGGGAGGGAGGCGGACGTCGACGGGGCCCCGATGCGCATCCCGTGGGTGCGGGACGGCTCCCTGCCGGTGTGGATGGGCGCCTACGGACCCAGGGCGCTGGACCTGGTGGGCCGGTGCGCCGACGGCTTCATCCTGCAACTGGCCGACCCATACCTGACCGAGTGGATGGTCAAGGCCGTGCGGTCGGCGGCGGCGGACGCCGGTCGGGATCCAGACGACGTGACCGTGTGCGTGGCGGCGCCCGCCTACGTCACGGACGGCTCGGCCGAGGGGTTGGCGCACGCGCGCGAGCAGTGCCGGTGGTTCGGCGGGATGGTGGGCAACCACGTCGCCGACCTGGTGGAGAGGTACGGCGAGCACTCGGGAGCCGTCCCCGAGGAGCTGACCGACTACATCCGCTCCCGGCGGGGCTACGACTACAGCCACCACGGCCGGGCGGGCAACCCGGACACCGAGTTCGTGCCCGACGCCATCGTGGACCGGTTCTGCCTGGTCGGCCCGGTGGAGGAACACGTCGCCAAGCTGGAGCGGCTGCGCCAGGCGGGCGTCGACCAGTTCGCGGTGTACGCGATGCACGACGACGTGGACGGGGTCATCGACGTCTACGGCCGTGAGGTGATCCCGGCCGTGTCCTGAGACACGGAGCCGACACGCGTCTCGCGGACCGTCCGACGTGCGAGACCGACGAACCCCGGGCCGGAGGGTTCCCGGGGCCCGACCCCACGCGCCCTCCGCCCGCCGCGTCCACCCGCCCGGTGGTGCGCGGCGGGCGGAGGGACGCCAGGTCCCCCCGCTCACGTGTGAAAATGATCGGCGGTCCGGGACGAACCCGGGCGTTCCCCCCACCAACGCGGGTCCTGCCCGTGTCCCCCGCCCACCTCAGATCCCCCGTCAGCACCGCCGAAACCAGGTGATCCGTGACCCACGCTCCTCCCTCACCCGAACCCGCCACCTCACCCTCCGTCGCCCACCCCGACGGCCGGGTCTCCATGCCCGAGGGCCAGAACCTGCCCGAGGGCCCGTTCGTCAACGAAGACCTGCACCCCGTGCCCATGTCCTGGCGCACCTGGGGCACCGGCAGCTTCACCGCCCTGTGGATCAGCATGTCGGTCAACCTGCCCGCGTGGACCATCGCCAGCGGTCTGATCGCCGTGGGGATGGACTGGCGGCAGGCGGTCCTGACGATCGCCCTGGGCAACCTGATCGTCCTCGTCCCCATGGTCCTCACCGGCCACGCCGGCGCGAAGTACGGCGTCCCGTTCCCGGTGTTCGCGCGCGCCTCCTTCGGACTGCGCGGCGCCAACCTGCCCGCGCTGATCCGCGGCGCCGTGGCGTGCGGGTGGTACGGCATCCAGACGTGGATCGGCGGCCAGGGCGTCCACATCCTCGCGGGCCGCGTGTTCGGCGACGGGTGGAGCGGCGCGGCCGAGGTCGGCGGGCAGCCGTGGACGATGTGGCTGTCCTTCGGGCTGTTCTGGGTGGCCCAGCTCGGGATCATCCTGTGGGGCATGGAGGGCGTGCGGAAGGTGCAGGTGTGGGCGGCTCCGCTCATGCTGGTCGGCGGCGTCGCGCTGCTGGGATGGATGGTCGTGCAGGCGGGCGGTTTCGGCCCGCTGCTGGCGGTCAACTCCGAACTCGGCTGGGGGCCGGAGTTCTGGGCGCTGTTCTTCCCGTCCCTCATGGCCATGATCGGCTTCTGGGCGACGCTGAGCCTCAACATCAGCGACTTCACGCGGTTCGCCTCCTCCCAGCGCGCGCAGGTGCTGGGGCAGACGTTCGGCCTGCCCACCACGATGGCGGCGTTCGCGCTGCTGGCCGTCATGGTCACCGCGGGCACGCAGGCCGTGTACGGCGCCCCGCTGTGGGACCCGGTGGACATCGTGGCGCAGATGTCGAACGGGATCGCGCTGCTGTTCGCGATCTTCGTGGTGCTGCTGGCGACCGTCTCGACCAACATCGCCGCGAACCTCGTCGGCCCGGCCTACGACCTCGCCAACCTCAAGCCGACGCTGATCAGCTTCCGGACGGGCGCGGTCATCACGTGCGTGGTCAGTGTCCTGATCTTCCCCTGGCGGCTGATCTCGGACCCGAACGTGTACATCTTCACCTGGCTCGGCACGGTCGGCGGCGTGCTGGGCACCGTGGGCGGCATCCTCGTCGCCGACTACTGGCTGCTGCGCCGGACCCGCATGGACCTCACCGCCCTCTACACCCGCGACTCGGCGTACTGGTACGCGGGCGGGTGGAACTGGCGGGCGCTGGTGGCCTTCGTCGTGGGCGCGGTGCTCGCGATCGGCGGTTCGCACTCGGCGCCGGGCGAGGGCCCCTTCCCCGAGAACGGCCTGATCCCGGTCCTGGCGCCGCTGGCCGACTACGGCTGGGTCGTCGGCTTCGTGTCGGCGCTGGTCATCCACTGGGGCCTGGGGGTGGTGGTACCCGACCGGCGCTCCCGCGTGGGAGCCTCCTGAGGAGAGCGACGCGCCGGTCGGCTGACTCCGGTCAGGCGGCCGGGCGCTGCTCCTCCGTTTCGAGCCGGGCCAGCGCCGTGTTGATGTCGCGGGTGACTCGCGTGAACTCGCGGGTGGACAGCCACAGCTTGTAGATGATCACCAGCTCGAAGGCCAGCATCATGCAGCCGGACGCGGCGATGGTCACGAGCATGCCGGTCGTGGAGAACAGGCCGACCAGCGGTGCGACGATGAACACGCCCATCTGGAACTCGATCCCGCTGAACAGGTGCGGGCGGATCCGGTTCTCTCGCAGGACGTCCCGCACGCGCCGGTACCACGGGAAGCGCTGGTGGAATCCCTCCTGCAGCGCGGTGCTCTGGATCTGCCGGGCCTTGCGTCCCGGGGTGGGCACGACCGGTTCCCCGTCCCCCTCGGGTACGGCCCGCCGGGCGGGTTGGGTGACGCGCTCCGCGTCACCCAGGGAGACGTCGCCCTCGTCGCCCTCGTCGTCGGCGGGGGCGCCGGAGCGGAACCCGGCCGCCAGTTCGCGGACCTCCTGGCCGCCCCGTTCGTCGCCGCCGTCCTCGGCCTCCCGGATCGCCTGGACCATGTGGCGGCGCATGGTGGTGCGCACCTTGGCCATCTGCGGGGAGTTCAGGTAGCGGAACATGTCGGTGAAGACGATGCCCAGGAGGAACCAGAGGAAGATCGGTTCCCCGGTCACGGCGAACTGGCCGCCCATGAGCGCGATGGCGCAGATCAGGACGCGGACGCGGTCGAAGACGTAGTCGAGCCAGCTGCCGAAGACCGAGCCGTTGCCCTTGAGGCGGGCGATCTTCCCGTCCATGCAGTCCAGGACGAAGCTGAGGTGGAACAGCAACGCGCCGGCCAGCAGCCAGTACCAGTCGGCGAGGTAGAAGCACGCGGCCGCCGCCAACCCCAGGACGAGCGCCGCGAGGGTCAGCTGGTTCGGGGTGATCCCGGTCCGGTTCGCGGTCACCCTGACCAACCGCGAGGCGAGGGGATCGACCAACCACACGGTCCACCACGAGTCACGTGACTTGTAGGTCTGTTCTTGTACGTCGCGAAGAGTGAACGATGGCATGGGAGAGACTCCAGGCACGGTGAACGATCGATCGGGGCCGTCGTGCGGCAGCGGAACGCACGAACGCCGTGGGCGCGGGTTCACGACGCCAGGGACCGGAGACCGCCCGGGAGGGCCGGGACCGCGTGACTCCGGTCACGCGGAGTTGACGCCCCGTCGAACCCTCGGGTTCACAGGCGCACACGATTCATGATCCGAATCGATATCCGAGATGACGCCCAGGCCCGTCCCGGATGACCCGAGACGAACGTGAACATGGCCCGACGCCGACAGCTCCGACCAGGGCCTCCGCCCACCTCGGGTGGTGCGACCGCCGACCTGCGAGGTACGTCCGAATGTGCCCCAGATTTCCGCGTGGGACGTCAGTCTCGGAGTTCACTGTGACGCGAAACACCCGATTCTCCCCTCCACGGCTACGTGTGCACACAGATTTCATCTCGACTCGACAACATGCCCCGCGTGCCCCGCGGTTCGCTGCCAGGGGCCGCTGATACTGGACCGGCAGGGCAGCCCCGGGCCGACCATCGCCTCGGCCCCGACGCCGCTCCACGCCCCCACCCCGGGGCCTGCGCCGCGCCCCTGCCTCCACCTTCGCCCGACCTGAGGCTGACTCGTGTCCGACCCCGCTCTGAACCGTGCCACCGACACGGTTCGCGTCCCTCCCACCGCCCCGTCCGCCGCTCGCCGCCGACGTTCCGACATCGAGGGGCTGCGCGCCGTCGCCGCCCTGCTGATCGCCGTCTACCACATCTGGTTCGGCACGGTCTCCGGCGGCGTCGACGTCTTCCTCGTGCTCACCGGCTTCCTCATCACGGGGTCACTGGTGCGCGCGCTGGAGCGCGACGGACGGATCGCGTTCGGCGCGTTCTGGGCCAAGATCGTCACACGCCTCTTCCCGGCGGGAGCGGTCGTCCTGGGCGCGGTCCTGGTCGGCGCCTACCTCCTCCTGCCCCGCTCCCGGTGGACCGGGATCATCGACGACGTCCAGGCCTCCGCGCTCTACCACGGGAACTGGCACCTCGCGCTCGGCTCGGTCGACTACATGGCGGAGAACGCCGCCGCGAGCCCGGTCCAGCACTTCTGGTCGCTGGGCGTGCAGGGGCAGTTCTACCTGCTGTGGCCGCCGCTCCTCGCGGTGGCCGGGCTGGCGGCCGCGGCGCTGGGCGCGCGGGTGCGTACGGGTGCGATCGCGGTGCTGTCCGCCGTGTTCGCCGCGTCGTTCGGGTACTCGCTGTGGATCACCGCGCACGAGCCCGTCTGGGCCTACTTCGACACCGGGGCCCGCCTGTGGGAGCTCGCCCTGGGCGGTCTGCTCGCGCTGGTCCTGCCCCACCTGCGTCTGCCCGGCCGGGTGCGCGGCGCCGCCGGGTGGACCGGCCTGACGGCCCTGGTCCTGTGCGGCGTCGTCGTCGGCGACCGGCTGCCCTACCCGGGGTTCGCGTCGCTGTGGCCCACGCTCGCGGCGGTCCTGGTCATCGTCGCCGGCGCCGGCGCCGGAACGACCGTCGGACGCCTGTCCGCCACCCGGTTGCTCGGCTGGGGGCCGCTCCCCTGGCTGGGCGGGCACGCCTATCCGCTCTTCCTCTGGCACTGGCCGATCCTGGTGTTCCACCTGGAGGTCACCGGATCCGAGCGGCCCACCCTCGGCGGCGGGTTCCTCGTGCTGGGCCTGTCCTTCGCGGCCGCGCTCACCACGAGCTGGGTGGTCGACGGCGGGCTCGCGCGGCTGACCAGGACGCGGACGGCGCCGTCGTGGTCGCTGGCCGCCGGGGTCCTGTTCGTCGTGCCCGTCCTGCTCGGCGGGCTGGTGTGGGGCCACGCGATCCAGCGCGACCAGCGGACGCGGCTGGAACTGGCCACCGACCCCACCGCCTACCCGGGCGCGGGCGTGCACCTGAGCCCGGTGCTGGCCGAGGACCTGCCCGACCTGCCCGTGTACCCCGACACGACCACGGTCGCCCGGGACACCATCGACCAGACCCGGGCGTGCAACGCTCTCATGGACGACACCGAACTCGTGCGGTGCGAGGCCGGGGACCCCGGGGCCGGGTTCACGATCGTGCTCGTCGGCAGCTCGCACGCCCGCCACTGGTACCAGGCACTCGACACGCTCGCCGACCGCCACGGGTGGCGCCTGGTCGTGATGACGAAGAACGCCTGCCAGTTCAGCGCGGCCGACCACACCTACCGGGGCGAGGCGTTCGAGGAGTGCGACGCGTGGAACGACCAGGTGATGGCCGAGCTGCGCGAGCTGCGGCCCGACGCCGTGTTCACCACGGGGACCCGCACGCGGGTCGGGTTCGACCGGCCGGAGCACGTACCGGACGGGTACGTCGAGCGGTGGCGTGAGCTCGACGAACTGGGGATCGACGTCGTCGCGGTCCGCGACACCCCGCGGTTCGGGTTCAACGTCCCCGAGTGCGTCGACCGCAACGGCCCCGCGGAGTGCGTCGAGCGGCAGGACTACTCGATGGCGCGGACGTCCCCGGCCAACGCGCTGGAGGACGTCCCGGACAACACGACGTTCGTGGACATGACCGAGTACCTGTGCTCGGACGGCGTCTGCCCGGGGGTCATCGGGAACCAGCTGGCGTACTACGACTCGAACCACATGTCCTTCGCGTTCTCGCACTCGATGGCGACCGTGCTGGAACCGGACCTGCTCGACGCCCTGCCCGAGGCTCCCGAGGCGGACGCGAGCCTGGTGGAGTCGGCGGCGGTGCTGTACGAGGAGTCGACTGGCCCGTGACCCCCGGGCCCTCCGGGGCGCACCGGCGTCGACCGGTGGCGTGTCGCCTGGGTCACTCCCGCTCCCCGGAATGAACCGTTCCGCGGCGTTCCCGCGTTCATCACCCCGCCGGACCGGAACCGGTCCACGGAGAGGACATGAGGATGCGTATGGCGGTCACCGACGCGGTGGACACGTCGAGGGAGCCAGAGCGGGCGCGAGTGTCCGGCCCCAGGACACGGGTGGCGGGCGTGGACGTCGCCCGGGGGCTGGCGATCCTGGGCGTCTTCATCGCGCACATGGGGGTGCCGTTGGCGGCGTTCCTGGCGCCGACCGCGGATCTCGCGGATCCGGCCGTCTACGTCGACCACGCGGCGGAGGGGTTCGGTGGGACCGTCGTCTCGTGGGTCGGCACGGCGGTCAGCGGCCGGTCGGCCGCGCTGTTCTCCTTCCTCGCGGGACTCTCCCTGGTCCTGGTCGCCGGACGGACCCGTCCCGGGACGCGGGAGGACCGCAACCGGATCCGGGTGAAGGTGGCGGTCCGCGCGATCCTGCTCATCGCCCTCGGGTACGCGCTGGCGACGCTCGGCTCGCTCGCGGTGATCCTGCACTTCTACGGGCTCTTCTTCCTCCTGGCGATCCCGCTGCTGTGGCTGCGGATCCGCCACCTGCTCGCGGTCGGCGCGGCGGTCCTGCTGATCGGCCCGCAGGCGGCCCTGGTCCCCTACGTGTCGGAGTACCTCCCGTGGAGCGAGGGCGGCTACTCCTCAGGCCTGGAGGCCGGGTCGGACGCGGAGTGGGAGGAGTGGGACGCGAAGTGGGAGGAGAAGTGGGACGACCCCGAGTGGGTCGCCGAGCAGGAGGCGAAGTGGGAGGAGGAGCCCGTCGACAAGCCGCTGTTCGATGTCGACTACCTGGAGACGCCCCTCGACCTCGTGCTCCTCGGGATCTACCCGGCCGTGGTGTTCATGGCCTACGTGATCGCCGGGATGGTGGTCGGCCGTCTCGATCTGCGAGCGCTCCGGACACGGCTGTGGCTCCTCGGGGGCGGCGTCGCCATGGCGGTCGTCGGGTACGGAACCTCCTGGCTCCTTCTCAACCCGTTCTCGGGTGTCCTGCCCGGAGACGAGAACCTGTACGCGCAGCTGTTCGCCGCCTACTCGCACAGCAACACGACGCTGGAGGTCGTCGGGAACACCGGCGTGGCCGTGGCGGTGCTCGGTCTGTGTCTCCTGGTCGCCGACCGTGCCCGGATCCTCCTGTACCCCCTGGCCGCGGCGGGCGCGATGACGCTCACGCTCTACGCCGTCCACGGGATCGGGCTGTGGGCGCTGTTCCACGTGCCGACGGACACCGGTTGGGGTGAGTTCCTGGCGACCTACACCGTGGAGATCTTCTTCCTCGTCGCCCTGGTGGCCGCACCCCTGTGGCGCCGCTTCCTCGGCGCCGGACCGATGGAACGCCCGTTGACGTGGACCGCGAACACCGTGTCCCGACGTCTGGTCCCCACCCCGACGGCGGCCGTGCACGGTCACGCGGATCCGCCCGGACCGGCCCACGACCCCGGTCCGGGCCGTTCGCCCGATGGCGCCGCCTCGCCTGACGACCGCTAGGGACGGCCGCTGGGGACGGCCGCCCGCTCCGTCACGGGGCGGGTGGCCGTCCCGGGCGACTCGGACGGTTGACCGCCCTACTCGCCCTTCCACACGGGGGCGCGCTTCTCGGCGAAGGCCGCGGCGCCCTCCATCGCGTCCTGGCTGACGAACACGGGGCCCACCAGCTCGTTCTGCCTGTTCCACATCTCTTCGGCGGACCAGTCGTCGGAGGACTGGATGACCTCCTTGGAGACCTTCAGGGCCAGCGGACCGTTCGGCGTGATGCGGGCGGCCAGATCGCGGGCGCCCTCCAGCGCACCGCCCCGGGTCGTCACCCGGTTGACCAGACCGAACTCGGCCAGGCGCGGGGCGTCGACGAAGTCGCCGGTCAGGGCCATCTCCATCGCGATGTTGCGCGGGATCCGGTGGTGCAGGCGGAGCAGACCGCCCGCGCCCGCGACGAGGCCGCGCTTGACCTCGGGGATGCCGAACTTCGCGTCCTCGGCGGCGACCACCAGGTCACAGGCGAGCACGGCCTCGAAGCCGCCCGCGAGGGCGAACCCCTCCACCGCCGCGACGAGCGGTTTCCTGGGGCCGCGCTCGGCGAAACCGCCGAACCCGCGTCCCTCGACCAGCGGCAGCTCGCCCCTCATGAACGCCTTGAGGTCCATCCCGGCGCAGAAGGTGCCGCCCGCGCCGGTGATGACGCCGACGCTCAGGTCCTCGCGCGCGTCCAGGTCGTCGAGCGCCTCGGCGATCCCGTTGGCGACGGCGGCGTTGACCGCGTTCTTGGCCTCGGGCCGGTTGATGGTGATGACGGCGACGCCGTCCTCGGCGGTGTAGAGCACCTCGTCGGTCACGGGAACCCCCTACTTCGGCGGCATGCGCAGGGCGCCGTCGATGCGGACGACCTCGCCGTTGACGTAGCTGATCTCCAGGAGGGCCCGGGCGAGCTTCCCGAACTCGGCGGCGGTGCCCAGGCGCTTGGGGAAGGGCACGGGCGCGGCGAGGCGCTCCTTGAACTCCTCGGCGCCCTCGCCCTCACCGTAGATGGGGGTCTCCAGGATGCCCGGGGCGATCGTGTTGACCGTGATGCCGACGGCCGCGAGGTCGCGGGCGGCGGGCAGGGTCATGCCGATCACGCCGCCCTTGGACGACGAGTAGGCGATCTGGCCGATCTGGCCCTCGATACCCGCCAGGGAGGCGGTGTTGACGATGGCGCCGCGCTCGCCGTCCTCGTTGACCGGCTCGGTCTGGCCGATCGCGGCGGCCGACAGGCGCAGCACGTTGAACGTGCCGATGAGGTTGACCTGGATGACCTTCTGGTAGCTGTCGAGGTCGTGCGGGTTGCCGTGCCGGTCCACGGTGCGGTTCGCCCAGGCGATCCCGGCGCAGGAGACCGCGGCGCGGAACGGCTTGCCGGTGTCGACGGCGGCCTGCACGGCGGCCTTGACCTGGTCCTCCTGGGAGACGTCGGTCTTGACGAAGACACCGCCGATCTCCTTGGCGGTGGCCTCGCCGCGCTCGGCGTTGAGGTCGGCGATGACGACGGTCGCACCGGCGCTCGCGAGTTCCTTGGCGGTGGCCTCACCGAGGCCGCTGGCGCCGCCCGAGACGAGGGCGGAGATTCCGTTCAGATCCATGGGGCGCACTCTACAGACGATGTGACCCACGCACTAGAACCGGGTTCGGTTTTTCGCCGGGCCGGGTGCGGAGGGTCACACCGGGGCCCGGCCGCGGCAGCAGGCTATCCGACGGCACCGGGCCCGCCCGCTACCAGGGCCACCACGGCACGGGGGGCTCCTCCGTGGGCTCCGGCTCCGGCTCCGGTTCGGGTTCGGGCGCGGGTTCCGGCTCGGGCTCGGGTTCCGGCACGGGCGCGCGTTCGGGCCCGGGCTCCGGTCGCGGCTCCGACTCCTCCTCGGACGGTGCGGACGGGCTCTCGGACGGGGACTCCTCCGGGGACGCCGGGGGCGGGGGGTCCGCCCCGGTCTCCTCGTCCGTCCCGCCGTCCGAGGGCGAGGCGCTGGGCTCGGAGGAGGAGTCGGACGGGGGGTCGTCCAGGCCTGGAGGACCACCCGAGGGCAGCTCCTGGGCCTGCCCCATGCGCTGGCGGTCGTCCTCGCCGGTCTCGGCGGGGCGTTGCGACACAAGGACGACGACGAGGACTCCCGACATGGCGAGTACGCCCAGGGAACAGGCGATCGCGGCCTGGAGGAGACGCTGGCGGCGACGTTCGAGGCGGCGTGCCTCACTGCGCCGGAGTCCCGTCGGATGAGGTGTGCGGGTCATCGCGTGCGGTGGCTCTCTCGGGGACGGGGGAGGGCTCGGCCCCACGGGGCGCGGAGCCCGCGAAAGTCCGAGCCAACGTACACAAGCGAGGTGTGAGCTCGCACGTTACCCGGAAGGAACCCCGGTCGCGCGCGGAACACGAAAAGGGCGCCGCACACGATCGCGTGCGGCGCCCCACCGAGGCGTCCGGCCCCTCGGCCGCCCTCTGTGGCCGACCGAAACGACGCCCCGGCGCCCTGACCGGGAGGCGGGCTCCCGGCTTCCGCTCAGGCGTAGAACGCCGGGCGTTCCTTGATCCCGGTCTCGACGACCCCACCGCCGTGCAGCGACCGCACCAGGGCGTCGGTGACGACCGCCGCCGCGTAGCCGTCCCAGGCGTTCGGCCCGGTGGTCGGGGTACCGGCGGCCACCTCGTCCACCCACGCCTGGAACTCGGCGTCGAACGCGGCGGCGAACCGCGTCACCCAGTCCTGGAGGACGGGCGTGCTCTGGCGGGCGGCCGAGCGCACGACCGCGCCGGGGATCTCCGGGAGCCGGACCGTGCCCTCCTCCCCCACGACCTCACAGCCGATCTCGTAGCCGTACTGGCAGTTGACGAACACCTCCAGGTCCACCCGGGCGCCGCCGGCCATCTCGAAGAGGAGCATCTGCGGATCGCGCAGGTGCTCGAACCTCTTGGCGGTCGGGCGGGGGGTGATGACCTGGACCGAGGAGATCTCGTCGTCGAGCAGCCACCGCATGGCGTCCACCTCGTGGACGGCGGTGTCCTGCGAGGCCATCTCGGAGTGGTAGGACTCCGGCACCGTGGGGTTGCGGTGCACGCAGTGCGCCAGGAGCGGTGTGCCGATCGCCCCCGTCGAGATGGCCTCCCTCATCTCCCGGTATCCGGCGTCGAAGCGCCGCATGAAGCCGACCTGCACCAGACGGGAACCGTGCCTGGCCTCGGCGTCGAGGATGCGCTGGGCGTCCTCGGCGGTGGTGGCCAGCGGCTTCTCGCAGAAGACCGGCTTGCCCGCGGCGATCGCCTCCAGGACCGACTGCGCGTGCGCGGGACCCCACGAGGTGACCACGACCGCGTCGACCTCCGGGTCCGCGATCACCTCCGTGCCGTTGGCCAGCACCCGCGCGCCGGTGCCCTCGACCGCCCCGGCGGCGCGGTCGGCGTCGATGTCGGCCGCCGCCACGACCTCGGCACCGCCCACGGAGGCGGTGATCCTGCGGATGTGTTCGGCGCCGATCCACCCGGTACCGATCACTCCTACCTTGACGGTCATCGTCCTTCACCTTTCTTGGCGGTTGAGCGGGTGTCGTCACCCGTCCCCGACGGTCGCGGCCTCTGGTCGTCCGGGGTCGGACGACCAGAGGCCCGGCCGTCCGGAGTCACAGCTGCTGGACGTCCGGCCCCTCGCCCGCCGCGTCGTGCAGCGGATCGACCTCGGGAGCCGCTCCCCGTTCCAGCTCGTGCTGGAGCGCGTCCAACTCGGCGCCGCCCGCCATGTGGTGGGTCAGCTCGTCGAGGGAGAGCTCGGAACGGGGCCGGTCCAACTCGGTCTCGCCGAGCTTGATCACCACGAAGTGGTCGCCGACCATGTACGCGTGGTGCGGGTTGTGCGTGATGAAGATGACGCCGAGCCCGGCGTCGCGCGCGGCCTTGACGTACTTCAGGACCACACCCGACTGCTTGACGCCCAGCGCGGCGGTCGGCTCGTCCAGGATCAGGACGCGGGCCCCGAAGTACACCGCCCGAGCGATCGCCACGACCTGCCGCTGGCCGCCGGACAGGTTCCCGACCGGCGCGTCGATGTCCGGCAGGTCGATGCCCATCTTCTTCAGTTCCTCGTCCGCCACGCGGCGCATCCGGGCGGTGTCGAGCATCCGGAAGGGGCCGAAGCCCTTGCGCAGCTCGGAACCGAGGAAGAAGTTGCGCCACACCGGCATCAGGGGAACCATCGCCAGGTCCTGGTAGACGGTGGCGATGCCCCGGTCGAGGGCTTGTCGCGGTGACGCGAAGTCCACCGGTTCACCGTCGACCAGATAGTCGCCCGACGTCGGCTTGTACAGCCCGGCGATGATCTTGATCAGGGTGGACTTGCCCGCGCCGTTGTCACCGAGGATGCAGGTGACCTCGCCCGCGTCGACCTTCAGGCCGATCCCGGTCAGCGCCCTGATGTTGCCGAAGGTCTTGCCGACGTCGCGTAGCTCCAGGAGCGGCTCGGTCTTCGGGGTGGCGCGCTCGGCCGGTGTCGACGCGGCGCCCGCCTCGGTCATGGTGCTCACCTCGATCACCTCTTGTTCGCTTGTGTACGGACCCAGCCGTTGACCACGACCGCGAGCAGGAGCATCGCCCCGACGAAGAAGAACACCCAGTTGTTGTCCCACCCCGCGAGCACGATGCCCTGGCGGGTCATGCCGTAGATGAACGCGCCGATCGCGGCGCCGATCACCGTCCCGTACCCGCCGGTGAGCAGGCACCCGCCGACGACGGCCGCCATGATGTACAGCAGTTCGTTGCCCACGCCCTCGGCGGACTGCACCGTGTTGAACATGAACAGCAGGTGCATGCCGGAGAACCAGGCCATGAAGCCGACCGTCATGAACAGGCCGATCTTGACCTTGGCGACCGGCACGCCGACCGCGCGTGCGCTCTCGGCGTTGCCGCCCACCGCGTAGATCCAGTTGCCCACCTTGGTGCGCATGAGCACCCACGTGGCCAGTCCGACGAACACCATCCACCACAGGACGGTCACCCGGACCTCGACCCCGGCGACGGTGAAGCTGGAGGCGAAGATCGCCCGGGCCTGGTCGAAGCCGTCCATCGTCGAGATGTTGCGGGTGGAGACGGTTCCCAGGACCAGCTTGGTGATGCCGATGTTGAGCCCCTGGAGCATCAGGAACATCGACAGTGTGACCAGGAAGCTGGGCAGTTTGGTGCGGACCAGGATCCACCCGTTGAGGAACCCGATGGCGAGCGACACCGCCAGGGCGAACAGGATGCCGACCCAGACGTTCAGGGAGAAGTACCAGGCGAACATCGACGCGGCCAGTCCGGAGCTGATCACCGCGACCCCGGCGGAGAGGTCGAACTCGCCGCCGATCATCAGCAGCGCCACGCCCACGGCCATGATGCCGATCGTGGAGCTGGCGTAGAGGATGTTGGTGAACGCCCCGGCCGAGCGGAACGGCTCGGCGATGGTGAAGAAGACGGTGAACACGATCACCGCGCCCACCAGGGATCCGACCTCGGGCCGGGTCAGGAAGCGCCGGAGCGCGGATCTGCTGCTCACCCGCAGGGCCTTCTCGGAACCGTTGCCCGGGGGCGGCTCCTTGGCTGTGAGGATCTGACTCATTACCGGGTGCCTTCCTCGGCGTACTCGGCGACCGCGTCGGCGTTGGTCTCGTCGATGAACGCCGGGCCGGTCAGGACGGCGCTCCCGCCGCCGGACACGTTGCCGTTGGTGTTGTACAGCCACAGGCCGTCCACGGACAGGTAGCCCTGCAGGTAGGGCTGCTGGTCGACGGCCCAGGCGACGATGCCGCCCTGAATGGCGCCGACCAGCTCGCTGTTGGTGTCGAAGGTGGCGACCCTCGCGTCGCTGCCCGCGTCGTCGACCGCGTCGATCGCGGTCATGGCGATCGGCGCCCCCAGGGTGACCACGTAGTCGTAGTCCTCGTCCGCCTGGAGGGTCGAGGCGATGCTGGTCCTGACCTCCGGCATGTTCGCGCTGTCCACGTACACGACCTCGGACTCGCCCTCGAAGGCTTCGCCCAGGGAGGCGCACCGGGTCTCCAGGGCCACGTGGCCCTGCTCCTGGATGACGCACATGACCTTCTCCGCGCCGACGTCGTTCAGCCGCTCGCCGAACGCGGTACCGGCCACGTGCTCGTCCGTGCCGAAGTACTCCAGCACGCCCATGTCCTGCCACTCCTCGAGGCCGGCGTTGAACGCGACCACCGGGATGCCCGCCTCCACGGCGTCGGAGATGGCGCCCTCCAGGGCGTCCGGCTTGGCGAGGGTGACGGCGATGCCGTCCACGTCGCGCTCGATGGCGCTCTGGATGAGGTTGGCCTGTTCCCGGGCCTCCGGCGCGGAGGAGTACTCCAGGTCGATCCCGCTCTTGGCGGCCGCGTCCTCGGCGCCCGCGCGGATGATGTCCCAGAAGGTGTCGCCGGGGACCTCGTGGGTGATCATCGCGATGGTCATGTCGGGCGTCTCGACGTCGCCTCCGGTTCCGCCCGTCTCACGGCCTCCCTCGGAAGTGCACGCCGTGCCGACGAGCATCAGGCTCGCGGCCCCTGCGATCAGGGCGGTGTACGTGGTGTTGCGCTTCATGCTTCGACCTCGTTTTTGGTCTGGGGGATTCACTCAATCTGTGGTGGTGGTCGCAGGGGCCGATGCGACTTGCGGGGAGTCCGTCGGAGACGGCGGGCTCAGCGTCTGGAGCGGGTGTCAGGCCTTCTGGTGGCGCGCCCCCAATCCGCATCCGTTGAGGTACTCACGGGTCCGGACCGCGATGGGCAGCGGGACGTCCGGCTCGCAGGGGTACAGGTCCTGCTCGACGATCACGAAGAGCCGGGCGTCGACGTCGTCGAGCGCGTCGATGACGGCCTTGGGCGCGGGCTCCCCGGCCGGGGGCTCCACGCACACGCCGCGCTTGACGGCCTCGCCGAAGCTGAGCTTCTCCTCGTGGACCTGCCGGACGATCTCCGGGTCCATCTGCTTGATGTGCACGTAGTCGACGCGCTCGGAGTACCGGCGGATCAGGTCCACGGCGTCACCGCCCCCGTAGGCGACGTGGCCGGTGTCCAGGCACAGCGACACGTACTCGGAGTCGGTCCCGTCCAGGAACCGCTCGATCTCCGGCTGGGTCTGGACGTGGGTGTCGGCGTGCGAGTGCAGGCACAGCCGCACGTCGTAGTCATTGAGCAGGATCCTGCCGAGCTCGTCGGCGGACCGGTGGAGGTTCCTCCACTGGCCGTCGTCGAGCGTCGGGGACTCGGTGAACTCCCCGGTCTTCTCGTCCCGGTACATGGGCGGGATGAAGACCAAGTGGTGCGCCCCGACGGCGGCGGTCAGCTCGGCGACCTTGCGGACGGTGGCGACCGTGTCGTCCCAGGCGTCCGGGTCGTGCAGGTTGCCGAACACCGTGCCGCCGGAGACCTTCAGGCCTCGCCGTCCGACCTCGTCGGCCAGGCGCTGGGGGTCGGTGGGCAGGTAGCCGTACGGCCCCAGTTCGAGCCACTCGTACCCGGCCTCGGCCAGCTCGTCGAGGAAGCGGTTCCACGGCGTCTGGTGCTCGTCCTCCGGGAACCACACCCCCCAGGAGTCGGGGGCGGATCCGAGGACCAGTTTCTCCGTCATGGCGATCTCATTTCGTGAAGGGCGTGGCTGGTTCGCACCGGCGGGTCCGGACGGTCGGGCGCCGCGCACTCGGCGCCCGACCGGTCCTCCGGGCTAGCCGTGGGCGGGGAAGTGGAAGGCGGCCTCGACCGAGCGGTCGACGTGCGGCCAGCGGCTGGTGACGACCTTGGCCCGGGTGTAGAACCGCACTCCCTCGGGGCCGTGGATGTGGCTGCCGCCGAAGAGCGAGTCCTTCCAGCCGCCGAAGGAGTAGTGCGCCATCGGCACGGGGATCGGCACGTTGACGCCGATCATCCCGACCGTGACCCCGCGCTGGAAGCGGCGGGCGGACTCGCCGTCGCTGGTGAAGATGGCGGTGCCGTTGCCGTACGGGTTGGCGTTGATCAGCTCGATCGCCTCGTCCAGGTCGGCGGCGCGGACGACCACCAGCAGGGGCCCGAAGACCTCCTCCTGGTACACGTCCATGTCCGCGGTGACCCGGTCGAGCAGCGACGGGCCGACGAAGAAGCCCTCCTCGTGTCCCTCGACCCTCAGGTCGCGGCCGTCGACCACGACCACCGCGCCCTGCTCCTCGCCGGAGGCGACGAACCCGGCGACGCGGTCGCGCGCCTGCGCGGTGATGACCGGGCCCATCTCGTTGGTGGCGTCCTGGCCGGGGCCGACCCTGACCGCCTTGGCCTTGTCGGCGAGCACCGGCACCAGGGCGTCGGCGGCCTCGCCGACGGCGACCGCGGCGGAGATCGCCATGCAGCGCTGACCGGCGGAGCCGAACGCGGCGGCGGTCAGGTGGTCGGCGGCGAACTCCAGGTCGGCGTCGGGCATGACGACCGCGTGGTTCTTGGCGCCGCCGAGGGCCTGGACCCGCTTGCCGGAGGCGGTGCCGCGCTCGTGCACGTACCTGGCGATCGGGGTGGAGCCGACGAAGGAGACGGCCTCGACGTCCTCGTGGTCGAGGAGCGCGTCGACGGCGGTCCTGTCGCCGTGCACCACGTTGAACACGCCGTCGGGCAGCCCCGCGTCGGCGTAGAGCTGGGCGACGAAGTTGGACACCGACGGGTCGCGCTCGCTGGGCTTGAGCACGAACGTGTTGCCGCAGGCGATCGCGACCGGGTGCATCCACAGGGGCACCATGATCGGGAAGTTGAACGGGGTGATCCCCGCGACGACGCCGAGCGGCTGGCGGAAGTCGAAGGAGTCGATCCCGGTGGAGATCTGGTCGGAGTACCCGCCCTTGAGCGCGCTGATGATCCCGCAGGCGTACTCGACGACCTCGCGGCCTCGGACGATCTCGCCCTTGGCGTCGTCGATCACCTTGCCGTGCTCGGCGGCGATGATCCGGGCGATCTCGTCCTCGTGCCTGGCCAGGAGCTCGCGCAGTGAGAACAGCACGCGCGTGCGCTTGGTCAGCGAGGAGTCGCCCCAGCTCTCGAAGGCCTTGGCGGCCGAGGCGACCGCGGCGTCGACGTCGGAGGGCTCGGCGAGCAGGACGGCGGCCTGCTGTTCACCGGTGGCCGGGTTCCACACCGGTGCGGTGCGGGTCGAGGCCCCGGAGGTCGCGGCCCCGTCGATCCAGTGCTGGATGGTCTTCACGGTGGATTCCTTAGGACGGGAGGCGTCACAGGTGGTGGCGCTGTGCCTGCTTGTGCGAGTGGTAGGTCAGGTACGCGTCGCGGGTGCTGTCGAGGTCGGAGACCTGGCTGACGGGCACGTCCCACCAGGCGCTGCCGGGCGGGTTGGGGCCCTCCGGGTCGGTCTCGACGTGCACGACGGTGGTGGTGTCGGCGGCCTTGGCCTCGGCGACGGCCGCGCGGAACTCCGCGATCCCGTCGGCGCGGATGACGCGGGCGCCGAGGCTGGCCGCGTTGGCCGCGAGATCGACGGGCAGGACGGACCCGTCGAGCCGGCCGGTGGACGGGTCGCGGTAGCGGTACCTCGTGCCGAACCGCTGGGAGCCGAGCGACTCCGACAGGGAGCCGATGGAGGCGAAGCCGTGGTTCTGGACCACGACGATGATCACCTTGATCCCCTCGGAGACCATGGTGACGATCTCCTGGGCCATCATCAGGTAGGACCCGTCGCCGACCAGGACGACCACCTCGCGGGAGGGGTCGGCCATCTTGACGCCCATGCCGCCGGCCACCTCGTAGCCCATGCAGGAGTAGGCGTACTCGACGTGGTAGGCCTTGGGGTCCCTGGCCCGCCACAGCGCCTGGAGGTCGCCGGGCATGCTCCCGGCGGCGTTGACGACCACGTCGCGGTCGTCGAGGACGTCGTTGAGCGCCCCCAGCACGGCCGTCTGGGCGGGCAGCGGGCCGTGGTCGAGGCGGTAGCAGGCGTCGGTGGTCTCGGCCCACTCCTCGGCCAGCTCCCGGGTGCGGGCCCGGTAGTCGGCCGCGACCTCCCAGCCGGCCAGCTCCCGGCGCAGCGCCTCCAGGCCCGTGCGCGCGTCGGAGACCAGCTGGGTGGCCGCGTGCTTGGCCGCGTCCAGCCGGGCCACGTTCAGGTTGACGAACACGACGTCCGGGTTGGCGAAGACCGTGTGGCTGGCGGTGGTGAAGTCGCTGTAGCGGGTGCCGACGCCGATCACCACGTCGGCCTCGCGGGCCAGCGTGTTGGCGCTCCTGGCCCCGGTGGACCCAACCCCGCCGACGGCGCGGTCGTGGTCCCACGGGAGCGCTCCCTTGCCCGCGTGGGTGTCGGCGACCGGGACCCCGGTGGCCTCGGCGAATTCGCGCAGGGCCGTGCACGCCTCGGAGTAGACCACGCCGCCGCCCGCGATCAGCAGCGGCCGCTCGGCGCGGCGGATGACGTCGGCGGCGCGGGCCAGCGCGTCGGGCTCGGGGACGGGTCGGCCGATGTGCCAGACGCGCCTGCGGAAGAACTCCACCGGCCAGTCGTGGGCCTCGGCCTGGACGTCCTGGGGCAGGCACAGTGTGACCGCGCCGGTCTCCACCGGGTCGGTGAGCACCCGCATCGCCGCCTGGGCCGCCGGGATCAGCTGCTCGGGACGGGTGATCCGGTCGAAGTACTTGGAGACCGGCCGGAACGCGTCGTTGACGCTGACGTCGCCGCCGCGCGTGTCCTCCAGTTGCTGGAGCACCGGGTCCGGGAGGCGGGTGGCGAACATGTCGCTGGGCAGCAGCAGGACCGGGACGCGGTTGGTCGTGGCCAGCGCGGCGCCGGTGACCATGTTGGTGGATCCGGGGCCGGTGGAGGCCGTACAGGCGAAGGTCTGGAGCCGGTTGCGGGTCTTGGCGAACCCGACGCTGGCGTGGACCATGCCCTGCTCGTTGCGGGCCAGGTAGTAGGGCAGGTCGGCCGCACCGGTCGTGGCCGCCTGGAGCAGCGCCTGGCCGAGCCCGGCGACGTTGCCGTGCCCGAAGATGCCCCACACACCGGGGATGAACCGCTGCTCGACGCCGTCGCGCTCGCTGTACTGCGCGGCGAGGAAGCGGACCAGGGCCTGGGCCGTGGTGAGCCGGACGGTCTGGGTCGACTGGGCCATCACGCCTCCTTCTCGACGGTGGAGGTCAGCGGCAGGCGCCGGTCCATCTCCTGGTCGGCCCAGGTCTGGCGCACCCACCCGTGGGCCGGGTCGTCGCAGATCCGCCACGCGCGTTCCTCACCGGGGCCCGCCATGACGTTGAGGTAGTAGAGGTCGTACCCGGGCGCGGCCATGGAGGGGCCGTGCCAGCCGTGCGGGATGAGGACGGCGTCCTCGGCGCGGACCTCCTCGAAGACGTCGATCGGACGGTGCTCGGTGCCGTAGACCCGCTGGTAGCCGATCCCGGGGCCGGAGGGGCCCTCCGCGACCTCGTAGTAGTAGATCTCCTCCAGCTCGCACTCGCTCTCGGTGGCCTCGTCGTGCTTGTGCGGCGGGTAGGAGGACCAGTTGGAGGAGGGGGTGAGCACCTCGCAGGCGATGAGCCTGTCCGCCTCGAAGGTCCCCGGGACGCAGAAGTTGTTCACCTGGCGGCTGGACTGACCGGCGCCGCGCAGCTCGACCGGGACGTCCTCGGCCGCGCCGTAGCGGGCGGGCAACCGCCGCTCGCACCGCGCGGACGGGAGCGCGAACCGCCCGCCCCGCGTGCTGGTGATCGTGGCGCGGGCGTCGCGCGGCAGGTAGACGAAGTCGGTGACGCGGGAGAACACGCTGTTCCTCCCGGTGACGCGGAACTCCTCGTCGTCCACGGAGACGAAGCAGCCGCCGTCGAGCGGCAGGACCAGGGTCTCGGCGTCGCCGGTGCTGATCTCCTCGCTGGCGCCGGGGGCCAGCTCCAGGACCCGCAGCCCCGAGTACCCCCATCCGGCGGACTCGGGCGTGACGACCGTGCGGAAGGGCGGCGCGGCGGTGCTCCCCGCGGGCAGGTAGTGCTTACCGTTCGTTGACGTCACAACAACCCCACAGCGGTGTCGACGGCGGCCACGACGTCGTCGTCGGCCGGGTACAGCAGGGACCGGCCCACGGTCAGGCCGATGACGTTGGGCAGCTTCAGCGCCTCGCCCCAACGGGCGAAGGCGGCGTCGGGGTCCTCGGACAGCTCCCCGCCCAGCAGCACCGTGGGCAGGGTGGAGGTGGCCATGACCCGCTCCATCTCGTCCACGACCGGCAGCTTGAGCCACGTGCGGGCCGAGGTGTTGCCGAGCCCGGAGCCGATCGCGACGGAGCGGGCGACCGCGTCCGGGGACAGGTCGTTGCGGACCACGCCCTCGCTGCGGGCGGAGATGAACGGCTCGACCATCGCGACGAGGCGGGCGGCGTTGAGCTCGTTGACCGCCCTGGCGCAGTTCTCCAGGGTCGGGATGGTGCGGTCGTCGTCGTAGTCCAGGCGCAGCAGCATCTTGCCGCCCTCGAACCCCATCCGGGCGATCCCGGCGGCGTCGTAGCCGGTGAACCGGTCGTCGATCTCCCAGGCGGCGCCCGCGAGACCGCCGCGGTTCATCGAACCGAACACGGACTTGCCGTCCAGGACCCCCGTCCCGTCGGGGTTCCGCAGCAGGAGCAGGTCCTCGATGATGTCGGCCGTGGCCAGCACGCCGGTGACGCCGGGGCGCGCCAGCGCGGTGCGCAGGCGGTCGAGCAGGTCGGCGCGGTCGGCCATGGCCATCGGACGGGAGCCCGAGCGCAGCGCGCCCCGGGCGGGGTGGTCGGCGGCGACGATCATCGCCTTGCCGCCCTCCCCCACGGGCGAGGTGGGCCGGACCCGCGTGGCCGCGGCCTCGGCGATGGCGTCCGGGTGGTGCAGGCGGGTCTCGACGATGGTGCGCAGCACGTCAGCCTCCATGAGCCGCCTCCTCCAGCGTGGCCTCGACCTCGGCGGAGGTGGGCATGGCGTCGGCGCAGGACAGGCGGGAGGCGACGATCGCGCCCGCCGCGTTGGCGAAGCGCATGACGCGCTCGGTGTCCCAGCCGGAGAGCAGGCCGTGGCACAGCGCGCCGCCGAAGGCGTCGCCCGCGCCGAGGCCGTTGACCACCTCGACCGGGACCGGCGGGACGTTGACCTGCCCGGAGTCGTCCACGGCGAGGACGCCGGCGGGCCCCTGCTTGACGACGGCCAGGTCGAGCCCCGCCGCACGACCGGCCTTGGCGGCGGCCTGAGGGTCGCGGTCCCCGACGGCGGTCTCCCACTCGTCGAGGTTGCCCGCGGCGACGGTGGCGTACGGGAGCGCCTCGGCGACCCAGCGGCGGGCCTCCTCACGCGACTCCCAGAACATCGGCCGGTAGTCCAGGTCGATGATGGTGATGCCCCGACGACCGCGTGCGCGGAGCGCCTCCAGGGTGGCGGTGCGGCTCGGCTCCTGGCTCAGACCGGTGACGGTCACCCAGAACACGTCCGCCGCGGCGATCGCGTCCAGGTCCAAGTCCTCGGCCCGGATCATGAGGTCGGGCGCGACGGGGTCGCGGCCGTAGAAGTAGAGGGGGAAGTCGTCCGGCGGGAAGATCTCGCAGAACGTGACGGGGGTCGGCAGGTCGGCGACCGGCGTGACGAAGCGGTCGTCGACGTCGAAGCCGCGCAGCGCCCGGTGGACGAACCGGCCGAAGGGGTCGTCGCCGGTGCGGGTGATCACCGCGGACCGGTGTCCGTACCGCGCGGCGGCGACGGCCACGTTGGTCGGGCTGCCGCCCAGGAACTTGCCGAAGGAACGCACCTCGTCCAGTCCCACCCCGGTCTGCTCGGGGTAGACGTCGACGCCGACGCGGCCCATGGTGATGACGCCGTGCGGCGCGTCGGGGCCGCTGCCCGCACTGGCCTTCACGGGGACCTCCGTAGGTTGCGGTACACCGGTGCTCGCCTTCTCTGTTCTCGTCGTTGTCGGTGGTGGCGCCGGATCACGGGCGCACCTCCTCGATCCGGACCGGTCGGCCCTCGCGGCGGGACCGCTCGGCGGCCTCCGCGACCAGGAGCGCCTCCAGGGCGTCGGCGACCGTGCAGGGGCTGGTCCCGCCCTCGCGCACCGCCCGCAGGAAGGCGGTGACCTCGGCTTCGTAGGCCGGGGCGAAGCGGGGCCAGAACTCGCGGAAGGGCTCCTTTCCGGGGAAGGCCACGCCCTCCTCCGCCGAGCGCAGGGCGGCGCGGTCGTCGAGGCCGACGGCGAGGGTCCCGGCCGATCCGGCCAGCTCCATCCGGACGTCGTAGCCGCCGCCGTTGTAGCGGGAGCCCTGCACGGTGGCGAGGACCCCGTCGTCCATGCGCAGGACCGCGACGGCGGTGTCGACGTCCCCGGCCTCGGTGAAGTAGTCGGCGCCCCGGTTGGCCCCGTAGGCGTGGACCTCGACCACCTCGCGGCCGGTGATCCAGCGCAGGACGTCGAAGTCGTGCACGTGGCAGTCGCGGAAGAGCCCACCCGACGTGGGGATGTAGGCGGCGGGCGGCGGCGCCGCGTCGCACGTCACGGCGTGCACGCGGTGCAGTTCGCCCAGTTCGCCGTCGCGCAGGGCCTGACGCGCGCGTGCGTACCCGGCGTCGAAGCGCCGCATGAAGCCGATGTGCACCAGGGCCCGGTGCTCCTCGACCTCGCGCAGGACCCGGACGGTCTCGTCGACGGTGGGCGCGACCGGCTTCTCGCAGAAGACCGGCATCCCCGCGCGGACCCCGGCGAGGATGAGTTCGGCGTGCGCCGAGGTGGCGGCGGTGATCACGAGCGCGTCGACCGCGCCCGGCCGGAGGAGGTTCTCCACCGTTCCCGCGACATGCGCGCCGACCCGCCCGGCGACCTCGCGGGCGCGCTCGGCGTCGGCGTCGGCCACGACCAGCTCCTCGACCTCCGGCCGCGCGGCGACGGCCGCCGCGTGTGACTCGCCGATCCGTCCGGCTCCCACCAGTCCGACGCGCATGCCCACCCCTCTCGTTGTCCGGAGCCCGGAGCGGCCGCCCCGGGATGACTGTTCCCTGGATCACAGCCACGGCTCCATGTTCACCCGAGTGAAACGAACCTGTCAATAGTTTGTCTAGACATAAGTACCTATACACCTACGAACAACTGGGCATCACTACACTGACCCTGGGAGGGACCGCCCTTCCGACACCCCAGGACGAACGGACGTGCCCGTGACCGAGACCCCGCTGTCGATCCCGATCGACCGCTCCAGCCCGGTACCCCTGTACTTCCAGGTGGCACAGGAACTGGAACGGCGCATCATGGCGGGCGAGCTGGCCGTGGGCACGAAGCTGGAGAACGAACTCGTCCTCGCCGAACGCCTCGGACTCTCGCGCCCCACGCTCCGCCGCTCCATCGAGTACCTGGTGGACCGGGGCCTGCTGGTCCGCAAACGCGGCGTGGGCACCCAGGTGGTCATGCCCCGGGTGCGCCGACCGCTGGAGCTGTCCAGCCTGTACGACGACCTCAGCCGCGCCGGGGAACAGCCGCGCACGGAGGTCCTGCGGCTGGCCGTGGAGGCGCCGCCCGACGCGATCGCCACCGCGCTGGAGGTGGACCCGGGCACGGAGGTCTACGTCCTCGAACGGCTCCGGTACGCGCGCGACGAACCGCTCGCCCTGATGCACAACTACGTGCCGACCACGCTGGTCGCCCTCGACGAGGAGCGCCTCGCCCACCAGGGGCTCTACCAGCTGCTCCGGGCGGCGGGCGTCACGATGAAGATCGCCTCGCAGACCATCGGGGCGCGCAACGCCACCGCGGCCGAGGCCCGCGTGCTGGGCGAGTCGCGCGGCGCGCCGCTGCTCACCATGGAGCGCACCGTGTACGACGACGTCGGCCGCGTCGTCGAGGTCGGATCGCACGTCTACCGGGCGTCCCGCTACGCCTTCGAGCTCACCCTGACCGACTGACCTCCCCCGCGCATCCTCGCGTTCGTGTCGTCACCCTGCGCTACGTTCCTGCCATGAGAAGACCGGCAGCACTGGAGTGGCCCCAGGAATCGACCCGGGAGGATTCGATGACCGCCGAGCCGCTCCCCGCATGGTTCACACCACCGCCCGGCGGCTGGACCGCCGATGACATGGACCACCTCCCTCCGGGCGCCCCCCGGATGGAACTCATCGACGGAGCGCTCGTTTTGCTGTCCCCCCAGACCGGATTCCGCAGCAAGGTCATGCGTCGACTGGCCAACGCCTTGGAGGACGCCGTCCCCGAGGGCGTCGACGTCATGCACGAGATGACCATGAAGCTGGGCAGGTACCAGCGCCCGGAGCCGGACCTCCTCGTCTACCGCTACGAGGAGGGGGACGAGGAGCACCTCGACTGGCACAGGATGACGCACGTCCCGCCCGTGGACGTGCTCATCGCCGTGGAGATCGTCTCCGAGGAGTCCCAGGACCGGGACCGCACCACGAAGCCCCTCAAGTACGCACAGGCGGGCATCCCGCACTTCTGGCGGATCGAGTTCGAGGACAAGGGACCCGCGATCCACGTCTACGAACTCGACGGGGTGCGGGACCCCAGGTACGTCCCCGTCACCATCGCGCGCGAGCGGCTCAAGCTCGACGTTCCGTTCACCATCGACATCGACGTGAAGGCCCTGGCCAGGCGATAGGCGCCTGAGCTGGTCGGCGCCGGGCGGGCACAGCGCCCGTCCGGGGCCGAACCGCCGCCACGACGCCTCCCCCGCCCGATCAGCGATGCCGATCGGACCCGCCCCTCCCCGGAACGCACCCACCCGGATTGTTCGATGTAGTTATGTCTAGACAACCTATTGACTTCTTGTCCGGGCAGCAGTAAACCTGAGTTATCAGTGATCCGCGTCACACTCGAAACCCGCCCGCCGGAGACCGGTTCGGGCAGACCGTCCATCGCGGCGCGGACCACCCACACCGTCCGGACTCTCGCATCCCGCGACGGGGACACGCACCGATCCCCGCGTCCGCGTCCAGGCTCCGCGTAGGTCCCCTCCCGAAGGAGAGGCGCGATGCACACCCGCACCGCCGACCCCGCACATCTGGTCGACGCGTCCCCGCGGGCTCGTTGGCGGCTCCCGGACACTCCCGTCGCCGCCCGTCTCGCCCGCCGCTTCGTCACGGAGTTCCTCGGGAACCTGATCCACGACGGAGCCCCGGACCGCGCCGGTCTGGACCACCGCAGCGTCCTCATCGTCAGCGAACTCGTCACCAACGCCGTCGTGCACGGTCAGCCGCCCATCGATCTCGCGGTCGTCTGGACGCCAACCGACGCCGAACTGCGCATCGACGTCCACGATCGCGGCGACGGCCCGTGCGGTGCCCCGGCCGTGCGGGGCGAGGCTTCCCCCGACGCCGAGTCGGGGCGGGGCCTGTTCCTGGTCGCCCAGACCGCCGCCCGCTGGGGCATCGGCCACCGCCAGCCCTACGGCACCCACGCCTGGGCGGAGGTCGTCGCCTGACCGGCGCGGGTGGAGGGATCGCGCCGCGGACCCCTTCAAGAGGCGAGCGCGGCGCGTGTCGGCGCACAGCCCCTACGACTCCAACGCCTCCCGCGCCAGCTCGGCGGCGCCGATCAGGCCCGCCTCGTTGCCCAGCGCCGCCGGGACCACACGCGCGGTCGGGCGGTAGCCCCGCCCGGTCAGGTTGCGCTCGAACGCCGTCCGCGCCGGGCCGAGCAGCAGATCACCGGCCTCCGACACCCCGCCCCCGATGATGAACAGCTCCGGGTCGAACGCCGCCGCCAGGTTGGCCAGCCCGGTGCCCAGCCAGGTCCCGACCTCCTCCAGGATCTCCACGCACGCCCGGTCGCCCTTGCTCGCCAGCTCGCTGACCAGGGGGCCGGTGATCTGCGCCACGTCACCGCCCACGGCCTGGTGCAGGACCCGCGCGACCGGTGACTCCGCGCGTACCAGCTCACGGGCCTCACGGGTCACCGCGTTCCCACTGGCGTACTGCTCCCAGCAACCCCGGTTGCCGCACTCGCACCGGTGCCCGCCCGGCACCACCGTCATGTGCCCGAACTCGCCCGCGATGCCGTAGCGGCCCCGGTGCAGTCGGCCGCCGACGACCACCGCCCCGCCGATGCCGGTGCCCAGGTTGACCACGACGACGTCGTCCACCCCCTGCCCCGCCCCGGAGCGCACCTCCGCCCAGGCGGCGGCGTTGGCGTCGTTCTCCACCACGACCGGGAGACCGAGCCGGTCGGCGAGCGCGTCACGGAGCGGCTCCCTGCGCCACGACAGGTGCGGCGCGAAGAGGACGTTCGCCCGCTGCTCGTCGACGAACCCCGCGGCGCCCACCCCCACGGCGGCCACCGCGAACTCCCGCGTCAGCTCACGCACGACGCCGACGATCGTCTCCTCGACCACCGCCGGGCTCTTGCTCCGCTCGGGCGTCTCGGTCCGCAGGCGCGCCAGCACGTGCCCCTCGGCCGTGACCGCACCGGCGGCCACCTTCGTCCCGCCGATGTCCACCCCGACCGTCAGGGCGTCCCCGCTCCGTGGCTCCGTCATCCCGCTCCACCCCAGTGCCCGACACACGATGACCGGGGACCGCATTCACGACCCCCGGTCAGCACAACGCGCTCACGCGCCCATCTCTGCCCGCGCTACCCCAGCGCGGACCGCACCACGTCGGCGAGCCGTTCGGCGATCGCCCCGGCCTGCTCCTGCTCCTGGGCCTCGACCATGACGCGCACCTTCGGCTCGGTCCCGCTCGGCCGGAGCAGCACGCGCCCGGTCCCCCCCAGCTCGGCCTCGGCCTCGCGCACGGCGGCGGCCAGCTCCTCGGACTCATGGGTCCGGGACTTGTCCACCCCGGACACGTTGACCAGCACCTGCGGCAGCCGGGTCATCACCTTGGCCAGCTCCGCCAGGCCCAGCTGGCGCCGTGCCATCGCCGCGAGCAGGTACAGGCCGCACAGCACCCCGTCACCGGTGGTGGCGTGGTCGAGCAGGATCACGTGGCCGGACTGCTCACCGCCCAGGCTGAACCCGCCGCGTTTCATCTCCTCCAGCACGTAGCGGTCGCCCACCGCGGTCTCCAGGACGGCGATGCCCTCCCGCTCCATCGCCAGCTTCAGGCCCAGGTTGGACATGACCGTCACCACCAGGGTGTCCCCGGCCAGCCGTCCGGCCTCCTTGGCCTCCACGGCCAGGATCGCGAGGATGTGGTCACCGTCGACCACCCGCCCCTCGGCGTCCACGGCCAGGCACCGGTCGGCGTCGCCGTCGTTGGCGATACCGGCGTCCGCGCCGTGCGTCAGGACCGCCTCCCGGAGCGCGTCCAGGTGCGTGGAGCCGCAGCCCTCGTTGATGTTGCGCCCGTCCGGCCGGTCGCCGATCGTGACGACCTCGGCCCCCGCGCGGCGCAGCGCCTCGGGCGCCACCGCCGAGGAGGCCCCGTTGGCGCAGTCCACGACGACCTTCAGCCCGTCCAGGGGGTGCGGCAGCGACGCCAGCACGTGGTCGACGTAGCGCTCCACGCCGTCGGTGGCGTCGGTGACCCGGCCGACCTCGTCGCCCACGGCCGGGGTGGACGGCACGCCGAGCATGCCCTCGATCTCGTCCTCCAGCGCGTCCTCCAGCTTCTGGCCGCCCCGCGCGAAGAACTTGATCCCGTTGTCGGGGGCGGGGTTGTGGCTCGCGGAGAGCATGACGCCGAAGTCGGCGTCCAGCTCACCGGTCAGGAACGCGACGGCGGGGGTCGGCAGGACCCCGACCCGGACCACGTCGACACCGGTGCTCGCCAGCCCGGCGACCACGGCCGCCTCCAGGAACTCACCCGAGGCCCGCGGGTCCCGGCCGACGACCGCCAGGGGACGCCGCCCCTCGGTGCGCTCGGCCAGTACGCGGGCCGCCGCGATGGACAGCTCCAGGGCCAGTGAGGCGGTCAGGTCCCGACCGGCGACGCCCCGTACACCATCTGTTCCGAACAGCCGTGCCACAGGCCACAGCCCCTTTCGAGAACGGCGCCGCGTCCGGCGCCGGAGGAGAAGATCGACGTGGCGAAGTCGCCACCGGGTGAACGAAAAACCCGTACGCCGTCCCCGACTCGGGGACGACGCACGGGTGGAGACTCAGCCGAGCCAACGCCGGCGCATGAGCACTAGCGCTTGGAGAACTGGGGAGCCTTGCGCGCCTTCTTGAGACCGGCCTTCTTCCGCTCGACCTCGCGGGAGTCGCGGGTGAGGAAGCCGGCCTTCTTCAGGGTCGGGCGGTTGTTCTCCGGGTCCAGGGACGCGAGCGCACGGGCGATGCCGTGGCGCAGCGCACCGGCCTGGCCGCTGGTGCCGCCGCCGTCCAGACGGGCGAAGACGTCGTAGGCGCCGTCGAACCCGAGGGAGACGAACGGCTCCTTGATGGTCTGCTGGTGGACCTTGTCCGGGAAGTACACCTCGAGGGGCTTCCCGTTGACCTTCCACTCACCCGCCCCGGGGGTGATGCGGACACGGGCGACAGCCTGCTTACGGCGACCGGTGCCGGCGCTGGGGCCGGACGCGGTGGGGACGTAGGCGGCGGTCGTCTCCTCGGACTCGGTGGTGTACTCGGAGGGGAACTCCTCCGGGTTGTCCGCGTAGTCCTGGGCGACGTCTTCGATGCCGGTGGGCTCGACCACGGTTCTCCTCGTGCTTCCTGTAAAGTCTCGCGAACGCCTAGGCGGGCTGCTCGATCTTGCTGATTTCGAACGGCACCGGCTGCTGGGCCTGGTGCGGGTGCTCCGGACCGGCGTACACCTTGAGCTTCTTGGCCATCTGACGGCCGAGCGAACCCTTGGGCAGCATCCCCTTGACGGCCTTCTCGATGGCCCGCTCGGGGTTCTTCTCCAGCAGGTCGGCGTACGCGACGGAACGCAGACCGCCGGGGTAGCCGGAGTGCCGGTAGGCGCGCTTCTGAGCCAGCTTGTTGCCGGTCAGGGCGACCTTCTCCGCGTTCACGACGATCACGAAGTCGCCGGTGTCGATGTGGGGCGCGTAGTACGGCTTGTGCTTGCCCCGGAGGAGCGTGGCAACCTGGCTCGCCATACGCCCGAGCACGAGATCGGTGGCGTCGACGACATGCCACTGACGCTGAACATCGCTTGGTTTGGGGCTGTATGTGCGCACGATCGTTTGCCTTCGCTCTTCAGTCGGCTGCCCCATCCCTTACGGGGATGGCGGACTCGTATTACGAAACGCCGCCGCGGTTGCGGGGCGTTACTTGGCCGGATGTCCCATGCCAATGAGGACGATCCGGAGGTGAGTGCGCAGACGATGGTGCGTGGATCGGCACCCGACTTCTCGAGTCTGGGGCCCACGGCAACTCAACGCACAACGACGGAATATCCTACCCGGCCGCCATGCGCAGGTCAAAGCCAGCGGTGGGGCGACCCGGCAAGACCACGCCTGGCGGGAAAGCGCCGGCACGGGGTCACATCCGTGACCTCTCCGCCTTTTATTATGCCTGTCGCCGGGAGTGCTTCGTCCTGCCTTCGCCCCCGTGTTGGTTACGCTTGCACCGAAAGGCCGTTCTCCGCCCGCATCGACGGGCGCGGACGCGAATCGTGGAGACGCCCGTCACGGTGGCCCGAGCAGGGGCCCGGCGGCCGTCCAGTCCCCCCTCTGAGCCTTCGGAGACACCCATCAGTACGCACCCGAACCAGCCGCAGCCCGGCCCCGACGGGTACCCCACCGGCCGGGAGAGCGGTGACGGACAGGACCTGCTCGGCTCCGGCCCGGACCGGCCCGACGGTCAGCATCCCACATACGCCGCCCCGCCGGCGCACAACGCGCCGGGGCGGTACATGCCGCCTCCGCCCCACCCCGACGCCTACGGCCAGCCGCGGCCCCCCGAGGGACCGTTCCCGGGCACGGGCGGCCAGCAGGGCATGGGACATCTCACTCCGAGCGGCCCGAACCAGCCGCCGCGGCCCCCCTCCGGACCTCAGAGCGCGCTTCCGCCCCTTTCCCCGGGCCAGCAGGGACCCCAGGGACAACCGGGCCAGGCAGGCCCGTTCGGCCAGCAGGGACAGTCGGGGCCTACGGGACCACAGAGCCTGACGGGAAGCCAGGGGCAGCCGGGGCGACCCGGACAGCAGGAAGGCAGCCACCTCGGACCGAGCACTCCCGGCCCCACCGGGCAGACGGGCCCCCAGAGCCCGACGAACCAGGCAGGCCCGTTCGGACAGCAGGGACAGTCGGGGTTTCCCGGGCAACCCAGCCGGATGGGACCACAGAGTCTGACCGGACCCCAGGGGCAGCCGGGGCGACCCGGACAGCAGGGAGCCCAGGGACAACCGGGCCAGGCTGGCCCGTCCGGCCAGCAGGGGCAGACAGGCCCGACGGGACCACAGAGCCTGACGGGAAGCCAGGGGCAGCCGGGGCGACCCGGCCAGCAGGAAGGCAGCCACCTCGGACCGAGCACTCCCGGCCCAACCGGGCAGACGGGCCCCCAGGGCCGAGCGGGACAGGTGGGATTCGACGGACACACGGGACCTCGGCAGCAGGGACAACCCAACCCCCTGGGACAGGGCGGGCCCGGGGGCCCAGGACAGCACGGGCAGCCGGGGTTCTCCGGACAACGTGTTCAGGGCGCTCCTGGCCAGTCGGGGCCCCAGAGCCCGGCGGGCCAACCCGGACCGCAGGGACCGGGGGGCTTCCAGGGACAACAGGGACACCCCAGCCCGTACGGCCAACCGGGCCAGCCCCCGCAGGGTCCCGGACATCCGCCGACGCCCTTCCCCGGCGCCCCCTCGGGCGGCCAGCCCGCCATGGGTCTCCCGGCCGGACCGGCGCAGGGCGTGCCCATCAGCCCTCCGCCGTACGCGCGACAGCCCACCGAGCCCGCGTACCCGGTCGACCCCGCGGGCCCCACACAGCACATCCAGGCGGTCCCCGCGACCCCCGGCCGCCAGGCCGACCGCCCCCTCTACCGCGACGAGGTCCCCGACGACGCGGGCGCCGACACCGCGCAGTTCGACCTCCAGGACCTCGACGACTACGACGGCTACGCGGACCAGGGTCCCGGCTCCTCCCGGCGCTCCGGCGGCAGGACGAGGATCCTCCTCATCGCGGGGTTCGTCGCCCTCCTCGTCGTCGCCGGCGGCGGCGCGTTCCTCTTCGCCCGCGGCGGCTCCGAGTCCGGCGGCTCCTCCGGGGGCGGCGGCCAGGCCCCCGACACCCCGCTCGCCGCGGAGTCCCTCTTCCCGGAGTCCGTCGACATCGAGGGCGCGGGCACCTTCACCCGCGTCGCGACGAACGACACCGAGGAGTGCGCCACCGCCGCCCACGGCGGCTACGGCGACGTCCTCGCCGAGCAGGACTGCGCACAGGTCGTCCGGGCGTCCTACCTCAACGAGGACGAGACGCGCGCCGTCACGATCGGCGTGGCCACCCTGGGCACCGAGGGCCAGGCCGTGACCGCCCAGGACGGCCAGGACCTGGTCGGCGCCGACTGGTTCGCCGGGCTCGCGGGCGAGGAGGGCACCAGCGCCGAGCGGCTCGGCTACTCCGGCGGCCACGCCAGCAGCGGCCAGTGGAGCAACTTCCTCGTCTTCTCGCTGGCCGCCAACAGCGACGGCACCAACGCCCAGGAGGACTCGGAGATCGCGACCGAACTCCAGACGATCGGCGAGGGCTTCCTCGGCGAGGCCTTCGCCAGCCTCACCGACGGCTGACCCACGGTACGTGTGAGGGCGTCCGGTGCGCACCGGACGCCCTCACACGTACCCGCGGCTCAGTCCCGGTGCCCCGGACAGGGCAGCTCCCGGACCCTGCGCGTGGCCGACGCGCGCACGGCCAGCTCCTCGTCCGCCGGGTAGCGCACCTCCTCCAGGCTGAGCCCCTGCGGGCCCACCACGTGCACCGACGAGTCGCGCACAGCGGCCCCCAACACCTCTCCCGGCCACGTGACCCCCCGGCGGCCGTCCCCGACCGCCAGGAGCGCGCCCACGAGCGCGCGGACCATGTTGTGGCAGAAGGCGTCCGCCTGGATCGTCCCGCGCAGCAGGTACTCGTCCGTGCGCTCCCACTCCAGTCGCAGCAGCTCCCGGATCGTGGTGGCGCCCTCCCGCCTCCGGCAGAACGCCGCGAAGTCGTGCTCGCCCACGAGCCGCGCGGCCGCCTCGTTCATCCGGTCCGCGTCCAGCGGGCTCCGGTGCCAGAGCACGTGCCGACGCCACAGCGGGTCGACGCCGTAGGGCGCGTCGCTCACCAGGTAGGCGTACCGCCGGAACAGCGGCGAGAAGCGCGCGTCGAACCCGGGCGGCGCCACGCGCACCCCGGTCACCCGGACGTCCTTGGGCAGCACACCGGCCAGGCGGCGCGCCACCCGCTCCCCCTCGCTCTCCCAGGTGGCCGCCGGGACGTCCGCCTGGGCCACCTGGCCCCTGGCGTGCACCCCGGCGTCCGTGCGCCCCGCGCAGGTCAGCGACACCGAGGGCAGCCGCATCACCCGCGCCAGCGCCGCCTCCAGCTCACCCTGCACCGTGCGCCGACCGGGCTGCGTCGCCCACCCGGAGAAGTCCGTGCCGTCGTAGGCGATGTCCAGCCGGAGCCGGACCGTCGTGTCGTTCTCGTCCATCGCACCCATCCCGGAAGAACACGAGTGCCCGACCCCACGGGGATCGGGCACTCGACGAACGGTCGGCGGCGGGCCCTCGCCCGCACACACCGTGACCGCCCTACTTGCTCTCGGAGCTCTCCTCGGCGGGAGCCTCGACGGTCTCCTCGGCCGGGGCCTCGGTGGCCTCGGCGGCGGGGGCCGCGGCCGGGGCGGCCGGAGCCGCGAGCGCCTCGACCAGCTCGATGATCGCCATCGGGGCGTTGTCGCCCTTGCGCGGACCGATCTTGGTGATGCGCGTGTAACCGCCGGGGCGGTTCTCGTAGCGCGGGCCGATCTCGGTGAACAGCTCGTGCACGACCGACTTGTCCGTGATCTTGGTCAGGACCTGGCGGCGGGCGTGCAGGTCACCGCGCTTGCCGAGGGTGATGAGCTTCTCGGCGTACGGGCGCAGGCGCTTGGCCTTGGCCTCGGTGGTGCGGACACGGCCGTGCTGGAACAGCGCGGTGGCGAGGTTCGCCAGGATGTGCCGCTCGTGAGCGGGCCCGGAACCCAGACGGGCGCCCTTGGTAGGCGTGGGCATGGTGTCGTTCTCCTAGTGATGCGGTCCGCGGCCGCACTCGGCCGGGGACCATGTGGGCGACGAAGGTCGGTTAGTACTGCTCCGTCTCGACGAAGGACTGGCCCTCGTCGTCATCGGAGCCGTAGGAGTCCGCCGCGGCACTGGGGTCGAATCCGGGCGGGGAGTCCTTCAGGGACAGGCCCATGTCGACGAGCTTCTGCTTGACCTCGTCGATGGACTTGGCACCGAAGTTGCGGATGTCCAACAGGTCCTGCTCGGAGCGGGCAACCAGCTCGCCGACGCTGTGGATGCCCTCACGCTTGAGGCAGTTGTAGGACCGGACCGTCAGGTTGAGGTCCTCGATCGGCAGCGCCAGGTCCGCCGCGAGGGCGGCGTCCGTCGGCGACGGGCCCATGTCGATGCCCTCGGCGTCGACGTTGAGCTCACGCGCCAGACCGAACAGCTCGACCAGGGTCTTGCCCGCGCTGGCGACCGCGTCCCGGGGACGGATGGCCGGCTTGGTCTCGATGTCGACGATCAGACGGTCGAAGTCGGTGCGCTGCTCGACACGGGTGGCCTCGACCTTGTACGTCACGCGCAGCACGGGCGAGTAGATGGAGTCGATCGGGATCCGGCCGATCTCCTGGCCCGCCTGCTTGTTCTGCGTCGCCGAGACGTAACCGCGGCCGCGCTCGACCGTCAGCTCCATCTCCAGCTTGCCCTTGCCGTTGAGCGTGGCGATGTGCAGGTCGGGGTTGTGCACCTCGACACCGGCCGGCGGAGCGATGTCCGCGGCGGTCACCACACCCGGGCCCTGCTTGCGCAGGTACATCAGCACCGGCTCGTCGTGCTCGGAGCTGACGACCAGGCCCTTGAGGTTGAGGATCATCTCGGTGACGTCCTCCTTGACACCGGGCACGGTGGTGAACTCGTGCTCGACGCCCTCGATGCGGATGCTGGTGACAGCCGCGCCGGGGATGGAGGACAGCAGGGTGCGCCGAAGCGAGTTGCCGATGGTGTAGCCGAAGCCCGGCTCCAGCGGCTCGATGACGAACTTCGAACGCAGGTCCGAGACGGCTTCCTCGGTCAACGTGGGACGCTGTGCGATCAACATGGTCCGTGTCTTCCCTTCCACATGGCCGACCGCTATTTGACGGCCATCGGACGGACACCGCCCTGACGGCGGTGCCCACTACTCGGATTCCTACCCAGCCCGCGCGGCCCCGACGGGGACCACGCGGGCCAAGCGCCGCGTGCGCGTCCGCGCGGTAGGAGGCGCGGCGCGACGGCCGGGGGTCAGACCCGGCGGCGCTTGGGCGGACGGCAGCCGTTGTGCGGAACCGGGGTGACGTCCTGGATGGAGCCCACCTCGAGGCCGGTCGCGGTGAGCGAACGGATGGCGGTCTCCCGGCCGGAACCCGGGCCCTTCACGAAGACGTCCACCTTGCGGACGCCGTGCTCCTGGGCACGGCGCGCGGCGGCCTCGGCGGCCATCTGCGCGGCGTAGGGGGTCGACTTACGCGAACCCTTGAAGCCCACCTGTCCGGAGCTGGCCCACGAGATCACGGCACCGGTCGGGTCGGTGATGCTCACGATCGTGTTGTTGAACGTGCTCTTGATGTGAGCGTGTCCGTGGACAATGTTCTTCTTTTCCTTGCGGCGCACCTTGCGCGCGGCACCCTGCTGACGGCCCTTAGGCGGCATGAGCGAAACTCCCAGAGATCATCGGTCCGTGTGTGTGTCTCGGACGCGGTCGACAGTCCGAGCGGACTACTTCTTACCGGCCTTCTTCTTACCGGCCACGGTCTTCTTCTTGCCCTTGCGGGTGCGGGCGTTCGTCTGCGTGCGCTGACCGCGGACCGGGAGGCCACGACGGTGCCGGATGCCCTGGTAGCTGCCGATCTCCATCTTGCGACGGATGTCGGCCTGGACCTCACGACGCAGGTCACCCTCGACCTGGTAGTTGGCGTCGATCCACTCGCGCAGCTTGACCAGGTCCTCTTCGGACAGGTTGTAGACGCGCGTGTCTCCGTCGACACCGGTGTTCTTCAGCGTTTCGAGCGCGCGGGTGCGGCCGACCCCGAAGACGTACGTGAGAGCGATCTCCACCCGCTTGTCGCGGGGGAGGTCAACGCCGGCGATACGTGCCATGTGGGCGAGACTCCATCCAATGTGTGTGCGGAGGTCTGACCCGTTCCACCCTCCCGTCGCCCAACCGACGAGGCCCCGGCCTCCGACCGGGGGTGGTTCCCGGGCACTCCCGGGAATCGGAACAGGTGTTCGTTCTTGCTGGCCCTGAGGGGGACGCGTTCCCCCCGTCGGGCCGTCGCGACGCGGAAGCCGCGGCGAGCGCGGGTGCTAGCCCTGGCGCTGCTTGTGCCGCGGGTCCGAGCAAATGACCATGATCCGGCCGTTACGGCGGATCACGCGGCACTTCGCGCAGATCTTCTTCACGCTCGGCTTGACCTTCATGGTGACTCCGAACTCGATGTCACCCGCCCTGGGCCCTACGGCCCTCGACGGGCTACTTGTAGCGGTAAACGATGCGCCCGCGCGTGAGGTCGTACGGGCTCAGCTCCACGACGACGCGGTCGTCGGGGAGAATACGGATGTAGTTCATCCGCATCTTGCCGCTGATGTGGGCAAGGACCTGGTGCCCGTTGTCGAGCTCTACCTTGAACATAGCGTTGGGTAGGGACTCGACAACGGAACCCTCGATCTCGATGGCGCCGTCCTTCTTTGCCATGTCCTCCACGCCTCGCTCATCGATTGGTTGATCAGGACAACCCGACGGGTCCCCGTGCGCCCTCGCACGACACGACGGCCCCGACGGCGGTGCACGGAGGCCAACCGCCGTCGAAGCCAGAGCACACTGGAAGATCGGGTCAACTGCGAGAGCGTACGTCGTCGCGAGGACGGGGCACGGAGAAGGCAGACTGACCCAACAGCCCGCGTATGGGCAGTGTCAGTCTATCGCCTTCGGACAAGTGCTCCTAACCAACGGGCAGAGCAGCCTACACCGTCGGCCCGCCCGACGGAACAGCCATCCCTCAGGCCGAGCCGTCGTTCCCGCTCTGCCAGCGCTGGGCGGCGAGCACGCCCACGGTCACCACGCCCATCACGATCCCCCACGGGCCCAGCACCCACAGGAACCAGGGGTAGTCGTTCTCACCGGTGAGGAACAGGATGAGCCAGATGACGAAGCACAGGACGTTGACGCCGACGTAGAGCATCCACGGCACGAGCAGCGCGGGGTCGCGCATGCTGATCGGCGGCGGCGCCGCGAACTCGACGTCGCGCCGATCCCCGCCGCCCAGGTCCGCGAGGTCGCGTTCGGGCAGGTCCCGGGTGACCTCCGCCAGCTCACCGGCGGTCCGGGCCTTGTACGTCTGTCCCAGGCGTTCGGTGAACTCCTCCTGGTCCAGCCTGCCCTGGGCGAACTGTTCCTGGAGGAGCTGCGCGACGCGGTCGCGTTCGCCGTCGGACGTACGCATGGACGGAACCGGTTCGGACACCGCGCACACCTCGCATCTCCACCCGGCAGGTACCGCGCGCCGCCCCCGACGCGGAGGCGACTACCAGGTCGGCTGGACGAACCCCATCTCCGCGATTTTATCGCGGTTGGACTCGCGGGCGGTCAGGACGACGGGGCCCTCGGCGGTGATCGCCACCGAGTGCTCGAAGTGCGCCGCGCGCTTCCCGTCCCGGGTGACGACGGTCCAGCCGTCGTCCAGCTGGACCACGTCGTGCCGGCCCAGGGTGGTCATCGGCTCGATCGCCAGGCACATGCCCTCGACCAGGCGCTGGCCCTTGCCGCGGCGACCGTGGTTCAGCACGTGCGGGTCCATGTGCATCTCCGTGCCGATGCCGTGGCCGCCGTACTCGCGGACGTTGCCGTAGCCACCGTGCTTGGAGATGTGCGCGGCGATCGCGTGGCCGACGTCGCCCAGGCGCTTGCCGGGACGCAGTTGGGCGATCCCCTGCCACATGGACTCCTCGCAGACCTCCATCATCCGCAGGTCCTCCGGACGGCCCTGGCCGACCGCGACGGTGATCGCCGAGTCGCCGTGCCACCCGTCCAGGATCGCGCCGCAGTCGATGGAGATGATGTCGCCCTCGGCCAGCACCCGCTCGGCGCTGGGGATGCCGTGGACGACCTCCTCGTTGACCGAGGCGCAGATGGAGCCGGGGAAGCCGTGGTAGCCCTTGAACGACGGGACGGCCCCCGCGTCGCGGATCACCTTCTCCGCGACCGAGTCCAGCTCCAGGGTGGACACCCCGGGCCGCACCTCGGCCCGGAGGGTGTCCAGGGCGCGGGCCACGACCTGGCCCGCAGCCCTCATCCTGGCGATCTGTTCCGGCGTCTTGATCTGGACGTCCGGCTCCGCCTTACGGAACATCAGGCGCCGGCCTTTCGCGCCTTGTCCTCGATGGCGGCCTTGGCGCGGGCCGTCACGTCCTCCACGGCGCCCGCCGCGGCGATGGTGGCCAGCAGCCCCTCGGACGCGTAGAACTCGACGAGCGGAGCGGTCTGGTCCCGGTAGACCTTGAGGCGGTGACGGATCGTCTCCTCGCGGTCGTCCTCGCGCTGGTAGAGCTCGGCGCCCTCGGCGTCGCACCGACCCGCGGTCTTCGGCGCGTCGTACTCCACGTGGTAGACCCGGCCGCACTCGGGGCAGGACCGACGGCCCGAGAGCCGCCTGACGACCTCGTCCTCGTCGACCCTCAGCTCCAGCACGACGTCCAGGGTCGTGTCGAGCTCCCCGAGCATCTCCCGGAGCTTCTCGGCCTGGGGGACGTTGCGGGGGAAACCGTCGAGCAGGAAGCCCGGGGCCGCGTCGTCCTGAGCCAGGCGGTCCTTGACCATGGCGTTCGTGACCTCGTCGGGGACGAGGTCGCCGCGGTCCATGTACTCCTTGGCCTTCTTGCCCAGTTCGGTGCCGCCGCTGACGTTCGCCCGGAAGATGTCGCCCGTGGACACCTTGGGGACCGACAACTCGGCCGCGAGGATCTGGGCCTGGGTGCCCTTACCGGCCCCAGGGGGTCCCACCAATACTGCACGCATTTATCGCAGAAAACCTTCGTAGTTCCTCTGCTGGAGGTGACTCTCGATCTGCTTCACCGTGTCCAGCCCGACACCGACCATGATCAGGATGCTCGTACCGCCGAAGGGGAAGTTCATCGAGGCGCCGGTGGCGCCCAGAGCCACCATCGGCAGGAGAGCGATCACGCCCAGGTACAGGGAGCCGGGCGTCGTCAGCCGCTTCAACACGTGGTCGAGGTACTCGGCGGTCGGACGCCCCGGCCGGATACCCGGGATGAACCCACCGTACTTCTTCATGTTGTCGGCCACCTCAACGGGGTTGAAGGTAATGGCCACGTAGAAGAACGCGAAGCCGACGATCATGAGGAAGAACGTGACCATGTACACGGGGTGCGTACCGGTGAGGAAGTAGGTCTGGAGCGTCCGGACGACGACGTTGTCCGTCTCCGGCCCGACCAGGTTCACGATCATCTGCGGCAGGAACAGCATCGACGAGGCGAAGATCACGGGGATGATGCCCGCCTGGTTGACCTTCAGCGGGATGTACGTGGAGCTGCCGCCGTACATCCGGCGCCCCACCATCCGCTTGGCGTACTGCACCGGGATGCGGCGCTGCGCCTGCTCGATGAAGACCACGGCCGTCACCAGGGCCAGGCCCGCGATGCAGATGATGGTGAAGACCCAGACCGAGCGCTCCTCGTACATGCCCATGATCGACGCCGGGAACATGGCGACGACGGTCGTGAAGATCAGGAGCGACATGCCGTTGCCGACGCCGCGCTCGGTGATGAGCTCACCGAACCACATGACCACCGCGGTACCGGCGGTCATCACGAAGACCATGGTGACCAGGGTGATGATGTCCTGGTTGGGCATGTAGGCCTGGACCGGGATCACGCCCTGGAAGAGCAGGTCGGTGCGGGCCATGGCCACGATGCTGGTCGACTGCAGGACCGCGAGCATCAGGGTGAGGTAGCGGGTGTACTGCGTGATCTTCGCCTGGCCGGCCTGGCCCTCCTTCTTGAGGGACTCCAGGCGGGGGATGACCACCGTCAGCAGGTTGATGATGATGCTCGCGGTGATGTAGGGCATGACCCCGAGCGCGAACACCGCCAGTTGCAGCAGAGCGCCACCACTGAACAGGTTGACGAGCGCGTACACGCCGGTCTCGTCCCCTGCCCGAAGCGCCTCCATCTGGTCCCGGATCGCCGCCGAGTTGATACCCGGCGCGGGAATGACCGACCCCAGACGGAACAGCGTCAGGATGAACAGTGTGAACAGCAACTTGTTGCGCAGATCGGGCGTGCGGAATGCACGGACGAACGCACCTAGCACGTCTCCTCCTGCGCGATTTCGGCGGCGGAACGGGTTCCAGACATCGCGGCCGATCCTGAATCGTCGTAGATCGTCAGCACGGGGCACGCGCCCGGTGCTCGGAAGTATTCACATTACGTCAAGCGGGGGGCTCGAACAGATGGCACTGTAACAGTGATCACCCGCTCACGGCGGACCGACCGTCATAACGATCGACGCTCGCAACGCGCGAGGGCGCCCGCCGACGGGTCTGTCACTGACCTGCCGGGCGGGCGCCCCTGGAGTCGCATCGCGGGGAAGACCCCTACAGCTCGGTGGCGGAGCCACCGGCGGCGGTGATCTTCTCCTTCGCCGAGGCGGAGAACGCGTGCACGCTCACCTGGACGGCGACGGTGATCTCACCGGTCCCCAGCACCTTGACGGGCTGGTTCTTGCGAACCGCGCCCTTGGCGACCAGGTCCTCGACCGTGACCGCGCCACCCTCGGGGTAGAGCTCGGTCAGGCGGTCCAGGTTGACGACCTGGTAGGTCGTCTTGAACCGGGCGTTGCTGAAGCCCTTCAGCTTGGGCACCCGCCTGATGAGCGGCATCTGACCGCCCTCGAAGCCGGGACGCACCGTGTTACGAGCCTTCGTGCCCTTGGTGCCGCGACCGGCGGTCTTGCCCTTGGACGCCTCGCCGCGGCCCTTGCGGGTCTTGGCCTTGTTGGCACCCGGGGCCGGCCGCAGGTGGTGCAGCTTGAGCAGCTCGTCGGGGTTGTAGTCGCTCATTCGGCAACCTCCTCGACAGAGACGAGGTGCGAGACGATCGTGATCTGCCCGCGAACCTCGGGGCGGTCCTCACGGACGGTGGACTTGCCGATCCGGCCCAGGCCCAGCGACTGGAGGGCAGCGTGCTGCTTCTCCTTGCCGCCGATCTTGGAACGGGTCTGCGTGATCTTGAGCTTGGCCATGGTCAGGCTCCTGCCTTCGCCTCGGCACGAGCACGCAGGAGCGCGGCCGGAGCGATGTCCTCGATCGGCAGGCCACGGCGGGCGGCGATCTCCTCGGGCTGGTTGAGGCCCTTCAGAGCCGCCACGGTGGCGTGCACGATGTTCAGCGGGTTCGACGAACCGAGCGACTTGCTCAGGACGTCGTGGATGCCGGCGCACTCCAGAACGGCGCGCACGGGACCACCGGCGATGACACCGGTACCCGGGGCGGCCGGACGGAGCAGGACGACGCCGGCGGCGTCCTCGCCCTGGACCTGGTGCACGATCGTGCCCTGGACGCGGGGAACGCGGAAGAAGTTCTTCTTCGCCTCCTCGACGCCCTTGGCGATCGCGGCCGGGACCTCCTTGGCCTTGCCGTAACCGACACCGACCATGCCGTTGCCGTCGCCGACGACGACCAGGGCGGTGAAGGAGAAGCGACGGCCGCCCTTGACGACCTTCGCGACCCGGTTGATGGTCACGACCTTCTCGATGTAGGAGACACCCTTGTCTGCGGCGCCGCCGCGGCGATCGTCACGGCGATCACGCCGCTCGCCACCGGCGCCGCGCCGCGGTGCTGCAGCCATCAGTGGTTCCTCTTCTCGTGGTTGATCTTGCCAAGTACAGAGGTCATCGGCTAGAACTCCAGTCCGCCCTCGCGCGCCGCGTCGGCGAGCTTGGCGATACGGCCGGCGTACTGGTTACCGCCGCGGTCGAACACGACCTTGGAGACACCCGCCTCCTTCGCGCGCTGCGCGAGGAGTTCGCCCACCTTGGCGGACCTGTCGGACTTGGTGCCGTCGAGCCCACGAACGTCCGCCTCGACGGAGGAGGCGGCGGCCAGCGTGTGGCCCTTCGTGTCGTCGATGACCTGCGCGACGATGTGCTTGGAGGAGCGGAACACGGCCAGACGCGGACGCTCGGCGGTGCCCAGCACCTTCTTGCGGACGCGGAACTGGCGGCGCGCACGCGAGGTGGTGCGCTTGGCGGTCCGCTTGCGGCTCACGGTGATGCCCATGCCTACTTACCAGCCTTTCCGGCCTTGCGGCGGATGTGCTCACCCTGGTACCGCACGCCCTTGGCCTTGTACGGGTCAGGCTTGCGCAGACCGCGAATGTTCGCCGCCACCTGGCCCACCAGCTGCTTGTCGATGCCCTCGACGTGGAGGAGGGTCGGCTTCTCGACGCGGAAGGTGATGCCCTCCGGGGGCTCCACCACGACGGGGTGGCTGTAGCCCAGCGAGAACTCCAGGTTGGAACCGCGCGCCTGGACGCGGTAACCCACACCGTGGATCTCCAGCGTCTTGGCGTAGCCCTTGGAGACACCCTCGATGAGGTTGGCGATCAGCGCACGGGTCAGACCGTGCAGCGACCGGTTCTCCGGCTTGTCGTCGGGACGCGCCACCGTGACGACGCCGGTCTCGTCCTTGGAGACGGTGATCGGCTCGGTGACGGTGTGCTTGAGTTCGCCCTTCGGCCCCTTGACAGTGACGTCTTGCCCGTCAATCGTGACTTCGACGCCCTTGGGGACCGAGATCGGCAGTCGACCGATACGCGACATGCTTCAATCTCTCCCTGTTACCAGACGTAGGCGAGGACTTCGCCGCCAACGCCACGCTTCTTGGCCTGCTTGTCGGTCATCAGGCCGCCGGACGTCGAAATGATCGCCACGCCGAGCCCACCCAGCACCCGGGGCAGGTTCTCCTTCTTCGCGTACACGCGCAGACCGGGCTTGGAGACCCGGCGGATGCCCGCGATGGAGCGCTCACGGGTGGGGCCGTACTTCAGCTCCAGGACGAGGCTCTTGCCGACCTCGGCCTCCTCGGAACGCCAGCCCTGGATGTAGCCCTCCTGCTGGAGGATCTCGGCGATGTGCGCCTTGATCTTGGAATACGGCATGGCCACGGTGTCGTGGTACGCCGAATTCGCGTTGCGCAGACGCGTCAGCATGTCTGCGATCGGGTCGGTCATCGTCATGGCCGACTGGCCCTTCCTCACCGCGGTTTCCGAGTGCGGGCCTTCCCAGGGCCTGTACCTGCACGGGTGATCCCGTGAGGATGCACAAACGGACCTACGGCGTGGTCGTGGGCACCGCGATCCCCGAGGGGACTGCCGTGCCCTGATGGTTGGTTGGTACCGGACCGAATCCCGCCCGCGGCGGGTCCGGCCACTGCTGGTGAGCCACGGAGCGGTGGCTCCGGGGGGCGGCCCCGTGATCCTCCCTCGACGAGAGGTCCCACGGGGCCGTCCCCACCGGGAGCTACCAGCTCGACTTGGCGATGCCGGGCAGCTCGCCCCGGTGGGCCATCTCGCGGAAGCAGATACGGCACAGGCCGAACTTCCGGTAGACGGCGCGGGGGCGGCCGCACCGCGAGCATCGAGTATACGCGCGAACGGCGAACTTCGGCTTGCGGGCCGCCTTCGCGATCAGGGACTTCTTAGCCATCTGTGGTTACCCCTCAGGCTTCCTTGAACGGGAAACCGAGCCGCTTGAGCAGGCTGCGGCCCTGGTCGTCGTTGGTCGCCGTGGTGACGACCGTGATGTCCATGCCACGCTGCCGGTCGACCTTGTCCGGGTCCACCTCGTGGAACATGACCTGCTCGGTCAGGCCGAAGGTGTAGTTCCCGTTCCCGTCGAACTGCTTCGGGGACAGACCGCGGAAGTCCCGGATCCGGGGCAGGGCCAGCGAGAGCAGCCGGTCGAGGAACTCCCACATCCGGTCGCCGCGCAGCGTGACGCTGGCGCCGATCGGCTGACCCTCGCGCAGCTTGAACTGCGCGATGGAGTTCTTCGCGCGGTTGATCCGCGGCTTCTGCCCGGTGATCGCCGACAGGTCGGCGATCGCGCCCTGGATCAGCTTCGCGTCCCGCGCCGCCTCGCCGACACCCATGTTGACCACGATCTTCGTCAGACCGGGGATCTGCATGATGTTGGCGAGCTCGAACTCCTCCTTGAGGGCGGGAGCGATCTCGTTACGGTACTTCTCCTTCAGCCGCGGCATCGGAGGGACCGTGATGTCGTTGGTAACCGTCATCAGATGTCCTTACCAGTGCGGCGGGAGACCCGAACCTTGGTTCCGTCTTCCTCGAAGCGGTAGCCCGCCCGGGAGGCCTTCCCGTTCTCCACGAGCGCGACGTTGCTCACGTGGATCGGGGCCTCCTTGGTGACGACCTCGCCCTGCTGGCCGCCCGCCGGGTTGGCCTTCCTGTGCTTCTTGACCAGGTTGACGCCCTCGACGACGACACGGTCCTCGCGCGGCATGGCCTTGACGACCTTGCCCGTGGCACCCTTGTCCTTGCCGGCGATGACGATGACCTCGTCGCCAGATTTGATCTTCATCGCCTACAGCACCTCCGGCGCAAGCGAAATGATGCGCATGAACTTCTTGTCCCGCAGCTCGCGGCCGACCGGGCCGAAGATACGGGTGCCTCGCGGGTCCCCACCGTCCTTGATGAGCACGGCAGCGTTCTCATCGAAGCGGATGTAGGAGCCGTCGGGCCGGCGGCGCTCCTTGACGGTGCGCACGACAACGGCCTTGACGACGTCGCCCTTCTTGACTCCAGCGCCAGGCAGGGCGTCCTTCACCGTGGCGACGATCGTGTCGCCGATCCCGGCGTAGCGCCGACCCGAGCCACCGAGAACACGGATGGTGAGGATCTCCTTGGCACCCGTGTTGTCGGCGACCTTGAGTCGCGACTCCTGCTGAATCACGTCTGCTCCTGATGTGATGCGTGCGGTCCACTGCCGCACGGCTAGGTGGTCTCACCCCTCGCGCCGGCGGCCGACAACGCGTGTCGGCCGCCAGCAGGCCGGGGTTACTTAGCCTTCTCCAGGATCTCCACGACGCGCCAACGCTTCGTCGCGGAGAGCGGCCGGGTCTCCATCAAACGGACCCGGTCACCGACGCCACAGGAGTTCGCCTCGTCGTGCGCCTTGTACTTGGTCGTCCGACGGATGACCTTGCCGTACAGGGCGTGCTTGACGCGGTCCTCGACCTCGACAACGACGGTCTTGTCCATCTTGTCGCTGACGACGTAGCCCTCGCGCACCTTGCGGTAGTTGCGAGTCGCGGTCTGGTTCTCACTCATTCGGCTGCTTCCTTCGTCTCCTCAGCCGACTCACCAGACAGCGGGGCGATCCCCAGCTCGTGCTCGCGCAGGATCGTGTAGATCCGCGCGATCTCACGCTTGACGGTACGCAGCCGGCTGTGGTTGTCGAGCTGGCCGGTGGCGGCCTGGAAGCGGAGGTTGAAGAGCTCGGTCTTCGCTTCCTTGAGCTTCTCGACCAGGTCCTCGACGGACTGGTCGCGCAGCTCGTGGGCAGTCACGGACTTCGCCATCACTCCCCCTCCCGCTTGACAAACTTGCACTTCATCGGGAGCTTGTGCATCGCACGACGCATGGCTTCCTTCGCCACGGCCTCGGGCACGCCCGACAGCTCGAACATCACGCGGCCGGGCTTGACCGGCGCGACCCACCACTCGGGCGAACCCTTACCGGAACCCATCCGGACCTCGGCGGGCTTCTTGGTCAGCGGGCGGTCCGGGAAGATGTTGATCCACACCTTGCCGCCACGCTTGATGTGCCGCGTCATGGCGATACGCGCGGCCTCGATCTGGCGGTTCGTCACGTAGGCCGACTCGAGGGCCTGGATGCCGAACTCGCCGAAGGTCACCGTGGTCCCGCCCTTGGCCTTGCCACGGAGGTCGGGGTGGTGCTGCTTACGGTACTTGACCTTACGAGGAATAAGCACTGGTCAGCTCCCCTCGGTCTTCGCGGACTCAGCCGGGGCCTTGGACTCGGCGCCCTGCTGGCCGCCGCCACCGCCGCCACGACGGCGGCGCTGCGGACGCTCACGGCGCTGACCGCCGCCGCCACCACCCGCGGAACGCTGCGCGGCCTGGGCCGCCTCGCGCTCGGCGCGGGTCGCGGGCGCGTCGCCCTTGTAGATCCAGACCTTCACGCCGATGCGGCCGAAGGTCGTGCGGGCCTCGAAGAAGCCGTAGTCGATGTCGGCGCGCAGCGTGTGCAGCGGGACCCGACCCTCGCGGTAGAACTCCGAGCGGGACATCTCGGCCCCGCCCAGACGACCGCCGCACTGGATGCGGATGCCCTTGGCGCCGCTCTTGACGGCGCTCTGCATGGCCTTGCGCATCGCGCGGCGGAAGGCCACGCGGCTGCTCAGCTGCTCGGCGACGCCCTGGGCGACGAGCTGCGCGTCGATCTCGGGGTTCTTGACCTCGAAGACGTTCAGCTGGACCTGCTTGCCGGTCAGCTTCTCCAGGTCGGTCCGGATACGGTCGGCCTCGACGCCGCGGCGGCCGATGACGATGCCCGGCCGGGCGGTGTACACGTCCACGCGGACACGGTCACGGGTGCGCTCGATCTCGACCTTGGAGATGCCCGCGCGCTCCATGCCACGGGTCAGCATCCGGCGGATCGCCACGTCTTCCTTGACGTAGTCCTTGTAGGACTTGTCCGCGTACCAGCGGCTCTTGAAGTCGGTGGTGACACCGAGGCGGAACCCGTGCGGGTTAACCTTCTGCCCCACTATCGGGTCCTTTCCTTCGTCTTGGACGAGGCGCCCGAGTCCTCAGCGACGACCACGGTGATGTGGCTCGTGCGCTTCGTCACCCGGAAGGCTCGGCCGAAGCCTCGCGGACGAATGCGCTTCAGGGTCGGACCCTCGTCCACCCACGCGCGTTCGACCACCAGCGACTCACGGTCCAGCTTGTCATTGTGCTCAGCGTTGGCGATGGCACTGGCCAGTACCTTGCCAACAGGCTCGCTCGCCGACTGGGGCGCGAACCGGAGCACCGCCTGTGCCTCGTCAGCGGGCAACCCGCGAATAAGGTCCACCACCCGGCGGGCCTTCCGGGGCGTAACACGGACGAACCGTGCCTGAGCCCTCGTTCCCATCGCTTTTCCCTCGCTCACGGAAATTCATCTCCACTCACCGTGGAGAAATGGTTCTTTCTCCTGCTGCAACCGCTAACGGCGGCTACGGCGGTCTTCCTTGACGTGGCTGCGGAAAGTACGCGTGGGAGCGAACTCGCCGAGCTTGTGGCCGACCATCGACTCGGACACGAACACGGGGACGTGCTTGCGACCGTCGTGGACGGCGATCGTGTGGCCGATCATCTCCGGGACGATCATGGACCGCCGGGACCACGTCTTGATGACGTTCTTGGTCCCCTTCTCGTTCTGCGTCTCCACCTTCTTGATCAGGTGGTCGTCGACGAAGGGACCCTTCTTCAGGCTACGTGGCATCAGACGTGCTCCTTACCGCTTCTTCTTACCGCTACGCCGACGCCGCACGATGAGCTTGTCGCTGGCCTTGTTCTTGGCCCGGGTCCGGCCTTCCTTCTTACCCCAGGGGCTGACCGGGTGCCGACCACCGGAGGTCTTGCCCTCACCACCGCCGTGCGGGTGGTCGACCGGGTTCATGACCACACCGCGGACGGTCGGGCGCTTGCCCTTCCACCGCGAACGGCCGGCCTTGCCCCAGTTGATGTTGGACTGCTCGGCGTTGCCGACCTGGCCGACGGTCGCGCGGCAGGTGATCTCCACCATGCGCATCTCGCCGGAGGGCATACGCAGCGTGGCGTACCGGCCCTCCTTGGCCAGGAGCTGGATCTGGGAGCCCGCGGAGCGGCCGAGCTTGGCGCCGCCACCCGGCTTGAGCTCCACCGCGTGCACGAACGTACCCGTGGGGATGTTGCGCAGCGGGAGGCAGTTGCCGGGCTTGATGTCCGACTGCGGACCGTTCTCGACGCGGTCACCCTGCTTGAGGCCGGCGGGCGCCAGGATGTAGCGCTTCTCACCGTCGACGTAGTGCAGCAGGGCGATGCGAGCCGTGCGGTTGGGGTCGTACTCGATGTGAGCGACCTTGGCCGGCACGCCGTCCTTGTCGTGGCGGCGGAAGTCGATCACACGGTAGGCCCGCTTGTGACCGCCGCCCTGGTGGCGGGCGGTGATGCGACCGTGGCCGTTACGCCCACCCTTGGAGTGGAGCGGACGCACCAGGGACTTCTCCGGCTCCGACCGCGTGATCTCGACGAAGTCGCTCACGCTGGAACCGCGACGACCCGGTGTCGTCGGCTTGTACTTACGAATGCCCATCTTCTTCGCGCATTCCTTTACGTGTTACTTGTGTGTAGCGGTCAAGACCCGGAAGGTCAGACACCGAAGATGTCGATCCGGTCGCCCTCGGCGACACTGACGATCGCGCGCTTGGTGTCCGGACGCTTCCCGTAACCGAAGCGGGTCCGCTTGCGCTTGCCCTTGCGGTTGATCGTGTTCACGCTCGTGACCTTCACGTCGAAGATCTTCTCGATCGCGATCTTGATCTGGGTCTTGTTGGCGTCCGGGCGAACGATGAACGTGTACTTGTTCTCGTCCATGAGCCCGTAGCTCTTCTCGGAGATCACCGGCTCGACGATGATGTCCCGGTGGTCGGCGATCCTCACTGGTCGTCCTCCTCGGACTGCGCGGCCTTGGCACCGGCCGCGTGGGCCAGGAACTCGGCGTAGCCCGCCTCGGTGAAGACCACGTCGTCCGAGTAGAGGACGTCGTAGGTGTTCACCTGGTCCGCGTCGAGGATGTGGACTTCCTCGAGGTTGCGCAGGGCGCGCCGGTTGTGCTCGTCCTCGCGGGCCAGGACGACCAGGACCTTGTCGGACTCGGTCACCTGACGCAGCGCCTTGAAGGCCGTCTGCGTGAGCTTGCTGTCGGCGTCCTCGGCCACGAAGGTGGTGAGGACGTGGATACGCCCGTGACGCGCCCGGTCGGAGAGGGCACCGCGCAGGGCGGCGGCCTTCATCTTCTTCGGGGTGCGCTGGGAGTAGTCGCGCGGCTGGGGACCGTGGACCGTGCCACCGCCGGTGTACTGCGGGGCGCGGATGGAGCCCTGACGGGCCCGACCGGTGCCCTTCTGGCGGTAGGGCTTCTTACCACCGCCGCGGACCTCGCCGCGGGTCTTGGTGGCGTGGGTGCCCTGACGGCCGGCGGCCAGCTGGGCGTTCACGACCTGGTGGATCAGCGGGATGCTGACCTGCTGGGCGAAGACGCTCTCCGGCAGCTCGACGCTGCCCTTGGCGCCACCCTCGGGGTTCTTGACCTCGATCTCGGCCATGGCTTACTTGTCCCCCTTCACAGCGGTGCGGACGAGCACCAGACCGCCGTTGGGACCGGGAACAGCACCCTTGACCAGGATGAGACCCTTCTCCGCGTCCACGGAGTGAACGGTCAGGTTCTGGACGGTCTTGCGCACGTTGCCCATGCGCCCGGCCATCCGCATGCCCTTGAAAACGCGGCCGGGCGTGGCGCAGCCGCCGATGGAACCGGGAGAGCGGTGCTTGCGCTGCGTGCCGTGCGAGGCGGAGAGACCACGGAAACCGTGGCGCTTCATCACACCGGCGAAGCCCTTGCCCTTGCTCTTACCCGTGACGTCGACCTTCTGGCCGCTCTCGAACGAGTCCGCCGTGACCTCCTGGCCGAGCTGGTACTCGGAGGCGTCCTCGGTGCGGACCTCGACGTAGTGCCGGCGCGGGGTCAGATCGTTCTTGCGCAGGTAGTCGCCGAGCGGCTTGTTCACCTTGCGCGGGTTGATCTGCCCGTAGCCGAGCTGGATAGCGGAGTAGCCATCGGTGTCCGGAGTCCGGATGCGGCTCACGACGCACGGACCGGCCTTCAGAACCGTCACGGGCACGATCCTGCCCGCGTCGTCGAAGACCTGGGTCATGCCGAGCTTCTCGCCCAGAACTCCCTTGATCTGCTTGGTGGCCATGTCTGTGCGTCCTTAAAGCTTGATCTCGATGTCAACGCCCGCCGGCAGGTCGAGCCGCATGAGCGAGTCGACGGTCTTCGGCGTCGGGTCGATGATGTCGATCAGCCGCTTGTGCGTGCGCATCTCGAAGTGCTCGCGCGAGTCCTTGTACTTGTGCGGCGACTTGATGACGCAGTAAACGTTCTTCTCCGTCGGCAGCGGCACCGGGCCCGCGACCTGTGCGCCAGTTCGCGTCACGGTCTCGACGATCTTGCGCGCCGAGCTGTCGATGACCTCGTGGTCATAGGCCTTTAGCCGAATGCGGATCTTCTGTCCCGCCATGTGGCCTGTTCGTCCTTCGCTTCAGTGTCCGTAACGGTGTCAGTCCCGGTCACAGACGCCCAGGCCCCGGCGGAGACCGCCGTGTACCGTGAGCCCCTATTCCCTTGAGAAACCGCAACAGGGCTTGCCCCTGCGGTGCGTCACCGTCACAGAGCCCGATGACGTCTTGTGTGGTGCGGTGGTCGGGCCGTGCGAACACGGCCCGACCACCGCGTCGGGGTGGCGCTCGGCCACCCCGACCCGGGTACTACTTGAGGATCTTCGTGACGCGACCGGCGCCCACGGTCCGGCCACCCTCACGGATGGCGAACTTCAGGCCCTCTTCCATGGCGACCGGCTGGATGAGCTGGACGGTCATCTCGGTGTTGTCACCGGGCATGACCATCTCGGTGCCCTCCGGCAGCGTGACGACGCCGGTGACGTCGGTCGTGCGGAAGTAGAACTGCGGGCGGTAGTTGTTGAAGAACGGCGTGTGGCGGCCACCCTCGTCCTTGGACAGGATGACGACCTGGGCCTCGAACTCGGTGTGCGGGGTGGTCGTGCCCGGCTTGATGACGACCTGGCCGCGCTCGACGTCCTCGCGCTTGATGCCGCGCAGGAGCAGACCGACGTTGTCGCCGGCCTGGCCCTGGTCGAGCAGCTTGCGGAACATCTCGACACCGGTGACCGTGGTGGTCTGCTTCTCTTCCTTGATGCCGACGATGTCCACGGTCTCGTTGACGTTGACGATACCGCGCTCGATACGGCCGGTGACGACGGTGCCGCGACCGGTGATCGAGAAGACGTCCTCGATCGGCATGAGGAACGGCTTCTCCGTGTCACGCTCGGGCTCGGGGATGTTCTCGTCGACGGTCTTCATGAGCTCGAGGACGGACTCGCCCCACTTGGCGTCGCCCTCGAGGGCCTTGAGCGCCGAGACCTTGGTGACGGGGACGTCGTCGCCCGGGAACTCGTACTCGCTGAGGAGCTCGCGGACCTCGAGCTCGACGAGCTCGAAGATCTCCTCGTCGTCCACCATGTCGGCCTTGTTCAGGGCGACCACGATGTAGGGCACGCCGACCTGGCGGGCCAGGAGCACGTGCTCCTTGGTCTGCGGCATCGGGCCGTCGGTGGCGGCCACGACCAGGATCGCGCCGTCCATCTGGGCCGCACCCGTGATCATGTTCTTCACGTAGTCGGCGTGGCCCGGGCAGTCGACGTGGGCGTAGTGACGCGCCTCGGTCTGGTACTCGACGTGGGCGACGGAGATGGTGATACCGCGCTCGCGCTCCTCGGGAGCGTTGTCGATGTCCTCGAACGGGGTGAACGGGTTCAGGTCCGGGTACGCGTCGTGCAGAACCTTGGTGATGGCCGCGGTCAGCGTGGTCTTGCCGTGGTCAATGTGACCGATGGTGCCGATGTTGACGTGCGGCTTAGTCCGCTCGAACTTTTCCTTCGCCACTGGATGTCTCCTAGACGTACAGAGCTATCTGGTGCCTGCTCCCGCGGCCGCGGGAGCGGGCTGGTTACGTGTCCGCGGGCGACTACTCGCCGCGGACCTTCGCCACAATTTCTTGGGCGACAGCGGACGGAACCTCCGCGTAGGAGTCGAACACCATCGAGTAGTTGGCTCGACCCTGCGTGCGGCTACGAAGGTCACCCACGTAGCCGAACATCTCGGAGAGAGGAACCCGGGCCTTGACGACCCGGACCCCGGAACGCTCGTCCATGGACTGGATCTGTCCACGACGGGAGTTCAGGTCTCCGATGACGTCGCCCATGTAGTCCTCGGGAGTGGTGACCTCGACGGCCATGACCGGCTCCAGGAGCGTGGGCTTCGCGAGCCTGACGGCCTCCTTGAAGGCCATCGACCCGGCGGTCTTGAAGGCCATCTCGGAGGAGTCGACCTCGTGGTACTGACCGTCCGTCAGGGTCACCTTGACGCCCACGAGCGGGTAGTGCGCGAGCACACCCAGCTCGGCGGCCTCCTGGCAGCCCGCGTCGACCGACGGGATGTACTCCCGCGGGATACGGCCACCGGTGACCGCGTTGACGAACTCGTAGCCGGTCGCGTCGCCGCTCTCGGTCTCGAGCGGCTCGATGTTGATCTTGACCTTGGCGAACTGGCCCGACCCACCGGTCTGCTTCTTGTGGGTGTAGACGTGCCCCTCGACCTTCTTGCGAATGGTCTCGCGGTACGCCACCTGGGGCTTACCGATGTTCGCCGCGACCTTGAACTCGTCGCGCATCCGGTTGACCAGCACCTCGAGGTGCAGCTCGCCCATGCCGGAGATCACGGTCTGACCGGTCTGGTCGTCCGTGGCCACCTGGAAGGACGGGTCCTCCTCGGCCAGGCGCTGGATCGCGATGCCCAGCTTCTCCTGGTCGCTCTTGGTCTGCGGCTCGATGGCCACCTCGATGACCGGAGCCGGGAACGACATGGACTCCAGGACGATCGGAGACGACGGGTCGCACAGCGTCTCGCCGGTCGTGGTGTCCTTCAGACCCATGACCGCGACGATGTCGCCCGCGCCCGCCTCGCTGATCTCCTCACGCTTGTTGGAGTGCATGCGGTAGATCTTGCCGATGCGCTCCTTGCGGCCCTTGACGCTGTTCTGCACCTGGGAGCCGGACTGGAGCACGCCGGAGTAGATGCGCACGTACGTCAGCTTGCCCAGGTGCGGGTCGCTCATGATCTTGAAGACCAGGGCGGACGCGGGCTCGTCGACGCTCGGCTTGCGGGAGAGCTTGGTCTCCTCGGTCTCGTCCTTGGGGTCGTGGCCCTCGATGGCCTCGACGTCCAGGGGCGAGGGGAGGTAGTCGGTGACCGCGTCGAGCAGGGGCTGGACGCCCTTGTTCTTGAACGCGGTGCCGCACAGCACCGGCACGGCGGTACCGGCGATGGTGGCGCGGCGGATCGCCGGGACCAGCTGCTCGACGGTGGGCTCCTGGCCCTCCAGGAACAGCTCCATGATCTCGTCGTCGGCCTCGGCCAGCGTCTCGATGAACTGGTCGCGCGCCTCGCGGGCGGCGTCCGCGTGGGTGTCCGGGATGTCGATCGTGTCGTACATCTCGCCCAGCGCGGCCTCTTCGTTCCAGACGTAGGCCTTCATGCGGACGAGGTCGATGACGCCCTTGAAGTCGCTCTCGGCACCGATGTTCAGCTGGATCGGCATCGCGTTCGCGCCCAGACGCTCGCGGAACATGTCCACGCAGCGCTGGAACTCGGCGCCGATCTTGTCCATCTTGTTGACGAAGCAGATGCGCGGGACGCCGTAGCGGTCAGCCTGACGCCAGACCTGCTCGGACTGGGGCTCCACGCCCTCCTTGGCGTCGAACACCGCGACCGCACCGTCGAGGACACGCAGCGAACGCTCGACCTCGACCGTGAAGTCGACGTGGCCGGGCGTGTCGATGATGTTGATGGTGTGGTCGGCCCAGTGGGTGGTGGTGGCAGCCGAGGTAATGGTGATACCCCGCTCCTGCTCCTCCTTCATCCAGTCCATCGTGGCGGCGCCGTCGTGGACCTCACCCACCTTGTGGGTGACACCGGTGTAGTAGAGGATGCGCTCCGTCGTCGTGGTTTTACCCGCGTCGATGTGGGCCATGATGCCGATGTTTCGCACCTTGGCCAGGTCAAGCAAAGTCTTAGCCATGAGGCTCGTCGTCCCTCGGTCTGTTCCGATCCAGCCGCTTTACCAGCGGTAGTGAGCGAAGGCCTTGTTCGACTCGGCCATCTTGTGCGTGTCCTCACGCTTCTTGACGGCCGCGCCGAGACCGTTGCTGGCGTCGACCAGCTCGTTCATCAGACGCTCGGTCATGGTCTTCTCACGGCGCTGACGCGAGTAGGAGACCAGCCAGCGCAGGGCCAGCGTGGTGGACCGGGAGGCGCGAACCTCGACCGGCACCTGGTAGGTCGCGCCACCGACGCGGCGGCTGCGGACCTCGAGCGCGGGCTTGACGTTGTCCAGGGCGCGCTTGAGAACGACGAGCGGGTCCTGGCCGGTCTTCTCGCGAGCGCCCTCCAGGGCGTCGTAGACGACGCGCTGGGCGATGGAGCGCTTGCCGTCGAGCAGCACCTTGTTGATCAGCTGCGTGACGAGCGGCGAGCCGTAGACCGGGTCGGTGATGAGCTGGCGCTTCGGCGCCGGGCCCTTGCGCGGCATGCTTACTTCTCCTTCTTGGCGCCGTAGTGGCTACGCGCCTGCTTGCGGCCCCGGACACCCTGGGTGTCGAGCGAACCGCGGACAATTCGGTAGCGGACGCCCGGCAGGTCCTTCACACGACCGCCACGGACCAGCACGATGCTGTGCTCCTGGAGGTTGTGACCGATGCCGGGAATGTAGGCAGTCACCTCGATGCCGCTGCTCAGCTTCACGCGAGCGACCTTGCGCAGAGCGGAGTTGGGCTTCTTCGGCGTAGTGGTGTAGACACGCGTGCACACACCACGACGCTGCGGACTCCCCTTCAGCGCCGGGGTCTTGTTCTTTGCGACCTTGTCCTGTCGGCCCTTACGGACCAGCTGCTGGATGGTGGGCACCGCGTCTCCGTCTTCCTCGTGACCTACGCCGGTTCTCGTAGCCGATATCGCTATTGACCTGCTGGATTTCCCGAACCTCCCCGACCCCCGATGTCGGGCGTGTCGCGCTCGTTCTGGCGCATGGCGAAGCCGAACACACCCGGCCTGGGGCCGTTGCTGGGAGGGGGTTCACATGAGCGGCACGCCAGTACCGAACCTCGGGAGGGTCAAGCCGCTCCCGGTCGGGCGAAAGGCGCCGCACACACACGTGTGACCCGTCGACTCACGGGCACAATCACACAGGCTACCGCCCGCCGTGTACACGGTCAAAACGGTGTGCGACATGGCGAGGACCGTGAATCCGATTCTCGCGTAGCCGTGGGTCCCCACCAGTCTACGCGCTTCGGCGCTCGCTTCGTCCCAGGTTTCCCTGGGGAAAGGGGATGGAGTCGCCCACACGTGAACGGCCGCCTTCCCCGGGACGTCCCGGGGAAGGCGGCCGACGTGCTAGAGGACGAAGAACAGAGCGACGGAGATCACCGTCACCAGGATGCCGATCACGGCGAACGCGGTTCCGGTGGTGATGAAGCCCAGCCCGTCGAGCGTGCCCCCCGAGCCGCGGATCGCCCGCTTGGCCCTGGGGCCGGTGACGAACAGCGCGAGGACCGCGGTGACCAGGCCGATGCCAGGCAGCAGCGAGGCCAGACCCAGCCACAGGGTGACGAGCGCCCCGCGCTCGGTGTCGGCGAGGAAGTCGACGCTGTCGTAGCCCGGGTAGGCGTCGCCCGCCTCGCCGCCGGGCGGACGGTCGTCGAAGCCCGGGAAGTCGCTCGCGATCGGGTCGCGCCTCCGACGCGCCCTCGACCGGTCCACCGGCATGCCGTAGTCGGCCGGGGTGAAGCCGTCGTCGTACTCGGGCTCCGGCTCCGGTTCGGGGCCGAGGTCCGACGGCGCACCCGGAGCGGGGGCGTCGTACTCGTCCTCGTAGATCTCGTCGGGGTCGCCGTCGAACCCGGTGTCGTGGTACCGCGAGTCGTACGGCTGGTCGGCGTAGGCGTCCTCCGCCTCGTCGTGGGAGAGCGCGTCGAACATCTGCGTCGCACCGCCCGGCTCACGCGGGCCGTCGGCGTCCGGCTCCCCGGGGTCGGCGTCCCAGTCGCGGTACTCGGGCTGGGCGGGTCCGCCCTCGCGGCGGCGCCGCTCGGCCTCGCGCACCGACTCGGGCAGACGGGCGTCCTCCCGGTCGAAGACCCACGTGTTGCCGGTGCCGCCGCCGGGCGCGGGCGAGAGCTCGTCGGCGTAGCGGTCCGTCGCGGGACCGTCCGCCCCGGCCCAGGTGTCGAGGTCGTCGGTGCGTCCGTCCCAGGAGGAGGGCGCGTCCGACCGGGGGCCGAGTTCGTCCTCCCAGGTGTCCGGGCCGCTCGCCGGGTGGCTCGGAGTCCGGGCCCCCAGACCGTCGTCGCCGGGGGTCCAGGTGTCGTTGACCCGGTCGAGGGCGGCGTCACGCACACCGGCCCCACCCGACACACCGAACGGCTCAGGGGCCGGGGGTCCGTCCGGCACCGGGGCCGAGGACCACGTGTCATGGTCGGTGGACCGGGACCAGGGCTCCTCGTCCCGGCCGGGAGCACCGGACCGCGAGCCGACGCCCTGATCGAGGGCGGCGTCCGGCGCCCACGGGGCGTCGCCGGAGGCCCCGTCAGACGACCACGGCTCATCACGCACACCAGACCCGGAGTCCCACCCGGACCCGGCCGACGGGCCGAACGGCTCAGGGGTCAGGGGCCCATCCGACACCGGGGACGCGGACGGAGACCAGGATTCCTCACGGTCCGGGCCACCGGACCTCGGCTCGACACCCCGATCCAGGGAGGAATCCGGCGACCACGACTCCTCACCCGCGAGGCTCGCGCCATCAGCGGACCACGGAGCATCCTCACCCGTGCCCGGAGACCACGGCTCATCACGCACACCAGACCCGGAGTCCCACCCGGACGCACCCGACACACCGAACGGCTCAGGGGTCAGGGGCCCATCCGACACCGGGGACGCGGACGGAGACCAGGATTCCTCGCGGCCCGGACCACCGGACCTCGGCTCGACACCCCGATCCAGGGAGGAATCCGGCGACCACGACTCCTCGCTCGCGGGGGCCGTGCCGTCAGCCGACCACGGAGCATCCTCACCCGTGCCCGGAGACCACGGCTCATCACGCACACCAGACCCGGAGTCCCACCCGGACCCACCCGACACACCGAACGGCTCAGGCGACAGAGGTTCGTCGGACACCGGGGACGCGGACCCACCGGCGCGCACAGAGGGCCATCCCTCCTCATCGAGCCCGTCCGCCTCAGCCGACCACGGAGCATCCTCGCCCGCGTTCGGAGACCACGGCTCATCACGCACACCAGACCCGGAGTCCCACCCGGACCCACCCGACACACCAAACGGCTCAGGCGACAGAGGTTCGTCGGACACCGGGGACGCGGACCCACCGGCGCGCACAGAGGGCCACCCCTCCTCATCGGGCCCGTCCGCCTCAGCCGGCCACGGTGTCCCACCGAGACTCGTGTCACCGGACCTCGGCTCGACACCCCGATCCAGGGAGGAATCCGGCGACCACGACTCCTCACCCGCAGGGGCCGTGCCGTCAGCCGACCACGGAGCATCCTCACCCGTGCCCGGAGACCACGGCTCATCACGCACACCAGACCCGGAGTCCCACCCGGACCCACCCGACACACCAAACGGCTCAGGCGACAGAGGTTCGTCGGACCAGGACTCCCCATCGCGCGCGGGGCCGCCGGAGAGCGGCCCGACGCCCCGATCGACGGACGTCTCCGGGGACCACGGCTCAGCGGACCACGGGGTGTCGTCCCGGCCGGTGTCCTCCGGGGCTTCCGGCGGCAGCGGGACCTCCGCGCTCGCGGCGATCCCCGGGTAGCTCGGTTCGTCGTGCGGTTCGGGCTCGCCCGGAATCCGGGTCAGGGGCTCGTAGGCCGAGGCCCCCGCACCGGGGTAGGAGATGGCGCCCGGCGCCGGCGGGCTCGGCTGCGGCGGTCCCCCCAGCGCCTCCGGGTACGGCTCGACCATCGGCGGCCGCGACGTGCTCAGCCCCGCGTAGCCTCCGCTGTCCGGGAAGACCGTGTCTCCGGTCTGCCCGTCCTCCATCGGGTCCTGGTACTCCGACTGCGAGCGGTAGCGGTTCTCGCTCGGCTTGAACCACGAGTCCTCGTCCCGCGAGCCCGAATCCCGTCCGCCCCCGTTATCAGTCACTGTGCGCCTGCTCTCCCGACAGCGCCGAAGCGCTCTCTCCCCATCCACACCGCGATGTGCGGATCGACAACGTGAAACGGCGGCGGCACCACCCCCGAGGGGAGGTGGTGGACCGCCGCCGTCCGTTCAGCCAACCGCTCTTACCGGTTGTACGGCCCGAAGTCGTACTCCTCCAGCGGAACGGCCTCGCCCGATCCCTGTCCGAAGGTGTACTCGCTGGGCTCCTCGTAGCCGGAGACCGAGTACATCGAGGCCTTGGCCTCCTCGGTCGGCTCGACCCGGATGTTGCGGTACTGCGGAATACCGGTACCGGCCGGGATGAGCTTACCGATGATGACGTTCTCCTTGAGGCCGAGCAGCGGATCGCTCTTGCCGTGGATCGCGTTCTCGGTCAGCACCCGGGTGGTCTCCTGGAAGGAGGCCGCCGACAGCCAGGACTCCGTGGCCAGCGAGGCCTTGGTGATGCCCAGCAGCACCGGACGTCCGGCCGCGGGCTGTCCGCCCTCGGACACGACGCGTCGGTTGATCCGCTCGAACTTCGGCCGCTCGACCATCTCACCCGGCAGCAGCTCGGTGTCGCCCGACTCGAGGATGTTCACCCGCTTGAGCATCTGGCGGACGATGATCTCGATGTGCTTGTCGTGGATGGACACACCCTGCGACTTGTACACCTCCTGGACCTCCGACACGAGGTGCTGCTGCACCGCGCGCGGGCCCTGGATGCGGAGCACCTCGTGCGGGTTGATCGCGCCCTGGATCAGCTGCTGGCCGACCGACACGTGGTCGTCGTCGCTGACCAGGAGCTGGGCGCGCATCGGCACCGGGTAGGCGATCTCGTCCGTGCCGTCGTCCGGGATGACGACGATCTTACGGCTCTTCTCCGTGTCGTCGATCCGGATCCGGCCCTCGACCTCGGAGATCGGCGCCACACCCTTGGGGATGCGGGCCTCGAAGAGCTCCTGGACACGGGGCAGACCGTGGGTGATGTCCTGACCGGCCGAACCACCCATGTGGAAGGTCCGCATGGTCAGCTGGGTACCGGGCTCACCGATGGACTGCGCCGCGATGATGCCGATCGCCTCACCGACGTCCACCGGCTTACCGGTCGCCATGGACCGGCCGTAGCAGGTGGAGCACACGCCGATCTTCGCCTCACAGGTCAGCGACGAACGGATCCGCACGCGGGTGATGCCCGCCGCGATCAGCTTGTCGATGTTCTGCTCGGAGGTGTCGGACAGCGCGGGCAGGACGACGTTGCCGTCCGCGTCCACGGCGTCCTCGGCGAGGGTACGGCCGAAACCGGTGTTCTCGACGTTGTGCTTGCGCACGACGGCGCCGGCGGCGCTCTTCTCACCGATCTCGTGCCACAGCGAGCGGTCGGTGCCGCAGTCGACCTCGCGGACGATGACGTCCTGCGCGACGTCCACCAGACGACGGGTCAGGTAACCCGAGTCGGCGGTACGCAGGGCGGTGTCGGCCAGACCCTTGCGCTGACCGTGCGTGGAGATGAAGTACTCCAGGACGGACAGGCCCTCGCGGTAGGAGGACTTGATCGGACGCGGGATCGTCTCACCCTTGGTGTTGGAGACCAGACCGCGGATACCGGCGATCTGACGCACCTGCATCGGGTTACCGCGGGCGCCGGACTGGACCATCATCCACACCGGGTTGTCGGCGGGGAAGTTCTCCTCCATGTTCCGGGCGACCTCGGCGGTGGCCTGGGTCCACACCTCGGTGAGCTCCTGACGGCGCTCGTCGTCGGTGATGAGACCGCGGTCGTACTCGCGCTGGATCTTGTCGGCCTTGCGCTCGTACCCCTCGAGGATCTCCGTCTTGGCCGGAGGCGCGACGACGTCCTCGATGCCGATGGTCAGACCGGACCGGGTGGCCCAGCGGTAACCGGCGTCCTTCAGGGCGTCCAGGGTCGTGGCGACCTGGACCTTGGGGTAGTTCTCGGCCAGGTCGTTGACCAGCGCCGAGACCTGCTTCTTGCCCACCTGGAAGTTGACGTACGGGTAGTCGACCGGGGTGGCCTCGTTGAAGAGGTACCGGCCCAGCGTCGTCTCCAGGGTGTACGGCTCGCCCTGCTGCCAGTTCTCCGGCGGCGTCCAGTCCTTGGGCGCGGGAGCGCCGTCGGCGATCCGCAGGCGGATCTTCGCCTGCAGGTCCAGGTCCCCGATGTCGTAGGCCATGATCGCCTCGGCCGGGGACCGGAACGCCCGCCCCTCGCCCGTGGCGCCGGTCTTCTCCGTCGTCAGGTAGTACAGACCGATGATCATGTCCTGGGTGGGCATGGTCACGGGCTTGCCGTCGGACGGCTTGAGGATGTTGTTGGTGGCCAGCATCAGCAGCCGCGCCTCGGCCTGGGCCTCGGCGGACAGCGGCAGGTGCACGGCCATCTGGTCACCGTCGAAGTCGGCGTTGAACGCCGTGCAGACGAGCGGGTGGATCTGGATGGCCTTGCCCTCGACCAGCTGCGGCTCGAAGGCCTGGATGCCCAGGCGGTGCAGGGTGGGAGCGCGGTTGAGCAGCACCGGGTGTTCGGTGATGACCTCTTCCAGGACGTCCCACACGACCGGGCGGGACCGCTCGACCATGCGCTTGGCGCTCTTGATGTTCTGCGCGTGGTTCAGGTCGACCAGGCGCTTCATCACGAACGGCTTGAACAGCTCCAGGGCCATCTGCTTGGGCAGGCCGCACTGGTGCAGCTTGAGCTGCGGGCCGACGACGATGACCGAACGGCCGGAGTAGTCGACGCGCTTGCCCAGCAGGTTCTGGCGGAAGCGGCCCTGCTTGCCCTTGAGCATGTCGGACAGCGACTTGAGCGGACGGTTGCCCGGCCCGGTGACCGGACGGCCGCGGCGGCCGTTGTCGAACAGGGCGTCGACGGCCTCCTGGAGCATCCGCTTCTCGTTGTTGACGATGATCTCGGGCGCGCCGAGGTCGAGCAGTCGCTTGAGGCGGTTGTTCCGGTTGATCACCCGGCGGTACAGGTCGTTGAGGTCGGAGGTCGCGAAGCGGCCACCGTCCAGCTGCACCATCGGACGCAGGTCCGGCGGGATGACCGGGATGCAGTCGAGCACCATGCCCATGGGGCTGTTGGTGGTGTTGAGGAACGCCGAGACGACCTTGAGCCGCTTGAGGGCGCGGGCCTTCTTCTGGCCCTTGCCGGTGCGGATGGTCTCGCGGAGCTTCTCCGCCTCCTGGTCCAGCTCGAAGTTGGAGAGCCGGTCCTGGATGGCCTGGGCGCCCATGCCGCCGCGGAAGTACTTCCCGAAGCGGTCCCGCATCTCGCGGTAGAGCATCTCGTCGCCCTCGAGGTCCTGGACCTTGAGGTTCTTGAACCGGTTCCAGACCTCGTCGAGGCGGTCGATCTCGCGCTGGGCGCGGTCGCGCAGCTGGCGCATCTCGCGCTCGGCGCCCTCGCGCACCTTGCGGCGCGCGTCGCCCTTGGCGCCCTGCTCCTCCAGCTCGGCCAGGTCGGCCTCGAGCTTGCGGTGGCGCTCCTCGATGGTGGAGTCGCGGCGCTGCTCCAGGTGCTGCTTCTCGACCGAGATCCGCGCCTCCAGGGACTGGAGGTCGCGCTCACGGGCCTCGGTGTCCACCCACGTGACCATGTAGGCGGCGAAGTAGATGATCTTCTCGAGATCCTTCGGCGCCAGGTCCAGCAGGTAGCCCAGGCGGGAGGGCACACCCTTGAAGTACCAGATGTGCGTGACGGGCGCGGCCAGCTCGATGTGGCCCATCCGCTCACGGCGCACCTTGGCGCGGGTCACCTCGACGCCGCAGCGCTCACAGATGATGCCCTTGAAGCGGACGCGCTTGTACTTGCCGCAGTAGCACTCCCAGTCCCGGGTCGGACCGAAGATCTTCTCGCAGAAGAGACCGTCCTTCTCGGGCTTGAGGGTCCGGTAGTTGATGGTTTCGGGCTTCTTGACCTCGCCGTGCGACCACTGGCGGATGTCTTCGGCCGTGGCCAGGCCAATGCGCAGCTCGTCGAAGAAGTTGACGTCGAGCACTTAATTCGTCCCCTGCTCTCGAAGATCGCGGAAGTTAGACCTCTTCGACACTGCTCGGCTCACGCCGACCCAGGTCGATTCCCAGCTCTTCCGCCGCGCGGAAGACGTCCTCGTCGCTGTCCCGCATCTCGATGGACATACCGTCACTGGACAGCACCTCCACGTTCAGACAGAGCGACTGCATCTCCTTGATGAGCACCTTGAAGGACTCAGGGATGCCCGGCTCGGGGATGTTCTCGCCCTTGACGATGGCCTCGTAGACCTTGACCCGGCCCACCACGTCGTCGGACTTGATGGTGAGCAGCTCCTGGAGGGCGTAGGCGGCGCCGTACGCCTCCAGCGCCCACACCTCCATCTCACCGAAGCGCTGACCGCCGAACTGCGCCTTACCGCCCAGCGGCTGCTGGGTGATCATCGAGTACGGGCCGGTGGAGCGCGCGTGGATCTTGTCGTCCACGAGGTGGTGGAGCTTGAGGATGTACTTGTAGCCGACGGAGATCGGCTCGGCGAACGGCTCACCGGTACGGCCGTCGTACAGCCGCGCCTTGCCCTCGTCGTTGATCAGGCGGTGGCCGTCCTCGTTGGGCCGGACCGACGTGATCAGGCCGTTGAGCTCGTCGCCGCGCAGGCCGTCGAAGACCGGGGTGGCCACCTTGGAGTCGGGCTCGGACTCCGAGGCGCCGATCTCGTTCAGCGACTGCTTCCACGGTTCGTCGAGCCCGTCGACCGTCCAGCCGTTCTTGGCCAGCCAGCCCAGGTGGACCTCCAGGACCTGGCCGACGTTCATCCGGCCGGGGACGCCCAGCGGGTTGAGGATGATGTCGACCGGCGTGCCGTCCTCCAGGAAGGGCATGTCCTCCTGGGGCAGGATCTTGGCGATGACGCCCTTGTTGCCGTGGCGGCCGGCGAGCTTGTCGCCGTCGGTGATCTTGCGCTTCTGGGCGACGTAGACGCGGACCATCTCGTTGACGCCCGGGGCGAGCTCGTCGCCGTCCTCGCGGCTGAACACGCGGACGCCGATGACCTTGCCGGTCTCGCCGTGCGGGACCTTGAGGGAGGTGTCGCGGACCTCGCGGGCCTTCTCACCGAAGATGGCGCGCAGCAGGCGCTCCTCCGGGGTCAGCTCGGTCTCGCCCTTGGGGGTCACCTTGCCGACGAGGATGTCGCCGTCGACGACCTCGGCGCCGATCCGGATGATGCCCCGGTCGTCGAGGTCGGCCAGGACCTCCTCGCTGACGTTGGGGATCTCGCGGGTGATCTCCTCCGGGCCCAGCTTGGTGTCACGGGCGTCGACCTCGTGCTCCTCGATGTGGATCGAGGAGAGGACGTCGTCCTGCACCAGGCGCTGGGAGAGGATGATCGCGTCCTCGTAGTTGTGGCCCTCCCAGGACATGTACGCCACGAGCAGGTTTTTGCCCAGCGACATCTCACCCTGGTCGGTGGACGGACCGTCCGCCAGGACCTGGGACTCCTCGACCCGCTGGCCCTCGTGCACGATCGGCCGCTGGTTGAAGCAGGTGCCCTGGTTGGAGCGCTGGAACTTGCCCAGGCGGTAGGTCTTGCGGGTGCCGTCGTCGGCCATCACCGTGACGTAGTCGGCGGTGACGTCCTCGACCACACCGGCCTTCTCCGCGAGGATGACCTCACCGGCGTCGGTGGCGGCGCGGTACTCCATGCCGGTGCCGACGAAGGGGGCCTCGGCGCGCAGCAGCGGCACGGCCTGGCGCTGCATGTTGGAGCCCATGAGCGCGCGGTTGGCGTCGTCGTGCTCCAGGAACGGGATCATGGCGGTGGCGACCGACACCATCTGGCGCGGCGACACGTCCATGTAGTCGACCTCGTCCGAGCGGACCTGCTCGAACTCCTCGCCCTTGCGGCGCACCAGGACGTGGGACTCGGCGAAGGTGCCGTCCGGGTTCATCGGCGTGTTGGCCTGGCCGATGACGTACCGGTCCTCCTCGTCCGCGGTGAGGTAGTCGACCTGGTCGGTGATGCGGCCGTCGACGACGCGGCGGTACGGGGTCTCGACGAACCCGAAGGAGTTGACCCGGCCGTAGGCGGCGAGGGAGCCGATCAGACCGATGTTCGGACCCTCGGGGGTCTCGATCGGGCACATGCGGCCGTAGTGGGAGGCGTGGACGTCACGGACCTCGAAGCCCGCCCGCTCACGGGACAGACCGCCCGGACCCAGGGCCGAGAGGCGGCGCTTGTGGGTCAGACCCGCCAGGGGGTTGGTCTGGTCCATGAACTGGGACAGCTGCGAGGTGCCGAAGAACTCCTTGATGGAGGCCACGACGGGGCGGATGTTGATCAGGGTCTGCGGCGTGATCGCCTCGACGTCCTGGGTGGTCATCCGCTCGCGGACGACGCGCTCCATGCGGGCCAGACCCAGGCGGACCTGGTTCTGGATGAGCTCGCCGACCGTGCGCAGGCGCCGGTTGCCGAAGTGGTCGATGTCGTCGGTCTCGACGGGCCGCGTGCCGACGGCCGTCTCGTGCTCGACCTCACCCGCGTGCAGGCGCACGAGGTAGTCGATGGTGGCGACGATGTCCTCTTCGGTGAGGGTGCCCTGGGTGTAGTCGGTCTCCAGACCGAGCTTCTTGTTGATCTTGTAGCGGCCGACCTTGGCGAGGTCGTAGCGCTTGGGGTTGAAGTAGAGGTTCTCCAACAGCGCCTGGGCCGACTCCTTCGTGGGCGGCTCCCCCGGACGCAGCTTGCGGTAGATGTCCAGCAGCGCGTCGTCGGTGCCCGCGGTCGGGTCCTTCTCCAGCGTGTTGCGGATGGACTCGTACTGGCCGAAGCGCTCGAGGATCTGGTCGGTGGTCCAGCCCAGCGCCTTGAGCAGGACGGTGACGCCCTGCTTGCGCTTGCGGTCGATGCGCACACCGACGAAGTCGCGCTTGTCGACCTCGAACTCGAGCCAGGCGCCGCGGGACGGGATGACCTTGCAGCCGAACAGGTCCTTGTCCGAGCTCTTGTCGACCGACCGGTCGAAGTACACGCCCGGGGAGCGGACCAGCTGGGACACGACGACGCGCTCGGTGCCGTTGATGATGAAGGTGCCCTTGACGGTCATGAGCGGGAAGTCGCCCATGAACACCGTCTGGCTCTTGATCTCACCGGTGTCGTTGTTGATGAACTCCGCCGTGACGAACATCGGGGCGGAGTAGGTCATGTCCTTGTCCTTGCACTCCTCTTCGGAGTACTTGGGCGGCTCGAACCGATGGTCGCGGAACGACAGCGACATCGTGCCCGAGAAGTCCTCGATCGGACTGATCTCCTCGAAGATCTCTTCGAGACCGGACTGCTCCGGAACGTCCTTGCGGCCAGCGTTTCGGGCCGTCTCGACCCGGGTCTTCCACTTCTCGTTGCCCAGCAGCCAGTCGAACGACTCGGTCTGCAGGGCGAGCAGGTTCGGGACCTCGAGCGGTTCCTGAATACGGGCGAACGAAACGCGGTTCGGACCAAGGGCGTTAGCGGAGGCGTTGCGCGAGGCTGCCAACAGGGGTCCTTCCGAAGGCTTGTGGCGGTTGAAGCGCGCACGCCAGACGATCCGTCACGGGAGGACCGCCGCAACACGGTTGAGACGGTCACACGAGCGGGAACGGGCTACCGTGTCCAGACGAAAACGGGATGGCGGAAGCCGTACACCGACACAGGGATCACCAAAGGGCAGCGCAAAAGAGCAGTGTAGCCGAACACCACACCGCTGTCCACTCACGGTCCACGGCGCCACTCACGACACCGGCAGGATCACCCGTGGCGGGCGATCCGTCAAGCCCGGAGGCCGCCTTCGGCGCGGATTCCGACGATGGTCTCCACCGTCGGGACCGTGTTGGGTGGCCCAGCGCGCCCGCCCTGGCCCCAGGGGGATACGAGCCATCGGACACCCGGAAGGGTTCCCCCACCCAGGGCGGGTAAACACTCTCCCCGGGACCCGTCAAGAATCCCGGGACCCGGAGATTATCGCGTCCCGGGGACACTTCGCACACACGGACGCCCCCCGCGAGGTCCACGGCCGCGTCCGCGACCGCCCCAGCTTCGCACACCTCGGCGACCGTCCGGGGTCGGACACGGCGCGAAACCCGGCGAAGGGCACCTTACCTCCACGCCCCGGCCACTCGGCCGCGAACCGGGCCGCCCCCGCTCGCGCGCACCCGCGCCGCCACCGGGCGCCGCCCCCCCGCGGAAACGACGACGCGGCCGTCCCTCCCGGAGGAGGAACGGCCGCGTGGCGCGTACCAGCGGGCCCGTACGGCCCGCGTGGGACTACTTGAGGGTGACGGTGGCGCCGGCGCCCTCGAGGGCGGCCTTGGCCTTGTCGGCGGTCTCCTTGTTGACGCCCTCGAGCAGCGGCTTGGGAGCGTTGTCGACCAGGTCCTTGGCCTCCTTGAGACCCAGGCTCGTAAGGCCGCGGACCTCCTTGATGACCTGGATCTTCTTGTCGCCGGCGGCCTCGAGGACGACGTCGAACTCGTCCTTCTCCTCCTCGGCCTCGGCGGCGGCGCCACCGCCGGTCGGGGCGGCGACGACGGCGGCCGGGGCGGCGGCCTCGACGTCGAACTTGTCCTCGAACAGCTTCACGAACTCGGACAGCTCGAGGAGGGTCATCTCCTCGAACGCGGCAAGCAGGTCCTCGTTGCTGAGCTTCGCCATGATGCGATCTCTCTTTCTCTACGGACACGCGCGTCCGTCGACGCCACGTGCGAGCCATGAGGCGGGTGACGTACGCACCCGCCGGGATCGGGTTGTCTAGGCCGCTTCCTCGGAGCGCTTGTCCGCCAGGGCCTGTGCGAGCCGCACGGCCTTGGTCGGGAGCGCCTGGAAGACGGCGGCGGCCTGGCCCTGCTTGGCCTTGAGCGCACCGGCCATCTTCGAGAGAAGCACCTCGCGGGACTCCAGGTCGGCCAGCTTGGTGACCTCGTCGGCGGTCATCGACTTGCCGTCGATGACGCCGCCCTTGATCACCAGGGGCTCGTTCGCCTTCGCGAAGTCACGCAGGCTCTTGGCGACCTCGACCACGTCACCGCGGATGAAAGCGACGGCGGTGGGGCCCTCGAGCAGGTCCTTGACCTTCTCGTCGACTCCGGCCTCGCTCACGGCGATCTTGGTCAGCGTGTTCTTCACGACGCGGAAACGCGCGTTCTGGCCGAGGCTGCGGCGGAGCTCCTTGAGCCCGGCCACAGTGAGTCCCCGGTATTCCGCCAGCACGGCGCCGTTCGACTCGCGGAGTTCCTCCGTGAGTTCGGCGACCGCGGCGGCCTTGTCCGGCCTCGCCATGGGACTCCTTCCAACAGTGAACGCTGGTTGGTTCCCAAGGACTCACGCGATCGGCGTCTGCACGAGAAAAGGCCCCGAGCGCGAGGCGCACGGGGCACGACCGCGTCCACGGGGCGAGAGAACGCGCCCGGAACGGGAAAGCTCTGGTGACACCTGCGCGGGCGCCCATCGCGAATGGGTCCTTAGGTCACCCGTTCGGGTGACGACCAGCGGTCTTCGGCAAGTACTCATGCTACAGGACGCGGAGGAACGCCTGGGACGGAAGCCGGGGCCCCGACCGCGACGTGAGCGCACTCACAACACGGAACCGTTCCAAAAGGGACGCCGTCCCATCAACAACCGTTGCCTCGTGCCCGATGTGTCATATGCACGTGGCAACATGACCGGTCGGAGACCCGTTCCCTCCGGCCCATCCGTCCCCCATCGAAGAAGGTACCCACCCCTATGAAGACCCGTGTGCCGGCCCTGCTGGCCGCCGGCGCCCTGAGCCTGTCCCTCGCCGCCTGCGGCGGCGAGTCCGCCGAGCCCGAGGAGACGACCGAGGCCGCCGCCGAGGAGAGCGCGACCGAGGGCGGAGGCGTCCTGAGCCTCCTCGCCGACCTGGCCTCGAACACCGAGGAGGTCGACAACTACACGCTCGCCATGGCGATGAGCATGACCGACCCCGAGTTCGGCGAGACGAGCATGGACCTCACCTACGAGGTCATGGACGACCCGCAGGCCGCCCAGGTCACCATCGTCATGCCGGACATCGGCGAGATGATGCTGGAGCTCGCCGAACTCGGCGGTGAGACCACGGACCTGACCGCCGAGGAGCTCGGCACCTCGATCGTCATCGTGCCCGCCGAGGGCGAGGCGCTCGTGTCCAACCACAACGGCAACCTCGAGGTCGACACCGCCTGGGCCCGTGGCGCCTCCGGCATGGACTCCATGCCGACCCCGGAGGACATGTTCGACGTGTCGAGCCTCTCGGACGTCGCGGACGCGATCGCCTCGATCGAGTCCGCCGAGGAGGCCGGGACCGAGGAGATCAGCGGGGTCGAGACCACCCGCGTCGACGGCACGCTCACCCGTGAGCAGATCGACGCCCTCCCGGAGGAGCAGAGCAGCGCCCTCAACGAGCTCATCGGCGGCTCGGTCGAGGGTTCCATGAACACGTCCGTCTGGATCTCCGAGGACGGCTTCCCGATGCGCATGGACTTCAGCGACGACGTCTCCGATGTCTCGATGGTCTTCTCCGCCCTGGGCGAGACCTCCTTCGAGATGCCCGCCGAGGACGAGATCACCGACCTGTAGTCGCTGGCCCTCCGACACGGCGACGGCCCCCGGTCCCTTCGCGGGACCGGGGGCCGTTCTGCTGTTCCGGAGACCGGGCGCTACTAGGCGTCGAGCGGGATGCTCGGGCCCATGGACGTGGTGACCACGGCCTTCTTGATGTAGCGGCCCTTGGCGGCGGACGGCTTGAGGCGGTTCACCTCGTCGATCGCGGCCTGGAAGTTCTCCAGCAGCTTGGCGTCGTCGAAGGACGCCTTGCCGATGATGAAGTGCAGGTTGCCGTGGCGGTCGACACGGAACTCGATCTTGCCGCCCTTGATGTCGGTCACGGCCTTGGCCACGTCCGGGGTGACGGTGCCCGTCTTGGGGTTGGGCATGAGACCACGCGGACCGAGCACGCGGCCGAGGCGGCCGACCTTGCCCATGAGGTCCGGGGTGGCGACGACGGCGTCGAAGTCGAGGAAGCCGTTCTGGACCTCCTGGACGAGGTCGTCGTCACCGACGTGGTCGGCGCCAGCGGCGCGAGCCTGCTCCGCACGCTCACCGGTCGCGAAGACCAGGACCCGAGCGGTCTTACCGGTGCCGTTGGGCAGGTTCACGGTGCCGCGGACCATCTGGTCGGCCTTGCGCGGGTCGACGCCCAGACGCAGGGCGACCTCGACGGTCGCGTCGAACTTGGTGGTGGAGGTCTCCTTGGCGAGCTTCACGGCCTCGGCGGGGCTGTAGAGCTTGTCACGGTTCACCAGCTCGCTGGCTTTGCGGTGGTTCTTGCTGCGCTTCACGCGGTTCTCCTAGGAACGTGTGGTCGGTGGGCCAGCGCCTGGCCCTGCCACTGTCGGTTCTTGACGTCGACACCCCTCGCGGCGCGGGCGGTCGCCCGGCGCCCCGGTGCGAGGGGGCTACTTGACCTCGATGCCCATCGAGCGGGCGGTGCCGGCGACGATCTTGGCCGCGGCCTCGACGTCGTCGGTGTTGAGGTCGGGCAGCTTGGTCTGCGCGATCTCGCGGACCTGGTCGGCGGTGATCGAACCGGCCGTGCTGCGGCCCGGGTCGGTCGCGGCCTTGTCCAGACCGGCGGCCTTCAGGATCAGCCCGGACGCCGGGGGCGTCTTGGTGACGAAGGTGAAGGAACGGTCCTCGTAGATGGAGATCTCCACGGGGATCACGTTGCCGCGCTGGGCCTCCGTAGCAGCGTTGTACTGCTTGCAGAAGTCCATGATGTTGACGCCGTGCGGACCGAGGGCGGTACCGACGGGCGGCGCCGGGGTGGCCTGACCGGCGGGAAGCTGCACCTTGACGAGTGCGGCCAGTTTCTTCTTCGGAGGCATGTCGGGTCCTTTGCCTGATATGCGGTGTGTGCTGGTCCCCTGGCCCTCCTGACGGCGCCGCGCGGTCGCGTGGACCGCACCGGGCGCCGCTGCCGGGGAGGGCGCGTCCCCGGGCACGGGGACGGCGGCCCGCCGGGACCGGGCGGGCCGGGGCGCCCCGCGCGGGGCGGAGCGCACGAGCGGGTCCGCCCGGAGGCGGACCCACCAAGTCTACGTCGGTCCGGTCACTGCCCGGACGGGTCAGATCTTGGCGACCTGGTTGAAGGACAGCTCGACCGGGGTCTCGCGGCCGAAGATCGACACGAGCACCTTGAGCTTCTGGGTGTCGGGGTTGATCTCGCTCACCGTGGCGGGCAGGGTCGCGAACGGCCCCTCCATGACGGTGACGGACTCGCCGACCTCGTAGGCGACGTCGGAACGGGCCTCGCCGACACCGGCGGCGGCCTTGGCCTTGCGCTCCTCCTCCGGCTCCTCCTCCGGCTCGGGCGCCAGGAGCTTGGCGACCTCGGTGAGGCTGAGCGGGGCGGGCTTGTTGGACAGGCCCACGAAGCCGGTCACGCCCGGGGTGTTGCGGATGGCCGACCAGGACTCGTCGGTCAGGTCCATGCGCACGAGCACGTAGCCGGGCAGGACCTTCTCGGTGACCTGCTGGCGCTTGCCGCTCTTGACCTCGGTGACCTCGTGTTCGGGCACCTCGACCTGGAAGATGTACTCCTCCATGTTGAGCGACTGGGTGCGGCTCTCGACGTTGGCCTTGACCCGCTTCTCGTACCCGGCGTAGGTGTGCACGACGTACCAGTCGCCGGGGAGCAGCATCAGCTCGGCGCGGAACTCCTCGACGGGGTCGAGTCGGGGGAGCTCGGGCTCCTGCCCGGCCTCCTCGTCCTCGTCACCGGCCTGCTCGTCCGCCTCGTCGGCCGGCTCCCGGCCCTCGGCCTCGGGCTGCTCGGCCGCGTCCTCGGACAGCTCGCCCGCCGGGCCGGTCTCTTCCTCCGACGGCTGACCCGGCTCCTCTTCGGGGAAGTCGTCAGGGGTCAGTGGGGACTCGGACACGGCTGCTCTTTCTCTCGTCGGATGCGCTACTGCGGGCCGACGCGCGCCGGACAGCGGTCGACGTCGAACCCCGTCCTGCCAGCTTACGGTCTCGGCGTGCGGGATGGGACCAGGCACGGGTGGACGGCGACGGCGAGCGGTGTCACATCCGGACCGCCGTCGTGCCCGCGCGGGCCCGTGTCCTGGGACGGTTAGTCGCCCCTGCTGCGCATGATGCCCATGGCACCGAGGATGACCGCGAGACCGCCGGTGGCGATGCTGGTCCACAGCGGCAGGGCCTGGAACTCGCCCTCCAGGCTGAACCCGGCGTAGAGCCACGTGGTGAGCGCGGCGAAGACGAAGTCGAGGAGCGAGACGTAGCTGAGGACGAGGACGACGAACACCAGGACGACGATGGTGTAGGTGACCAGTTCGCGGCGCGTGGGCCAGCGAACCTTGCGGAGCTCTCCGACGACCTGCTTGGTGAAGGTCACAGGACCGGTACGACGCTTGGGCTCCCTGTCGGGCTTGGCGTCGGCGTCAGTCTGGGTCACCTGGGGTCCTTAGGGTCGCGGGCTGCTGGTCATCCCCGTAGTTCCGTAACGCCCCGCGTGGTGCGGCGGCCGAAACGACCGCCACACCGCGCGTTCGTGCAGGGCAGGAGGGACTCGAACCCCCAACCGCCGGTTTTGGAGACCGGTGCTCTACCAATTGAGCCACTGCCCTTGGACGGAAACTGCGTCCCCACCATAGCCGGTCCGCACCGGGTCCGCACCCCATGCCGGGGAGCGCCACCCGTCGACCGGTCGGCTCGCATGAGTGTAAGGCCTGCGCGCTGTCGAGACCAAACCGCTTTCCCCGGGCGCCCCCGCCGCACCGCCCCCGCGACCGCCCCGTCCCCACCCCCGGCACCCTGGTCGAGGGCACATGACACCATGGGGGGCATGACTGAGCGACCGCGAGTCTCTGCACGTATCAGCGCTATCTCCGAGTCGGCCACCCTCGCCGTCGACGCGAAGGCCAAGGCCATGAAGGCGGAGGGGCGTCCCGTCATCGGCTTCGGGGCCGGAGAGCCGGACTTCCCGACCCCCGACTACATCGTCGATGCCGCTGTCGAGGCGGCCCGCGAGCCGCGTTTCCACCGTTACACCCCGGCCGGCGGCCTCCCCGAGCTGAAGAAGGCCATCGCCGAGAAGACCGCCCGCGACTCGGGCTACCAGGTCGAGCCCTCCCAGATCCTGGTGACCAACGGCGGCAAGCAGGCCATCTACGAGGCCTTCGCCGCGATGCTCGACCCGGGCGACGAGGTCATCGTCGTGGCCCCGTACTGGACCACCTACCCCGAGTCGATCAAGCTCGCGGGCGGCGTCCCGGTGTACGTCACCACCGACGAGACCACCGGCTACCTGGCCAGCGTCGAGCAGCTCGAGGCCGCGCGCACCGAGCGCACCAAGGTCCTGGTGTTCGTCTCCCCGAACAACCCGACCGGCGCCATCTACCCGCGCGAGCAGGTCCGCGCGATCGGCCAGTGGGCCCTGGAGAAGGGCCTGTGGGTGCTGACCGACGAGATCTACCAGCACCTGGTCTACGGTGACGCCGAGTTCTCCTCGATCCCCGTCGAGGTGCCGGAGCTGGCCGACCGCACCGTGATCGTCAGCGGCGTGGCCAAGACCTACGCCATGACCGGATGGCGCGTGGGGTGGATCATCGGCCCCAAGGACGTGGTCAAGGCCGCGGGCAACCTCCAGTCGCACGCCACCTCCAACGTCGCCAACGTGTCGCAGGCCGCCGCGCTGGCCGCCGTCTCCGGCGACCTGTCCGCCGTGGACGCGATGCGCGCGTCCTTCGACCGCCGCCGCAAGACCATCGTCCGGATGCTCAACGAGATCGACGGCGTGCTCTGCCCGGAGCCGCAGGGCGCCTTCTACGCCTACCCGTCCGTCAAGGGCGTCCTGGGCAAGGAGATCCGCGGCAGGCGGCCCGGCACCTCCGCCGAGCTGGCCGAACTCATCCTGGAGGAGGCCGAGGTCGCGGTCGTGCCCGGCGAGGCCTTCGGCACCCCCGGCTACGTCCGGATGTCCTACGCGCTCGGCGACGAGGACCTCGTCGAGGGCGTCAGCCGCGTCCAGAAGCTGCTGGCCGAGGCCAAGTAGCCCGGATCGCCGATCCGTCCGAGCGAGCGCGCCCCCGACCACCGTCGGGGGCGCGCTCGCGTTCGGCCGCCGTTTCCCGGTCGGTCTCCCGGTCCCGGTACCACGCGTGCGCGGCGTGCGGCAGGCTTGGGTCATGGAGACACCGACCAGCGCCCGCCGGTTGGACCGGCTGCCCAAGGCGCACCTGCACCTGCACTTCACCGGCTCGATGCGCCACTCGACCCTCGTGGAACTCGCCGAGGACCACGGCATCCACCTCCCCCAGGCCCTGGTCCAGGAGTGGCCGCCCCGCCTCCGCGCCACGGACGAACGCGGCTGGTTCCGGTTCCAGCGCCTCTACGACATCGCCCGCTCGGTGTTGCGCAGACCCGAGGACGTGTACCGGCTGCTGCGCGAGGCCGCCGAGGACGAGCGCGCGGCGGGGTCGGGCTGGCTGGAGATCCAGGTGGACCCGAGCGGGTACGCGGCCCTGTTCGACGGTCTGACCGCCACCCTGGAGCTGATCCTGGACGCCGCCCGCGCCGCCGAGCGGGAGACCGGGGTCCCGATCGGCCTGATGGTGGCCGCCAACCGGACGCGACACCCGATGGACGCCAGGGCCCTGGCACGGCTGGCGCGGCAGTACGCGGGCCGGGGTGTGGTCTCCTTCGGCCTGAACAACGACGAGCGGCGGGGTCGGGCACGCGAGTTCGAGGCGGCCTTCCGGATCGCCCGGCGCGCGGGACTGCTGTCGGCGCCGCACGGCGGCGAACTCCTGGGACCCCGCAGTGTCCGGGAGTGCCTGGACGACCTCGACGCCGACCGGGTGGGCCACGGCGTGCGCGCGGTGGAGGACCCGCACCTGGTGGAGCGGATCGCCACCCAGGGCGTGACGCTGGAGATCTGCCCGACCTCGAACGTCGGGCTGGGGGTGTTCGAACAGCTGGAGCACCTGCCGCTGCGCAGGCTCTTCGACTCGGGGGTGCAGATCGCGCTCGGCACCGACGACCCGCTGCTGTTCGGTCCCCGCCTGGTCGAGCAGTACCGGATCGCGCGGGAGGTGTTCGGGTTCTCGGACCCGGAGCTGGCCGAGCTGGCGCGGATGTCGGTGCGCGGTTCGGGAGCCCCGGAGGCGGTGCGCAAGGAGCTGCTGTCGGGGATCGACGCCTGGTTGGCGACGCCGCCGGAGGGCGGCGGCTCCTGAGGACGGCGTCCGGCGTGGGGCGGCTCAGCCCAGGAGCAGCCAGGCGCCCTGGCCGGTCATGACCGCGCCCGCGACGAAGAACAGGACCGCGGCGCCCACGCGCACGGCCCGTTCGGGGAGCTTCTTGCCGAGGACGGCGCCGAGCACGATGGCGACGGCGTCGGCCGCGACCATGCCGACGGTGGAACCGATCCACACGGCCAGCCAGTGGTACTGGGTGCCCACGGTGATGGTGGCGAGCATGGTCTTGTCCCCCAGTTCGGCGGTGAGGAAGACCACGAAGACGGTGAGCAGACCGGAGCGGATGCGCCGGGACGCGGCGCGTTCCTCGTCCCTGGCCGTCATCTCGTCCCCGCGCAGGGTCCAGAACCCGAAGAGGACGAAGGCGAGACCCGCGATGAAGGTCAGCCAGTCGGTGGGGACGCTGGCGCCCAGGACCTCGGCGAGCAGGACGCTGCCCGCGTGCACGATGGCCGTGGCCGCGGTGATCCCGAGGATGACCGTGAGGGCGCGGTAGCGGGTCGCCAGGGACATCGCCACCAATTGGGTCTTGTCCCCCATCTCGGCGACGAGAATGGCGACGGTGCTGACCGCCAAGCCCGTGAGAAATGCCGTCACTCGTCCTCCTCCGACCGCGGGTTTCGGGCAGAAGGAGGGTGCGGACGCCCCTTCAACCCGGCTGTCTCCTACCGGGTCAAAGGTCTCGTCCGCCCTGTGCGGCGCCTGTTCGGCACCTGTCGTGACGGGCTCGCGCGACCGGGCCGCCGGGCGGCCAGTGTGTCGATCGCACGCATTGGGGACTACTCCCCTTCGACACCCACGACTTTAGCAAAACAAAGGGAAATAGCAATTCATCTGTTCGGCGAATTTGTTTATCAGGACCCCTGAAAAAACAAGTTGGCCGCGCCCAACTCAAGAATTGGGCACGGCCGTCGAAAGACTGGGGCTTCCCTTACAGAGTCACGCCGACCATGACGGGCTCGTTGACCAGGCGCACGCCGAACGCGGCCTCGACCCCGGAGCGCACCTCGCGGGCCAGGTCGAGCAGGTCGCGCGTGGTCGCGCCGCCCGGGTTGGTCAACGCCAGCGTGTGCTTGCCGGAGATCCGGGCGGGACCGGCCCCGTAGCCCTTGGTGAACCCGGCCCGGTCGATCAGCCAGGCGGCGGAGAGCTTGACGTTGCCGTCCCCGTCCGGGTGGCCGGGCACCTCGACGTCCTTCCCCAGGCGTGCCGCGACGCGCTCGCGAACGGCCGTGAACTCCTCCGCGGTCACCACGGGGTTGGTGAAGAACGATCCGGCGCTGCGCGTGTCGGGGTCGTCGGGGTCCAGCACCATGCCCTTGCCCGCGCGCAGCTCCAGGACGGTCTCCCGGGCCTTCTCCAGCGGCACCCGCTCGCCCGCCTCGACGCCCAGGGCCCTGGCCACCTCCGCGTAGCGGATCGGGCGGCTCAGCTCGGAGCGGCGCAGCTCGAAGACGACCTCGCACACCACGTACCGGTCGTCGCCCTTGAACACGCTGTCGCGGTAGGTGAATCCGCACTCGGCGTTGGTCATGGTCCGGCGCTCGCCGGTGTGCCGGTCGTGCACGCGGACCTCGACCACGGTCTGGCTGACGTCCTGCCCGTAGGCGCCGACGTTCTGGATGGGGGTGGAGCCCACCCGGCCGGGGATCCCCGAGAGGAACTCGACGCCGCTGAGCCCCTCGGCGACCGTGCGCTCCACCAGCGGGTCCCACTCGACGCCGGCCTCGGCGCGCAGGAGGACGAGGGTCTCCCCGGTCTCCGGGTCGCGACCCGCCTCGGTGAGGGTGACGCCGCGCGTGTCGACGTGCACCACGGTTCCCGCGAAGCCGTCGTCGGCGACGACCAGGTTGCTCCCGCCGCCCAGGATCAGGAGCGGTTCGCCGTCCCGGTCGGCCGTGGTGACCGCGTCCACCAGCGTCTCGGTGGTGCTGGCGACGAGGAACGTCTTGGCCGGGCCGCCCAGGCCGAGCGTGGTGTGGTCGGAGAGCGGGGCTCCGGAGAGTGTGGACACGGGTTCTCCCTCACTGGGTACTGCTGCCGCGGCGCGGTCGCGGGGACCGGCGCGGGCCCGGCGGTCAGGCCAGGCGGACGACGGCGGTGGACTTGGCCAGGACCTTGGCGCCGCCGGAACGCGCGGTCAGGAGCACGTTGACGGTGCCGTCGTCGTTCTTGGCCCTGACCTTCCCGCCGACGGTGATCTCGGCGCCCTCCTCGTCGTCGGGGACCACCACGGGCGCGGAGAAGCGCACGGAGTAGTCGACGACGCAGCCGGGGTCCCCGGTCCAGTCGGTGAGCACGCGGGCCGCCTCGGCCATGGTGAACATGCCGTGGGCGATCACGTCGGGCAGGCCGACGGACTTGGCGAAGCGCTCGTTCCAGTGGATGGGGTTGAAGTCGCCCGAGGCGCCCGCGTAGCGGACCAGGTCCAGGCGGCGGACGCGGAAGGTCTGCTCGGGGAGTTCGGCGCCGACCTCGACGTCGGCGTGGCGCAGGCTCACGTTCGCGTTCCTCACGTTGTGCTGGTCGGAAGGGTCACTCGCCGCGGACGACGAGCATCATGCCCGCCGTGACGACGTGTTCGCCGTCGGCCTCGGCCACGGTCTCCAGGGTGAGCATGCCGTTGCCGCCGAGGGTCTTGACGTCGGTGATCCGGGTGACGGCGGTCAGGACGTCGCCGGCGCGCAGGGGGCGGCTGTAGTGGAAGCTCTGGTCGCCGTGCACGACGCGCGAGAAGTCCACCCCCAGATCGGGGTCGGCGACGGCGATCGCGGACCCGGCCATGCCCAGGATGACGGGGAAGGTGGGCGGTGCGATCACGTCGGGGTACCCGGCGGCCTTGGCCGCCTCGGGGTCGACGTAGACCGGGTTGGGGTCGTTGATCGCCTCGGCGAACTCGCGGATCTTGCCGCGGGTCACCTCGTAGGGTTCCGGCGCCGGGTACTCCCGGCCGACGTACTCGGCGTTGATCGCCACGGTCTCCCTCTCCTGGTCCTCCGGCCCGGTGCGGTTCCGGACACGCGAACAGCCCGGCGAGCGGTTCGCTCGCCGGGCTGGAAGTCTAAGTCGAACGGAGCCACCGCTCACACGCCCCCGTGGGTGGGCGACGGCACGCGGCGGGACTCAGCGAGTCTCGCGGTGCTCGTTGTGCTTGCGGCAGTTCGGGCAGAACTTCTTGATCGCGAGACGGTCGGGGGTGTTCCGACGGTTCTTGCGCGTGATGTAGTTCCGGTGATTGCACTCCTGGCAGGCCAGGGTGATCTTCGGCCTCACGTCTGTGGCAGCCACTTCGGAGTGCCTTTCTCGCTGGAGACGGTACTGGCATGCAGTGAACACTGCAAAGGGCCCGCGACGACCCCTGAGTTAGGGCCTCAGGGGTCAGCGGGTTGGTAGCGGAGGCCGGACTTGAACCGACGACACAGCGATTATGAGCCGCTTGCTCTACCGACTGAGCTACTCCGCCCCGATCGGCGGGGACGGCCGTCGACGACCGTTCCCGGTTCCAGGCCGGTAGTCACTCCACCGGCCACCCACCTGAGTGGACCGGACCGCTTCAAGTGGTGGAGCCCCTTTACGGAATCGAACCGTAGACCTTCTCCTTACCATGGAGACGCTCTGCCGACTGAGCTAAAGGGGCGCGCTGTGGGGCTTTCTTCCGTCCGCCCCGGGGGTGTTGCCCCCTTGCGCTGGTCATGACTATACAGGTCTTCGGGGGTGGTCTGCCAAATCGGATACCGCCCGCCCCCGGTTCGGCCCCGCGAAGGGCCCCGCAGCGGCGGCGAGCGGGGCGGGAACGCCCAGGACAGCGCGGGTCTCGCGGACTCCGCGACGACTGCGGACGGGCCCGGGAAACGCGCCCCTTGTGATCCACGCCGCCCCCCGGAGGCGCCCCCCTGGCCTCATCCGTCCCCCTCGGTCACCCACACGTTGGACATGGCGTCGCGGTTGATCGTGCGGATGACGGCCGGCAGACCGAGCCTGCGCAGGGCGTCGGACAGCCGCGTGTCGTGCGTGAACACGATGAGCTGCCGGTGGCGGCCCACCTCCGACAGGACGGAGGCCAGGCCCTCGACGGTCTCGGTGTCCATCGCCTGGACCGGGTCGTCCAGCACGAGGAAGCCGAACGGGTTGCCGTCCACCAGGGCGCGCGGCAGGCAGATGGACAGCGCCAGCGCCTGGAACTCGCCCTGGCTGAGCAGGCCGGGAGCGCTGGTCTGGTCCGCCACGCCGTCCACGGCCACGTCCACCTCGACCCGGCGACGGGCGCCCCGGCCGATGAGGCGCATGCCCTGGAGGTCGATGCGGCGCTCCTGCCGCAACCGGAACCACACCTGCTCGGCCTGGCTCGCCACCGGCCCCAGCTGCCGCGACCGCAGCTCCCGGGCCCGTTCGGAGAGCCAGTGCAGCGCCGCCTCGGCGGGGGCCAGGGTGTCCCGGGCCGCGATGGCGTCCTGGGCGTCGTCCAGCCAGCCGGAGAGCTGTTCGGCCAGGACCGCCCACCCTCCGGTGGGGTCCTCCAGGCGTTCGGTGGCGTCCCGGCGCGCGCTGACGGCGGCGGCGCGGAGCTTGCGCCCGACCGTCTCGATGTGCTCGGCCAGCTCTCCGAGGTCGGTGATGTCCGCGCCGGACTCCCACAGGGCCCACACCTGTCCCAGCTCGCTCTCCGGCGGCAGCCACGAGGGCGCCGGGGCGAGCAGGAAGCGCGCCTGGTCGCGGGCGGCGTCGACGCGTTCATAGGCGGCCGAGGCGGTCGCGGCCTGGGAGCGCAGCGTCCGGAGCTGGGCGTTGGCCCGGCGCACCCAGTCGGCGCCCAGGGCCCCCGGCGCGGAACAGGTGGGGCAGGTGGTCTCCGTGGGATGGCGCTGGTGGTGTTCCAGGGCCTGTTCGAGGAGGCGGACGACGCCGTGCGCGTGGTCGCCCTTGGTGCCCGCGGCCATGGCCAGCTCCATGGCGGCGCCGCGCAGCTCGTTGACGACGTCGCCGATGACGACGCGCTCGGGGACGGCGAGGCGGCGCAGACGGCGCAGGACCACGTGCAGGGCGGGGTCGCTGGGGCCGTCGTCCGCGGCGACCGCGCGCAGCGCGTCCAGGTCCAGGTGGGACGAGCTCAGGAGCTGGTGGGCGCGGGCCGCCCGGGGGTCGCCGGAGCCCTGGAGGGCCTCCAGGAGGAACCGGAGTTCACGCGAGGGGCGGTCGCGGCGCTTGACGAGGGCGTCGCACGTCCGGGCGAGCCGCCGTTCGGCCTCGGCGAGGCCGGTGAGGCCCAGGAGGGCGGTGAGGGTGTCGTAGAGCTCGGCGGCGCGGCCGGTGACGGTGCGGCCGAGTTCGTCGTAGGACAGGAACGGCCGGTAGCGGACGAGGGGCTCGCCCCAGGAGAGGGTGCGCAGGGCGGAGGTCGTGCCGTCGGGGTGGACGACCTCGCCGCGCGCCGAACGCACGCTCTCGCCCGTCCAGCGCCGGTTGACCCGGATCGGACTCGCGTCGCCCGCGATGTGCAGGTCGACGGTGGCCTCGGTGCGCTCGTCGTAGTGGAGGTTGCGCCAGCCGTCGCGCCACCCGGTGGGCATGGCGTCCCAGCGGGGGTTGCGGCCGGTCAGGGCCGCCTCGGCGGCCTCGGCGAAGCTGGACTTGCCCGAGCCGTTGCGGCCCACGATGACCGTGAGGCCGGGGCCGGGCGGGAAGGTGAGCTCGGCGGGTCGGCCGATGCCGCGGAAGCCCTGGACGCGGATGCCGGTGAGGTAGGCACGGCGGACCGGACCCGCGGGCCGGTCGTCGGCGGGCGGGGCGCCCTGGGCGGCGTCGGGGATGCGCTCCCCGTTGAGCAGGGCCGTCAGGGCCTCGTCGCCCCACAGGGCGGCGGTGACCCAGGCGCGGACCTCGGCGGGCAGCCCCGACCGCGCCAGTTCATCCAGGAGCCCCTCCGTGACGGGGTCCTCGGCGGGTGGTGGGGCCCCGTGCCGCCCTCCGTCGTCGAACGCCTCGGGTCCCCGAGTCACCTGCGCCACCCCGCTCCGTCGTCGAACCTGCACCAGCAGACTAGGACAGAGAGGAAAGTACGACGCTAACTTCCCCCCGATCTCCGGCCGCTAGACCCCGACCAGCCTGCGCCTGCTCCCGTCCCAGGTGAAGTGCAGTGTGGCGATCCCCGGGACGTTGGGGTCGCGCAGGCACTCGTAGATGTTGAGGCTCGGCACGCTGGCGAAGCAGCCCCACACCCGTTCGGAGGTCAGCACGAAGTCGAGGTCGAGTTCGACCAGCAGACCGAGCAGGCGTCCGTGCGTGGGCTCGTCGACCTTGGCGAAGGCGTCGTCGAGCAGGATGAGCCTCGGCGCCCACGGGGCGTGCGCGGCGAGGGCGTCGAACTGGGCCGCCGCGGCGGCGAACAGGACCAGGTAGGCCACGACCCGCTGCTCCCCCTGGCTGAGCGCCGTGCGGTGGCCGAGCCTGCGCTCGTGGCCGCTGCCGTCGGTGACGTAGACGGTGAAGGCGAACCAGGAACGGTAGTCGAGCGCCGCGCGGAGCTGCGCGCCGCCGGTCGCGGTGGGGTCGAGTCGGCGGATCGCCTCGATGCAGCGGCGCAGGGCGTCGCGCAGCCGGGTGGCCTGGACCCGGGTGCGCTTCTCCGCGGGCGTGGCCAGGAGCGGGACGACGGCCTCGATGTCGGCTCCGGCGTCGGGGGCCAGGTCCCAGTCCAGGCGGACCCCAAGCCCGGCGGAGGTCGTCACGTCCTTGAGGACGCCGTTCATGGTGGCGATGAGTCCGCGCGCCTCGTCGATCTGGCGGGCCAGGTGGGCGGCGAGCTCCCCGAGCAGGTGGCGTTCGAAGGCCTCCTCCTCGGCGATGGCGACGGTCTCCTCGGCGCGGGCGGCGGCGGCCGTGACGCGCTCGGCGTAGGCGGTGACGTCGTGGGCGCCGTCCTCGTCGTGGACGGTCAGGCGCTTGAGGCCGCGCGGTTCGCTGAGTTCGGTGCGGGTCTGGGACCAGCCGACCGAGGCCAGCAGGCCGCGCAGCTCCTCGCGGCTGCCGAGGATCGCGCTGTCGTCGACCTCGGGGACGCCGTCGTGCTCGGCGAGGCCCTCCTCCAGTTGTCCAACGAACTCCTCCAGCAGGGCGAGGCGCGTGTCGGGGCCCGGTGGGGAGGTCGGGGTGTCCTGGTCCGCGTCGGGGGCGTCGCCGCCCTCGCCCTGGGCGCTCGCCGCGAGGTAGCGGGCCAGCGGCGCGTCGGCGGCGGCGCAGGCGTCGAGGCCGGCGGCGGCGAGGAGGACCGCGTCGGGGGCGTCTCCGGAGGCTCCGGAGCCGGTGGTGACGGCCGACACCAGGGCCGCGCCGCCGGCGAGGGCCAGGCGGACCTGTTCGGCGCGTTGCCGGGTGGCGGCGGCGAGGCGGGCCTCGGCGCTGACGCGCTCGTCGCGGGCGCGCTGGGCGGCGCGTTCGAGTTCGGGAAGACGGCGGGCGGCCTCCTGCGCACGGGCTTGGACCTGCTCACGGGCGGCGTCGAGCTGCCCCCCGGGCACGCCGCGGGCCCGGTCGCCCAGCTCGATCTGGCGGCGGACGGTGATCATGTCGTCGATGGCGGCGGCGCGCGCGTCCTCGGCCAGGATCCGGTCGGCCCGGGCGCGGTCCCAGGCGAGGACGTGGCGTTCGTGGTCGGCCAGGTCCCAGGCGAGGACGTCGAGGTCGCGCAGGGCGGCGGCGACCAGGACGCGCAGGTGGTCCAGGGCGCGCAGGGTGCTGTCGAGCTCGGCGCGGACGGTCGGCAGGGGGTGCCGCGCCCAGGGCGTCCCCTGAGCGTGCCCCGCCCCCGGCGAGGCGCCCCCTGGCCGGGGCGGGTTCACGGCGGGGCCCGGGGCGGCGGCGTCCCGGAGACGCGCGCGGATGTCGAGGAGTTCGGCCCGGGCCTCCTCGGCGGCCGCCTGGGCGACGTCGTGCGTGCGGCGGGCGGTGGCGACGTCGGCGCGGGCGACGTCCAGGGTGGCCCAGGCGCGGACGAGGGGCGCGGGGTCGGGGAGCTCGCGGGAGACCTCCAGGAGTTCCGCGTAGGAGTTCTCGACCGCCCACCGGCGTTCCCCGGCCTCGGAGAGGAGGGCCTCGGCCATGGTCCTGCGCCGGTCGGTGTTGGCCAGCAGGCGGTCGCGGGCCCGTTTGCGCGCCGCCTCGCCGATGAACTCGGGCTCGCCCTTGCGGTGGTGTCCGGACACGACACCGAGCCGCCAGCCGCCGTCGAGGGACACCGAGCTGACGGTCGCGACGGCGGTGTCGCGGCGGTGTTTGGGTTCGGAGTCCTCGGTGAGGCCCCGGCCCTCGCGGTGCAGCGCGATGGAGGAGAGCAGGGTGCGCACGGCGTCGTGGCTGACGCCGGTGTCGGGGGAGGCGACCGGGACGAGCACGTCGAGGAGCGTGCGGTCCTTGGCGGGGCGCGCGGGGCTGAGCACGAGGTCGCGCGTGGCGGGGTCGTGGAGGGCGCCGTCCGCGCGGAGCCACCCGGCGAGCAGGCCGCTGGCCTCCAGGGCGGCCTCCAGTCCGGCGCGTTCGTCGTGGGTGAGCGCCTCGGCGAAGTCGACGGCGAGGTGGAAGGGGACGCCCTCCCCCTCGGGGCGCGGGTGGGTGGCCCAGGCCGGGCGTTCGGGGGCGTGGTCGGCGCCCCGGGCACGCTGGTCGGCGAGTTCGTGAAGCTCGTCGGAGAGCTGGCCCTCCTCGCCGACGGCCACGTCGCGGCGGGCGCGCAGTTCCTCCAGGAGGGGATCGACGGCGGCGTGGGCCAGGCGGCCGACGGTGGCGGGCACGTCGGGGGGCAGGACGCGCAGGTCCTCGCTGATCGGCAGCTCGACGCTGCCCTCCAGTTCGTGGATGGCGTCGCCCAGGGCGTGGGCGTGGCTGGAGTCGCGCAGCCGGGCGGTCCAGGCCCGGACGCCCTCGGCGTAGGCGGCGCTCTCCTCGCGCAGGCCGTCGATGGCGGCGCGCTCGCGGGCGTGGGCGTGTTCGAGGTGGGCCTCGGCGCTCTCGGCCTCGCTGGTCAGGGCGACCAGGCGGCGGTCGGTGGCGGCCTCGTCGCTGGTGAGCCCGGTGAGGTGGGTGGCCGCGTCGGAGCGGAGGTCGGCGAGGTCGGCGGCGGAGGTGAGCCGGTCGTGGAGGCGGCCGAGGCGTTCGCGCAGGGCGTCGAGGTCGATGCCCTCCACGGGCGGGCGTTCGACGGCCTGTTCGAGGCCCTGGAGGTCGACGCGGGTGGCGCTCTCGCGGGGGGCGTGGACGCGGGGGGAGGTGTCGGGGACGGCGCCGAGGGCGGCGGGGTCGATCCCGGCGGCGACGGCGGCACGGGTGGCCTCGGCGTGGGTCTGGCGGAGGACGTCGAGGGCGCGTTCGATGGCGCCGGTGTCCTCGGCGAGGCGTTCGACGGCGTGGTCCTCGGTGCGTTCGGCGTGCTCGGCGGCGACCCAGGCGGCCTCGGCGGCGCGGATGTAGGCGCCGACGGCGGCGTCGTAGGCGCGGCGCTCGTTCTCGGTGGCGGTCGCGGCGCCGTTCTGGGCGGCGGCGAGGGTGCCGTCGTCGGCGTCGGCGGTGTCGCGGGTGCGGCGGGCCTGGTCGCGCTCCTCGGACACGCGGCCCTCGGCGGTGACCAGTTCGTCGAGTTCGGCGCGGAGGCGGTCGGCCTCGGCGGTGCGGGACGCGCAGGCGTCGAGCTGCTCGCGGACGGCGGCGGCGCGGGCGCGCAGGGCGTGGACCAGGTAGCCGCGGTAGTCGGCGAGGAAGTCGGCGACCCCCGCGCCCGCCCGGCCGCGGGCGTCCTTCTCCGCGCGGGCCTGTTCGAGGTCGGCGATGTTGCGGGCGACCTCGTCGAGGACGGAGTCGTCCATGGGCGGGAGGGCCTCGGACAGCACGCTGACGAGTTCCCCGGCTTCGAGGCGGTCGCCGATGGTCGGCCTGCGCAGCCGGTAGAGCAGGTGGACGAGGTTGCGGTAGCGGACCGAGTCGTCGATGCCGAAGAGGGCGTTCATGACGTGGGCGCGGTAGGCGACCGGGCTGGTGAAGCAGTGGTCGGCGCCGAGTTCGGAGCGCAGGCGGTCGACGGGCTTGGGGCGGCCGTCGGTGACCAGTTCCAGGTCGTGGCCGACGCGGCGGTCGGTGACGAAGAACACGCAGCGCGGGTCGGCGTCGCCGACGGCCAGGACGGCGGCCCCGAGGGTGAGGTGGCGGGGCGGGGCGTCCGGCCCGGGGGCGGGGTCGGTGTCGTCGGCCGGGAGGGCGGCGGCGAGCAGGGAGGAGGCCGTGCCGCCGCGGGTCGCGGCGTCCAGACCGCGGTCGCCGCGTTCGGTGGTGAACTCGACCCACAGGTACCCCAGGCGGGTGGCGGGGCCGGTGTCCTCGGCGGGGGCGTCGGCCGGGTCGGCCTCGCCGGTCCGGTCCGCGCCGCCCAGCAGGTCGGGGCCGGTCTCCTCGGGGTCGGGGGTCCGGTCCGGTCGGGGCCCCTCGGACATCAGCCAGCGCAGGCTGGTGCGGTTGGTGCCGGTGGTGTCCAGTCGGCGGATGTCGCCGTCCAGGAGGAAAGGCAGCAGCATCTCCAGGGCCTTGGACTTGCCCGCGCCGTTGCGGCCGCGCAGCAGTAGGCGCCCCTCGGCGAAGTCGAGGACCTGGTCGTCGTACTGCCAGACGTTGCGGATGCCCGCCCGTTCGAGGCGGTAGCGGGGGGCGCCGGACGGGTCAGTCGGACCCGTAACGGGGGTCGGGCTCGTCTCCTGGGTCACCACTGGTCGCGCTCACCTTCTCGTTCGCCACCGCGAGCAGCACGGACGCCACGCGGCTCAGATCACCGTGGGGGTCGGCGGGGGCCCCGGGCGCACCGTGGTCGGCGCCGCTCGTTTCGTCGGGGTGTGTCCGGCTGTTGTCGTCATTGTCCTGGATCGGGGGGACACGCTCGTCCGTGTCGGCTCCGTAGCGGGCGGCCGCGGCGGTGAGCCGCCGGTGTCCGGGTCCGCCGCGGAGGAGACCGAGGTCGGCCAACAGGGCGAGCACCCGTGCGCGGAGCCGGTCCGGGTCGGGGACCTCGGGACCGGCCGTGCGGGCCCACTCGGCCCGTTCGGGGGTCCCGTGTGCGCACAGGACGTCGAGCGCGCCGTCCAGTTCGGCGTCGGGGACGAGGACGGAGGTGGCGGGGCGACCGGGGTGCAGGCGGCCGGAGAGGTGTCGGACCAGGGTCAGGGCGACCTGGCCGACGGGGTCGTCGGAGGGGAAGGCGGGGCGCGGGGCGGTCTCGTCGGGGAACACGAGCGCCACGCCCTCGGCGCGGACCTCGGTGTCGGCGCCGAGGAGGTTGCCGAGCGCGGCGGCCGCGCGCCACTGGTGGGCGGCGAGGCGGTCGCGCTGGCGGTCGGGGAGGTCCTCGCGGTAGACGACGGCGGTCTCGGCGAGCAGGCGGCGCAGGGCGATCTCGCCCGCGTGGTCGCCGGAGGGGTCGGGGTCGGCGGCCTCGCCGAGGAAGGTGTCGGGGGTGTCGCCCGCGCGGGGCGGGTGGGGGGCGACGGAGCGGAGGACCTGGGGTTCGGGGCGCAGGCTCGGGTCGGCGGTGGCGTCGTCGCGGTGGTCGGCGAGGGTTCCGGACACCTCGGTGAGCGCGCCGAGGTCGACCAGGCGGGTCAGGGCGGCGCAGAACGCGCGGCGTTCGCCGAGCCCGAGGGCGGGGTCGGCGTCGACGCCGGCCTCGCGCGCGGCGGAGCGGACGCGGGCGGCCAGGGTCCGGACCGGGACGGTCTCGGTCTCCTCCAGCAGGACGGCCAGGGACAGCGCGAGGTAGGTGTGGACGCGCGGGGTGAAGCGGGCGCCGGTGTGCCGGGTCTGGGGACGGGTGACCTCCGCGACGAGGCCGCGCTTGGCGAGCCGGGCGTGGTCGTCGGCGACGGTCAGCCGGTAGCCGAGCACGCGTTGGAAGCGTTGCACGAGCCATTCGGCGTGGGAGCTCACGAGCGCGAACTCGGCCGGGTGGGTGCGCGCGCTGATCAGCGGGTGCGCCATGAGGGCGCGTGCGGCCGCCTGGCGCTCGCCGAGGAGGGCGGCGTCCTCGCTGTGGGTGTCCGTCTCCATCACCCCCGTCTACAGGGCCTCGCGCCGGTGCGCGGACAGGTCGATCGGTCCGGTGGTCTCGTTGTCGGGGTTGGGGGTCCCGTCGTGGGGAGGGGTGTCCGTGCTCGCCCGGATCTGGTCGCGGTGGCCCCCGTCGACCGGGGGTTCGGGGATGTCGGCCGTGACGACGGGGATGGGGCCGGTGACGGCGTCGGCCGCCGACGGGGCGGTCGGGGCGGCTGGGAGTTCGAGGACGTGCTGGTCGTAGGGGGTCACGCACAGCCGCAGCCCCTCGAGGGTGAGCTCACCGCCCTCCCCCAGGATCGTGACCTCGGCGCCGGGCGCGGAGAACACGTGCAGCCGGAGGGCGAACTCCAGGTCCCCGGCGGAGGTGGGGCGTCGGCTGGCGTCACCGGACCCGAGGGCCGCGGTGAGCAGCTCCATGAGGACCTCCATCCCGGGCCCGGACAGGTCCAGGCGGGCGCGGTCCCCGGTGGGCTCGGCGAGCAGCGCGCGGATCCGCGAGGCGCCCGCGCGGCGCCAGTGCGCGGAGGACTCGGCGGCGTCGCGCAGCCGGGCCCGCTGGTCGCGGTGGTCGCGGACCGGCTCGGGCGGGCGGGTGCCGGGGCGCTCGGTGACCGTGCCGCGGTCCGGGTCGGCGTGCCACCAACTGGTGGTGGCGGCGACGCCGTCGTCCGCGCGGCCCGCCAGGCGCAGGTCGGAGTGCAGGCCGTAGGCGGCGGTGGCCAGCGCCTCGGCGCGGTCCGGGTCGGCCTCCTCGAACCACGAGGCCAGGCGCAGCAGGGCGGCGCGGCCGTGCCGTGGCACCGGCGGGTCGCCGAGGCCCTGTCCGTCGTCCGCGCGGTCGTCCGGCCGCTCCTTGAGTCCCACAACTCAGCAGAGTAGAGACCTCACGGACACGCCACGCCCGGATCGGCCCGGCATAGTCCGGGTGGACCACCCCCATCACCCGTTCTGAGCAGGGATTATGTACTTTTTCGGAAGTTTGGGAGGATTCCTGGTGGGCGCTACTCCGGCGGCAGGTCCAGGCGGCCCCCGTCCGCCTGCTCCATCGCCTCGCGGGCCTCGTCGGGCATGTCCCCGGCCGGGTCGCTGATCGTGTACGTCGTGAAGTACTCGGTGCCGCCGACCTCGCGCGGGCCGGAGAGTTCGACGTCCACCTCGTAGGGGTCGTCCGTGCAGTCCCACTCGAAGCACCAGGTCCCGGACAGCTCGCCGTGGCCGCGCGCGGTCTCGGCGGACCACTCCTCCCAGTTCATCCGGCCGAAGGTGGTGAACTCGGTGGCGACGTAGTCGGTCGGGCGCTGGTCGTCGAACCCTTCGGGGTCGCCGTACCGGTTGAAGACGTAGGGCGCGCCGTTGGGACCGCCGGTGTTCGGCGAGACCACCTCGTCCGGGCCGCCGTCCTCGGGCTCCCTGGGTGTGGCGACCTGCTCTCCGCAGGCCGTCACCAACAGCAGGACCGCGCCGCTCAGGAGAACACGCTTCATTCCGACCTCCTCCGTGTGCGCCCCATCATGCCCCCGAACCGCGAGAAGGCCCCCCAGCACACGCCGGGGGGCCTCCGAACCGCTCTTTTCCGTCACTGTGGGGCCGTCAGGCCCCGCCACTCAAGGACTAGTACCTGTCGTTCTCGTGGCTCAGGTTGAGGCTCTCGGGGCCGTTGGTGCAGTCGCCCGTGGTCTGCGGCGACAGAACCGGAACGTTGACGGCCACCAGACCCACAGCCGCGCTGGTGTTGCACAGCTGGACGGGAATGACCTGCAGGTTCTGGTTGTACTGCTGGTCGCCGCCGTGTGAGTCCGCGGAGGCCGGGGCGCCCATGAGAGCCGCCCCGAACGCGATCCCCGCGAGAGCACCGGCCGCGGTGAGCTTTCGCAACATGACCTGGTGCTCCTAGTGGACGTTGGTGCTGGCCGGCCCGTTGACGCAGTCGCCCGTGGTCTGCGGCGACAGGATCGGGATGTTCACGCCGGCCAGGAGACCCACGGTCAGCTCGGTGTTGCAGAGCTGGATGGGAACGACCTGCAGGTTCTGGTTGAACTGCTGGTCGCCACCGTGCGAGGCGGAGGCGGGCGTGGCGGCCAGGACGGCGCCCAGAGCGATTCCGGCGACGGCGCCGGCGGTGGTGAGTTTGCGCAGCATGTCAGAGATCTCCTAGTCGATGTTGGTGGCGACCTGGCCGTTGGTGCAGTCACCGGTGGTCTGCGGCGACAGGACCGGGATGTTCACGGCCACCAGGCCGACGGCCGCGCTGGTGTTGCACAGCTGGACGGGGATGCCCTGGAGGTTCTGGTTGTACTGCTGGTCGCCACCGTGCGAGCCGGCGGAGGCCGGGGAGCCGGAGAGAACGACACCGAAAGCGGCACCAGCGACGAGGCCGGCAACACCGAGCTTACGCAGCATTTGTATTACCCTTCAGAAAAGTTGGAGAACTGTCTCGGCGAGCTAATTGCCGGAACTAGCTGATGTTGGTGCCGATGGGCCCGTTCACGCAGTCGCCCGTGGTCTGCGGCGACAGGATCGGGATGGTGACGGCAACCAGGCCGACGCTGCCGGTCAGGTTGCAGGACTGGATCGGAACCACCTGCAGGTTCTGGTTGAACTGCTGGTCGCCACCGTGCGAGGCGTACGCGGGAGCCCCCGTGAGGATCGCGCCCATCGCGGCACCGGCGACCAGGCCAGCAGCGGCCATCTTCTTGATCATGACTTCCCCCGAGTATCAATGCGAGGTGTTGACAGAAAAAGACGCAGGCGCTTCTTGCACCTGTGTCGCGGTGGACTGGGGCAATCATCATCCGACCCCGGTTTTTTGTCAACGCCGAAACTCGCAAAGCAATTTGCCCGAATTGTCGGTGACATTCTTTTTGTTCGGGGGCGAATCCCTACCGATCCGACACTTCCACGTGACCGACGTCAACGCAGCGAAACCCCTCGGGTCCTCCCACCCACGGCGAGACGGGCGAAACGAGCCAGACCCACGCGGAGCACACCGACCGTGAGCCGCCGATTCGCCCACCCCGTCGGCGAATCCGCAGTTCAGGGGCGCGCGAGGGACAAGCCCGGCCCATGAGGGGGTCACGACACACCCATTACCGTGCGTAATTCGCCCGTGACGCTAACGCGATCGATTCGCGATCGGCCGAATCCCCCGAGGGCGACCGCGGCGCCGTGGAGAGTGACGCACGCCACTCCCATCGCCCTCCAAGCACCCCGGGGACCACGCGGGGCGGACCCCGCCATCCGCCCGTGACCACCGCCACACCCCACGGGCGGGCACGGACCCCCGACATGCGAAAGGCCCCGGTGGTCAGCGTTTTCGCTGACCACCGGGGCCTGATCCCAGTGTGGCAGGTGAAGGATTCGAACCTTCGAAGGCTAAGCCGACGGATTTACAGTCCGCTCCCATTGGCCGCTCGGGCAACCTGCCTGGGCTGCGGCGACGTGTTCGTCGCGGCGCATGAACGAGAATAGCGGATCTTCGCCCCGAACCTGAAATCGTTTACCCGCGCGCCTCCCCAGCAGGGCGTTCGGGCGTCCTGAGCAGCGCACGGCTAAGCTCGTGACCCCACCCGGCCGGACCGTCGGCGCGGGCAGGACGAGACCGCGCGGGCGCCCACGAGCGCCCGCGACCCATGACAGACAACGGGGTGTGAGCGTACGTGGCCGCCGAATCCAGTTTCGACGTGGTGTCCAAACTCGACCGTCAGGAGGTCGACAACGCCCTGAACCAGGCGGGCAAGGAGCTGGCCCAGCGGTTCGACTTCAAGGGCACCGGAACCACCATCGCCTGGCAGGGCGAGGACGGGGTCGAGATCAGGAGCGGCTCCGAGGAGCGCGCCAAGGCCGCCCTGGAGCTCTTCAAGGAGAAGCTGGTCAAGCGGAAGATCTCCCTCAAGGTCCTCGACCCCGCCGAGGAGCCCAAGGTCTCCGGCAAGGAGTACCGCCTCCCCATCAGCCTCAAGGAGGGCATCTCCTCCGAGGACGCCAAGAAGATCTCCAAGCTCATCCGCGACGAGGGCCCCAAGGGCGTCAAGGCGCAGATCCAGGGTGACGAGCTGCGCGTCAGCTCCAAGAAGAAGGACGACCTCCAGAGCGTCATGAAGCTCATCGAGGCCAAGGACTTCGACCTGGCGCTCCAGTTCGTCAACTACCGGTAACCGCCGCCGGGTACCGGACGCGAACACGGCCGCCCTCTCCCGAGCCGGGAGCGGGGCGGCCGTGGCGCGTCTCAGCCCAGGTCCCACCCGCTCCGCAGGCCCCGCAACCGCCGCACGCGCTCGGCCACCGGCGGGTGCGCGGAGAACAGGCGGCCGATCCCGCACGGGAACGGGTTGGTGGTCATCAGGTGCGCCGCGGCGAACAGGGGGCGTTTCTGGGGCAGCGGATGCGTGCGCGCGCCCGCCTCCAGCTTGCGCAGCGCGCTCGCCAGGGCCTCGGGGTCCCCCGTCAGCCGAGCCGCCTCCTCGTCGGCCCGGAACTCCCGGTGCCGCCCGACCCCGCAGTGGACCACCACGGCCGCCAGCGGCGCCAGGAGGGCCAGCAGCAGGCCGCCGAGCAGGTTGGGCATGTCGGTCTCCTCCGACTCCCCCAGCGGCAGCAGGAACGTCACCAGGGTCAGCGCGGCGATGAGCCCGGTGAGGGTGGCGGCCACGGAGCTGATCACGGTGTCGTGGGAACGGATGTGCGCCAGTTCGTGCGCCAGCACACCGCGGAGCTCGTCCTCGCTCAGGGTGCGCAGCAGGCCCGTCGTGCAGCACACGGCCGCCCGCCGCGGGTTCCGGCCCGTGGCGAAGGCGTTGGGCGACCGCACCCGCGACAGGTACAGGCGGGGCATCGGCTGCCGGGCGGCCGTGGCCAGCTCGCGGACGATCCGGTACAGCTCCGGCTGCTCGATCTCGCTCACCGGGTGGGCCCGCATCGCGCGCAGCGCCAGCGTGTCCCCGAACAGGTGGACCAGGACCCCCGCGCACACGACCAGCGCGAGGCCGAACTGGGCTCCGGCGGCTGCCCCGCACAGCCAGCCGCCGGCCACGACGAGGGCTCCGGCGCCGACGAACAGACCGACCGCGCGAACCGCGTTGACGTGCACGCCGTCACCTCCCCCGTACCGTGGCCGCGCCCGCTTTGGATGCGTACATGGTGACAAACGTGCGGGTCGGCGTCTTGCGTTCCCCATGTGACCGGCTGTCCGTCACATCCCTCCGCCCCTCCCCCGCCCACCGGCTGTGACAATCGCCACCCGGGAGAGAACCGCCCACGGGCGAAGACCTATAGTGCGAACGTGGCCCTTATCACTGGGAACGTCGGGCCGGGGCCTCCCCTGTCCGACGCCGAGCGGCCGTGTCGTCGATGGCTGGCCCCTACACGACCGACCGTCGCGACGACGCCGCGTGAGGCCGGGTTGGCGCGCCCGGTCACCGCGAGGGCCGCACCCGCTGTCCCCACGTCCCCGGATCGGCCGCCCTGCGGCGTGACACGGACCGACCGGGGCTGACAACCGAGCGCCGCCGCCCCTCACGACGGGCGGCTCACCAAGGAGGTCGTCGATCTCAGTGGCCAAACAGATCGAACAGCTCGACCGCGTCGTCATCCGCTTCGCCGGCGACTCCGGCGACGGGATGCAGTTGACCGGTGACCGATTCACCCAGGAGACCGCGTCGTTCGGCAACGACCTGTCGACCCTGCCGAACTTCCCCGCGGAGATCCGCGCCCCCGCCGGGACCCTGCCGGGCGTGTCCAGCTTCCAGCTGCACTTCGCCGACCACGACATCATGACCCCGGGCGACGCCCCGGACGTCCTGGTCGCCATGAACCCCGCGGCTCTGAAGGCCAACCTCGACGACCTGCCGAGGGGCGCCACGGTGATCGTCAACACCGACGAGTTCACCCGGCGCAGCCTGGCCAAGGTCGGCTACGACGCCGACCCGCTCACCGACGGCACCCTCGACGGGTTCAAGGTCAGCGCGGTCCCGCTGACCTCCATGACCGTGGAGGCGCTGGCGGGGGCCGACGTCTCGAAGAAGGACGCGCAGCGCGCGAAGAACATGTTCGCGCTCGGCCTCCTGTCGTGGATGTACAACCGGCCGACCGAGGGCACACGGGCCTTCCTCAAGGCGAAGTTCGCCAAGAAGCCGGACATCCTGGCCGCCAACCTGGCCGCGTTCCAGGCGGGGTGGAACTTCGGGGAGACCACGGAGGACTTCGCGGTCTCCTACGAGATCAAACCGGCGCGCCTTCCCCGGGGCACCTACCGGAACATCACCGGCAACCTCGCCACCGCCTACGGGCTGATCGCGGGGTCCCAGCGGTCCGGGCTACCGCTGTTCCTGGGCTCCTATCCCATCACCCCGGCGTCGGACATCCTGCACGAGCTGTCCCGGCACAAGCGGTTCGGCGTGCGCACCTTCCAGGCCGAGGACGAGATCGCCGGTGTCGGCGCGGCCCTGGGCGCGGCCTTCGGCGGCGCGCTCGGCGTGACCACCACGTCGGGTCCGGGCATGGTGCTCAAGCAGGAGACGGTCGGCCTGGCGGTCATGACCGAACTCCCGCTCGTGGTGATCGACGTCCAGCGCGCGGGCCCCAGCACGGGCATGCCGACCAAGACCGAGCAGACCGACCTGCTCATGGCCCTGTACGGCCGCAACGGCGAGTCGCCGCTGCCGGTGGTCGCGCCGTCCTCGCCCGCGGACTGCTTCGACACCGCGCTGGAGGCCGTCCGGTTGGCGGTCACGTACCGGACGCCGGTCGTGATGCTCTCGGACGGGTACCTGGCCAACGGGTCGGAGCCCTGGCGGCTGCCGGAGGTCCACGCGCTGCCCGAGATCGACCCCGGGTTCGCGACCGCGCCCAACGGGCCCGACGGCGCCTTCCTGCCCTACGAGCGCGACCCGGACACCCTGGCCCGCCCGTGGGCGGTGCCCGGGACCGCGGGGCTGGAGCACCGGATCGGCGGCATCGAGAAGCACGCCTCGACCGGTGACATCTCCTACACGCCCGCCAACCACGACCTCATGGTCCGCACCCGGCAGGGCAAGATCGACGCGATCGCGCGCGACATCCCGCCCGTGGACGTGTCCGACCCGACCGGCGACGCGGACGTCCTGGTGCTCGGGTGGGGCGGCACCTACGGGTCGATCACGGCGGCGGTGCGGCGGGTCAGGCGCGCGGGCGGGCGGATCGCCCAGGCCCACCTGCGCCACCTCAACCCGTTCCCGGCCGATCTCGGCGAGGTGCTGCGCCGCTACGACCGGGTGGTGGTCCCGGAGATCAACCTCGGCCAGCTGGCCCTGCTGCTGCGCGGCAGGTACCTGGTCGACGTCATCGGCTACAACAAGGTCCGCGGTCTGCCGTTCCGCGCCGAGGAGCTGGCGGGCGTGCTTCAGGAGGTCATCGACCGTGGTGAGTGAGAACGGCGACCGCGCGGCGCGCGGAGCGGTGAACGCGGACGGGAGCGGCGCGGGGGCCGGGGACGGCGGGGGGTTCGCCGGACTGAGCCTGGTTCCCAGGACCGACGCCGCCTACCGGGCGAAGGACTTCAAGTCCGGCCAGGAGGTGCGGTGGTGCCCCGGCTGCGGCGACTACGCGATCCTGGCGGCCTTCCAGTCCTTCCTGCCCGAGCTGGGCGTCCCGCGCGAGAACATCGTGATCGTGTCGGGGATCGGCTGCTCCTCCCGGTTCCCCTACTACCTGAGCACCTACGGGATGCACTCGATCCACGGGCGGGCCCCGGCCATCGCCACCGGTCTGGCGAGCAGTCGGCCGGACCTGTCGGTGTGGGTGGTGACCGGCGACGGGGACGGGCTGTCGATCGGCGGCAACCACCTCATCCACGCGCTGCGGCGCAACGTCAACGTCAACGTCCTGCTGTTCAACAACCGCATCTACGGGCTGACCAAGGGGCAGTACTCCCCCACCTCGGAGCCGGGCAAGATCACCAAGTCCTCGCCGGTGGGGTCGCTGGACCACCCGTTCAACCCGGTGTCGCTGGCGCTGGGGGCCGAGGCGGGGTTCGTGGCGCGCACGGTCGACTCCGACCGCAAGCACCTGACCTCGGTGCTGCGGGCGGCCGCCGACCACCCGGGCGCGTCCTTCGTGGAGATCTACCAGAACTGCCCGATCTTCAACGACGACGCGTTCGAGCCGCTCAAGGACCCGTCCTCGCGTGACACGCGCCTGCTGCGCATGGAGCACGGCGAGCCGCTGCGGCTGGGTCCGGACCGCGGCGTGGTCGCCGGGGAGTTCGGCGGTCTGGAGGTCGTGGACGTGGACGCCGTGGGTGAGGACCGGCTGATCCGGCATGACGCGCACCGGGAGGACCCGGGGTACGCGTTCGCGCTGTCGCGGCTGGACCAGCCCGCCTTCGAGCACGTGCCGGTCGGGATCTTCCGCGACGTGCGGCGGCCCACCTACGACGAGCTGCTGAACGAGCAGGTCGCCGACGCGCGGGCGGCGCAGGGCGGCGGCGACCTGGCGTCGTTGTTGGCCAGCGGCGACACCTGGACGGTCGACTAGGGGGTGTGCACCCGCCGCCCCCGGGCCGGGCGCCGTGCACGGCGCCCGGCCCGGGTGTCGGCTTCGAGGGAATACGCTTCGGGCATGCGTATCGTCATCGCCGGGGGACACGGGAAGATCGCGCTGCGTCTGGCCAGGCAGCTGGCCGACCGCGGTGACGAACCCGTCGCCCTCATCCGCAACTCCGACCACGCCCGGGACGTCCGCGACGCCGGCGCCGAGCCGGTGGTGGTGGACCTGGAGAAGGCCACCGTCACCGAGCTGGCCGAGAAGGTCATGAACGCCGACGGGGTGGTCTTCGCCGCCGGCGCCGGGCCGGGCAGCGGCGCGCCGCGCAAGGACACCGTGGACCGCGCGGCGGCCGTCCTGACCGCCGACGCCGCCGCACTGGCGGGTGTGCGCCGCCTGATCCAGATCTCGGCCATCAACGTGGACGAGCCCGTCCCCGAGGGCACCGACGAGGTCTGGGCCGCCTACGTCGAGGCCAAGCGCGCCGCCGACGCCGACCTGAGCGAGCGCCACCTGGAGCTGGACTGGACGATCCTGCGGCCCGGACGGCTGACCGACGGCCCCGGCACCGGACTGGTGGCGCTCGGCCCGGACGTCGAGCGCGCCGAGGTGACCCGCGACGACGTGGCGTCGGTCATCGTCGCGCTTCTGGACGAACCGGGGACGGTCGGCAGGACTCTCAACCTGGTGAACGGTGAGACGCCCGTCGCGGACGCGGTCCGTGCCATGTCGTCCTGAGCGGCCCGTTCCGGCCGATCTGTGGCCAGATACGACCACAGGGGGCATGATGGATCCGGAGCCCGGCGGAGTCCCGCCATGCCGGACGCGGACGCCCGGGAGGCCCTCGGCGGGTGAAGCAGCTCCGAACAGAGCAGATGGGTACGGTTATTCATGAGCGTCACACAGGTCGTGAGGGACAGCACGGTCGTCGAGCACGCCAAGGTCGCCGCACAGCAGAAGCGGCGGATGTTCATCATCCAGCTCGACGTCAACGCCTACGACGAGAAGGACAGCAAGCTGCGCCCCGGCCTGACCCGGATCCTCGAGGGGATCGAGGAGGCGGGGTGGCGGCTGGAGATGACGTCGCCGAGCGAGGCCGAGAACACGGCGGCGCGGCTGTTCGTCTTCCGACCGGACCCGACCGCGGGCCAGGGCTCCGCCGAGCGGGCCGAGGCCCAGCAGGCCCCGCAGCACCACGACCACTCCGGTCAGCAGCAGGCCTACCCGACCCCGGCCACGGGCGCGCAGCAGGCACAGGACCCGTACGCGGGCTACGGGCAGCACCAGCAGGGCTACGGGCAGCACTACCCGGGATATGACCAGCAGCAGTACCCGGGGTACGGCCAGCAGTACCCGGGGTACGGGCAGCAGCCGGGCTACGGCCAGCACCAGCAGGGCTACGGGCAGCACTACCCGGGGTACGGCCAGTAGGAGGACACCGGACGCCGTTCCACACCGGTTGGGCTCGCGCACCGCGCGGGCCCTTTTTCGTGCGCGTCGACCGGAACGGGCGTCGATGTGGTCGCCGGTGGGGGGCGGCACGCCCGAGGTCGGACGTGTCGTGTTCTCAGTTCGGTAACACCGGCCGCCGAGTCGGCATGACATGTCCGGTCATGTCGGATCCAAGGCCGGGAAAAGTCGCGGGAACCTCTGGATTCTTCCCGTGAAGCACTCCAAGCATGCGCGTGACTACGCTAAGTTATTTCCGGCGGCTACAGCCACCCTGTTTTGGATCTTCCGAAAGGTGACCTCCATGCCTCGTATCGCCAAGGCGTCCGGGCTCATCCTCGCGACGGGCCTCGCCCTCGGTGCCATGACCGGCACCGCCGCCGCGGACAACAACGCCCGGGTTCAGAACATCACGATCCCGATCTGCCTGGACCTCATCCAGGCCGCCGGGCTGTCCGCCGACGGCTGCAACGTCGTCGACGTGGACCACAACGGCAACATCAGCGCCCACTAACCACGGGCACGCCATTCGGGGGCCGTCCGGCCTCCTCAGTACCAACGATCACATCGCGAACCGACAAGGACCAACACCATGAAGCGCTTCTCCACCGTCTCCGGCCTCGTTCTCGCCACCGGCCTCGCCGTGGGCTCCATGACCGGCACCGCCGCCGCCGACAACAACGCCAACATCCAGAACATCACCGTCCCGATCTGCGCCGACGTTCTCCAGTTCGCCCTGGTCTCCGTGGACGGCTGCAACGTGATCGACTTCGACGCCAACAACAACATCCACAACCACTGACCCACAGGACACGCGGAGGCGGGGCACGGCGACCACCGTGCCCCGCTCGCGTCAGAGGCCGCCGCAGGGTCGGGGGTCCACACCCTCGACCGGGTCGGTGGCCAGCCGGGCGTGCGCCCCGACGTCGAACCGCTCGGTCCCGTGGCGCAGCCGCGCCCGCCGCACACCCTCGGGCCGGAACCCGGCGCGTCGCGCCACCACGCACGAGCCGGGGTTGTTGATCCGGTGCGCCAGTTCCAGCCGGTGCAGGGCCAGGGCGCCGAAGGCGTGGTCGGCGGCCAGCCGCGCGCCCGCTGAGGCCACACCCCGCCCCCGCTCGGCGGGGTGGGTCCAGTAGGACACCCAGCCGGTGTCGTGCCGCGGGTCGGTGACGGTGATCTCGACGTGTCCGAGCACCGGCCCGTCGGCCTCGACCACGGCGAACGCGAACGCCCGCCCGCTGGTGGCGCGGTCCCGACACTGGGCGATCCACTCCAGCGCCAGCGCGCGCGTGCGCGGCACGACCGTGGTCTGCCGCGCCAGGTCGCGCTCCTCGAACGCCTCCGTCAGACGGTCGGCGTCCTCAGGCGCCCACTCCCGCAGTCGGTACACCCGGCCCCCTCGTGATCGTGGTCGGCGACCGCGCCACGCTAGGCACGCGGAAGCCCGTGGGGCAAGGGGTTTCACGGCGTGGGGACTGGGCTGGTCTCTTCACTGGCTGGTCGCCAACGGCCCTTGGCGAAGGAAGCTCGGCGGCGCCGACGGCGAGTGACGTGACTCACGCCCCGGGATGTCACGCCCGGGGCGCTGTGATACGTCTTTCCGACATGACCACCGATGTCTTCGAAGAGCACCGCTCCCTCCTCACCGGCGTGGCCTACCGGATCCTGGGCAGCGCCGCCGACGCCGAGGACGTGACTCAGGAGACCTGGCTGCGCTGGAACACGGTCGACCGCGCCATCGTCGACGATCCCCGCGCCTACCTGGTCACCGTCGCCTCCCGGATCGCGCTCGACCGGCTCCGCTCCGCCCGCTCCCGGCGCGAGTCCTACGTGGGCGAGTGGCTCCCCGAACCGGTCAGCGACATCCCCGACGGGGCCGACCACGCCGAACTCGCGGACTCGGTGGAGTACGCGCTCCTCGTCGTCCTGGAGACCCTCAGCCCCCTCGAACGCGCCGTCTTCGTCCTCCGCGAGGCCTTCCAGTTCCCCTACGCGCGCATCGCCGAGGTCATCGGCCGCGAGGAGGCCACCGCCCGGCAGCTCGCCCGGCGCGCCCGCGACCACGTACGCGAGCGGCGTCCCCGGTTCGACGCCGACCGGGGCTCCCGCCGCCGGATCACCGAACGCTTCCTCCAGGCCTGTCTGGAGGGCGACCTCGACGGCCTCACCGCGCTGCTGGCCGACGACGTGACGCTGGTCGGCGACGGCGGCGGACGGGTCCGGGCGCCGATGCGGGTCCTGCACGGTATCCGGAAGGTCGCCGGTTTCCTGCGGGCCATCGGCCAGGAGCGCAACACCCAGCGCTTCCTCGACTCCGCCGGGGTCGAGGGACAGGCGGACCCGGCGGACCTCGACATCGGGGTCATGGAGGTCAACGGCGCCCCGGCGGCCTACGTCGCGGCGGACGGCCGGATCGTGACGTTGGTCGTGCTGGACGTGGTCGACGACCTGGTCCGACACGTCTATCTCGTCGCCAACCCCGACAAGATGTCACGTCTGCGGACGCCCGCCTCGTCCTAGGGGCATGGACATCACCGTTGTGGGCGGGGGCCTCGCCGGACTGACCGCGGCCATCGCCAGCGCCGAGAGGGGCGCGAACGTCACCCTGTGGGAGACGCGCGGGAGGCTGGGCGGCAGGGCACGCTCGACCGAGCCGCCGTACGTGGCCAACGACGGCCCGCACGCCCTGTACAGCGACGGAACCCCGTACGCGTGGCTGGCCGCCCGCGACCTCGTTCCACCGGTCTCCCGGCCGACGCCGGCCTTCCTGGCCGGCGGCCGGATCCGGAACGGGGGGCGGGTCACCCCGCCGCTGTCGGCCGGGCTGGTCGGAGCGGTCCGGAGACGGTCACTGCGCGCGCCGCACGACCAGGACTTCGCCACGTGGGGGCGGGCGAACCTGGGCGAGGCCGCCACCCGCGCGGTCTGCGGCTTCCTGGGCGTGGTCACGTACGAAGCGGACCCGGGTCGGCTCTCGGCGGCGTTCGTGTGGGAGCGCTTCGTCCGGGTCGCCGCGCCCCGGTGGCCCTCCGTCCGCTACCCGCGCGGCGGCTGGGGCTCCCTGGTGGAACGCATGGCGTCGCGGGCGCGGGAGATGGGGGTCCGGATCGAGACGGGCGCCCGGGTGACGGAGCTGCCCGACACCCCGACGATCGTGGCGGTCCCGCTGGCCTCGGCCAGGTCGTTGCTCGGCGACGACACGCTGGAGTGGGAGAGCGGCCACTCCCTGCTCGTGGACCTGGGGGTCCGACGGGCCAAGGCCCCGACGATCGTGTTCGACCTCGACGAGTCCGGGTTCGTCGAGTGCTACTCCTTCCTCGACCGGGCGATCGCGCCCGAGGGCGAGGACCTGTACCAGGCGCAGCTGCCGGTACGGGTGGGCGAGTCCCGGGCGGAGGTCACCGCACGGATGGACCGCCTGCTGGACGACGTGCTGCCCGGCTGGCGGGAACGGGTCACCTGGCGGCGCGACCAGATGTGCCGGGGGCGGACGGGCGCCCTGGACCTGCCGGGACGCACGTGGCGGGACCGGCCCGCGATCGACCGGGGCGACGGCGTCTACCTGGCGGGGGACTCCGTGGCGGCGCCCGGGCTCCTGGCGGAGGTGTCGGTCACCAGCGGGCTCGCTGCGGCCGGGGCCGCCGTCACCGGGGTGCGGGCCTCGGTGGCGTAGGGCCCGGCTCGGAGCGGGCGGTCCCGCGCAGTGAGGAGCGGGGTCCGGCGCGGTGTCCGCCCCGGCGGGACGCGGGACCAGGTACGCGGCGGGTGGGATACGGACACGACGGCGCCGACGCCCCGGCGGGCGTCGGCGCCGTCGGCACGCGTGTCGCCGGACCCGGTCTACACGTGCTTCCTGCTCAGGCCGTACATGGAGGCGGCGACCACCAGGCCGTAGATGGCGTGCCCCAGGAGGCTCATCATCGACATCTGCCCCATCGGGAACATCGCCATGCCGAGCATCGCGGGCATCAGGATGAGCCCGCCGACGACCCACAGCACGATCCCGTAGGCCAGGCCCGCGCCGAGGGTGGTCCACGCGTGGTCGGCGAGGGCGCCCATGAGGAGCCCGAACACCACACCGAACACCGCGGAGATCGCCAGGTGCACCACCGCACCCACGACCGCGTTCTCACTGCCGACCAGCATCGCGACCATCGGCAGCATGCCCGTCATGGCCATCAGGATCCCGAAGACGACACCACCGATCACACCGGCCACCGCACCCCTCCAGGCGTGCGTCATGGCGTGTGAGCGTGCGTGCGCGATCGTGGACATGGTCCCCACCTCCTCGGGGTCACGGGTCCATGGCAAGAACCCGGAAATGTGACCCGCCTCACTATGTGCATTACCCCGGTGAGGGCCGTTGGTCACCCGCCGGACCCCCCTTCCCCATGCGTTTTCGGCGCGTTCGCGCAGGCAGCCCCGATCGCGGTACGGCACCCCCGGTCTGGACGGCCGGGAACGCGCGCCCGAGAATACGGAGGTGCGATCCCGCCGGTCCGCGGACGCGTGACCCCGCGGACCGCCCCCATCCCCGAACGAGATCCCGAGGTGACCATGGCGACGACGGCCTCCAGACGCGGCACCCCCCTGACCCTGACGGCGGCCCTGCTGGCGCTGCTCCTGGGCCTGACGGCCTGTGCCTCCGGCGACGCCGAGAACGGTGCGGGCGACGGGACGGCCGAGGCGCCCGCGGCCCAGGAGGGCGCCGAAGACGGCGGGGACGCCGCCGGGGACTCCGGTGGCGAGACCCCCGACGCGTTGGCGTTCGAGACCCGGACCGTGGACGGGGACGCGTTCGCCGGCGCCGACCTCGCGGGTGAACCGACCGTGCTGTGGTTCTGGGCCCCCTGGTGCACGATCTGCCGGGGCGAGGCGGCGGGCGTCGCCGAGGCCGCCGCACGGCACTCCGGCGACGTCGAGTTCATCGGGGTCGCCGGGCTCGGGGAGGTCGAGGCCATGCGCGGCTTCGTCTCCGACACCGGGACCGGGGAGCTGACGCACCTGGTGGACGAGGACGGCTCGATCTGGTCGGGCTTCGGTGTGGCGAGCCAGCCCGCGTTCGCGTTCGTCTCCGCCGACGGCACCTTCGCGACGGTCCAGGGCACGCTCTCCGACGACGACCTCGACGCCCAGGTCGACCTGATCGCCGACGGGTCATGATCGGGCTCCCGATCGCGATCGCCGTGGTGGCCGGGATGCTGGCCGTGCTCAACCCCTGCGGGTTCGCGCTGCTCCCCGGCTATCTCGCGCTGCTGGTCGCCTCCGACGACGCGGGGGACGCGTCCTCCGGCGGCACCTCGGCCGGCGCCCGGTGGCGGTCGCTGGGGCGCGCCCTGGCCACGACGGCGGCGATGACGAGCGGGTTCGTGCTCGTCTTCGCGGGGTTCGGGCTGGTCGTCACCCCGCTCGCGCTGTCGGTGGAGCGCCACCTGCCCTGGGTGACCGTGGTGATCGGCGCCGCCCTGGTGGGTCTGGGGGCGTGGCTGGCCGCGGGCCGGGAGATCACCCTGCTGCTGCCCAAACCCTCCCCCGGACGGCCGGTGCGCTCCCCGCGCTGGGCGCTGGTCTACGGCGTCACCTACGCGGTGGCGTCGCTGTCCTGCACGATCGGCCCGTTCCTCGCCCTCACCACGACCGCCCTGCGCTCGTCGAGCGCGGTCGGCGTGGTCACGACGTTCCTGGCGTACGCGCTGGGGATGGGCCTGGTCGTCGGCGTCGTGACCGTGGCCGTCGCGCTGGCCCGGGACTCGGTGGCGACGCGGCTGCGCCGGGCCATGCCGTACGTGACGCGGGCCGGTGGTGTGCTGCTCGTGCTGGCCGGGCTGTACGTCGCCTACTACGGCTGGTTCGAGCTGCGCGTGTTCGCGGGCGGCTCGGCCGACGACCCGGTCGTGGGCGCTGCGACCCGCGTGCAGGCCGAGCTGGTCCGCCTGGTGGAGTCCGTGGGACCGGGGTGGACCGCGCTCGTGCTCGGCGTGCTCGTCGCCGGTGTCGGCGGGCTCGCGTGGCGGCGGTCCCGCCGGAGCGGTCGGCGCGGCTCCGCTGCTCCGCCCCGCTGAGCCGCGGGGGTGGGCGTCCGGCGCGGCGGGCGGTGCCCCCCGCGCCGGACAACCGGATCAGACCAGTTCGACCAGCCGGAACACCCCCTCCAGCGCGTGGTTGTAGCCGGTCTCGTGGTTGATGGTGAAGGAGAACAGCGCGTACGGGCCGGGTGTGAACTCGGCGTGCAGCGTCCCGTACTGCCGCGCGCCGAGCGGGGCCATGCCCACGGGTCGGGTCAGCAGCGGCTGCACCGGCGGCGTCCGGCCCTCGCGCAGGGCGTCGAAGTAGGCCCGGACGTCCTCCTCCGTGGTCCCGTCCTGGACGCGGCAGAACATCGCCTCCTGGGGGGTGCCGGTGGTGTTGAGGAGGGTGTACCGGCCGTTCGCCGGAAGGCGGCGGGAGACGGTGAACTCCACGCCGTCCGACGTCTCGCGGTGCACGACGAAGCCGTCCGTGCCCGCGTGTGCGGCCCAGGACTGCCGGGTCGCGCGGACCTCCCGGGCGACCGGACGTCCTCCGCTCGCGTACCCGAAGTTGATCAACAGGTAGGGGCCGGGCCGCAGCACCTGGGTGAACCCCGCGTCGGTCCCGGCCGCGACGACCGCGCCGCCGAGGTTGTGCGCGGCCGCGGCGACGGCGCGGGCGGCCTCCGCCTTCTCGGCCGGGTCCCAGGTGGAGGTCGCGGCGAGCAGCTCCAGGTACCGGTCGGCGGTCACGCCGTCGGCGAGGCGGACCAGCAGCAGGGAGCGGCCGACGGCCTCGGGGGTGCTGACGTGGAAGGAGACCACGCCGCAGGGGATCTCCTCGGGGACGTCCAGGGTGTCGGGTTCGAGGACGACCTCGATCGTCCCGCCCCGGCCCGCCCCGCCCTCGGCGGCGGCCGCGGCGCCGGGCAGGGCCGCGGCGGCGGTGCCGAGCAGTGCGGCGCCGGCGAGGATCCGGCGGCGGGAGAGCCCCGGTGCGCGATGCGTCATGTCCATTCCCTCTCCGGGTGCGTGGGTGGGCGGGTCATCCGCGCTTGTACGCGGTGACCAGGGAGTCGGTGCCGAACAGCGGCTGGGCGCTGACGTCGGTGAAGCCCGCCTCCTCCAGCCAGGCGCGGCACTCGGCGGCCGTGTACTCGGAGCCGCCGGGGGTGACCAGGCGCATACTGAGGCTGCGCAGCAGGTTGGCGGCGTCGGTGCGGTCGTCGTCCACGAGTGCGTCGTAGATCAGCACGCACCCGTTCTCGGGCAGGGCCTCGTGGGCGCGGCGCAGCAGGCGGACGCGGTCCTGGTCGTCCCAGTCGTGCAGCACGTGGCCGAAGACCATGACCTCGGTCTCGGGCAGGGGGTCGGCGAAGAAGTCGGCGGCGTGGAAGGTCACCTTGCCGGTGAGGCCCAGCCGCTCCATGTGCTCGTCGAAGACCGGCTCGACCGGCGGCAGGTCCAGGCAGCCGCCCCGCAGGTGCGGGTGGGCGCGGACGATGTCGGCGGCGAGGTTGCCCCGGGCGCCGCCGACGTCGACGAACGAGGTGTGCTCGGTCCAGTCGAAGGCGCGGGCCAGGGCCGGGCCGATCTCGGCGTTGGCGCCGTCCATGGCGGCCATGAACCGCTTGACCGCCTGGGGGTCGCTGTAGAAGGCGTTGAAGTCGCGGTCCTGGTTGGCCTGCCGTTCACCGGTGCGCAGCAGGTCGGTGAGGCCGCCCCAGACGCGGTAGCGCCAGTTGAGCAGGCGCAGTCGCCCGGCCACGCAGGTGGGCTTGGCGGTGTCCAGGTACAGGTCGGCCGCCTCGCCGTTGGCGTAGGCGTCGCCGTCGCGCCGCAGCAGGCCCAGTCCGACCAGCGCGTCGAGGAAGTCGCGCGTGGCGCGCGGGTGCAGCTCCAGCCGCTCGCGGACGGCCTCCTCGGTCAGCGGCCCCTGGCCCAGGAGGGTGAAGAGGTCGAGTTCGACCGCGGTGAGCAGGGTCTTGGCCGCCCAGAAGCCCTGGGCCAGGTCCAGGAGCTCGGAGGTGTCGGGTGCGCCGTCCGCTTTCGTGCCGTCCATGTCGGGACTCCTTCTCGCACTGCGCCGCGTTGGTGTGCGGCCCGGTCGGGATCGCGTGCACCCTCGCAGGCGCCGATCGTCGATCGGTCGTCGCGCGCTCGACCCGACATGGCTCCGAGCGGTTCCGAGCGTTCCTCCAGCGGACGTACAGGGGAACTTCAGGGGCGCCTGCGAGCCTGGCGGCCCGGAACCGTGCCGTCGAAAGGGCCGTCGTGCGTACCGAGTCGACTCCTGTCCTGATCATCGGAGGCGGACTGGTGGGGCTGTCCGCCTCGCTCTTCCTGTCCTGGCGCGGGGTGCGGTCCGTGCTCGTTGAGCGGCATCCCGGGACGTCGATCCACCCGAGGGCGTGGGGGCTGTACCCGCGCACGCTCGAACTGCTGCGCGGGGTCGGCGTGGAGAAGGCGGTGCTGGCGGAGAGCGCCGGGTTCGCGGGGCACGTGCTCAACGGCCGGGTGGAGTCGCTGGCGGGCGCGGAGATCGCGGTGTCGCGGATCCCGGAGCCGGAGGACGTCAGCGGGGTCAGCCCGGTGGAGCGGATCGTGTCGCTGAGCCAGGACCGGGTGGAGCCGATCCTGGTGGAGCGCGCCCGCGAGCTGGGGTCGGATGTGCGGTTCGGCACCGAGGCCGTGGAGCTGGCGCAGGACGCGGACGGGGTCACCGCCGTGCTGCGCGACCGCGCCGACGGGGGCGAGTACGCGATCCGCGCGGAGTACGCGGTCGCGGCCGACGGGGCGCACAGCCCGGTGCGGGAGCGGTTGGGGATCGTGCGTCGGGGGCGTGGGGTGCTGCGGCACCAGATGAGCATCCTGTTCGACACCGACCTGCGCGGGCCGCTGCGCGGTCGGCGGTTCGCCATCTGCCAGGTCCGCAACGCCGAGGTGGAGGGGGTGCTGGGACACGACGACTCGCTGGGGCGGGGCACGCTCATCGTCACCTACCGGCCCGAGCGGGGGGAGAGCCCCGAAGACTTCACCGACGAGCGCTGTGTCCGGCTGGTTCGCGCCGCGGTGGGTGTCCCCGACGCGCCCGTGGGGCTGCGGGGGGTCATGCCGTGGGAGATGGCGGCGCTGACGGCCGAGCGGTTCGCCGCGGGACGGGTGTTCCTGGCGGGCGACTCCGCGCACGTGATCCCGCCGGTGGGCGGGTACGGGGCCAACACGGGTGTGCAGGACGCCTACGACCTGACGTGGAAGCTGTGGGCGGTGCTGGACGGGATGGCGCCCCGGGAGCTGTTGGACAGCTACGACGAGGAGCGCCGCCCGGTGGCGGAGGCGACCGTGCGCCAGGCGGCCATGCGGCTGGCGGCGCGGTCGGGCGCGGGTGGCGGTCCGGGCGCGGGCGCTGGAGGGCCGGGGCGGTCGGCGTTCGGGGGGTCGGCGGCGTTGGCGGAGCCGCTGGCCGTGACGTTCGGGTACCGGTACCGGTCGTCCACGGTGACCGACGACGTGGCGGACGCGGACCCGCGGGAGAGGGAGTTCACCCCGCCGCAGCGGCTGTCCGGACGGCCCGGCACCCGGGCTCCGCACCTGTGGGTGCGCCGGGACGGCGAGCGGGTCTCCCTGATCGACCTGTTCGGTCCACGCCCGGTGCTGCTGGCCGGATCGGACGGGCTGAACGGCGGAGCGTGGGCCGAGGGCACCCGGGGCGCCGCCGACGCGCTGGGCGTGCCGCTGGACGTGTACGTCGTGGGCCGGGACCTGGTCGACGACGACGGCGACTGGGCGCGGCGGTACGGCGTCACCCCGGGCGGGGCCGTACTGGTCCGGCCGGACGGGTTCGTCGCCCGCCGCTGGCGCGAGGGCGCGCCGTCCGCCGACGCGGTCGGGGCCGCCCTGGCCCGGATGCTCGCCCGACCCACCGCCTGACCGCTCGTCCCCGCTCCCCCCTGTCCCCGCGTCACACGAGGTGCGCTCCCGATGTTCGACGACCCCCTCACCCTGGCCAGACTCCAGTTCGCGCTCACCGCCGGAACCCACTACGTCTTCGTCGCCCTGACCCTGGGGCTCGCCCCGTTCCTGCTGTTCAGCCAGTGGCGGGCGGTCCGGCTCCGCGACCCGGCGCGGAGGGCGGCGGTGCGGTTCTGGGGCGGCCTGTACGTCGTCAACTACGCCATGGGGGTGCTGTCGGGCATCGTCATGGAGCTCCAGCTGGCCGTGAACTGGTCGGGGCTGACCGAGGTCTTCGGGTACGCGTTCGCCGCGCCGCTGGCGGCGGAGACGATGGCGGCGTTCTTCGTCGAGTCCACGTTCCTGGGCCTGTGGATCGTCGGGTGGGACCGGATGGGCCGCTGGACGCACCTGGGCTGCTTCGCCGTGGTCACGCTGACCGCCTACGCCTCCGCCTACTGGGTGATGGTGGCCAACGGATTCCTGCGCAACCCGGTCGGGTTCCGGATGAGTGACGGCCGGGCGGTGCTCACCGACCCCCTCGCGATGGCGCTCAACCCGTCGGCCCTGCTCGGATTCGCGCACGTGTCGGTCACCGCGCTGTTCGTCGGAGGGCTGTTCGTGTGCGCGGTGAGCGCCTACCACCTGATGCGCGGCCGGGACCCGGAGGGGATCTTCCGGCGGGGCGTGCGGTGCGGGCTGGTGCTGGTGATGGCGGCGATCGCGCCGGTCGCGGTCACCGGCGGCACCCAGTTCCGGTTCACCGAGGGGCCGACGCCGACCACGGGGCTGACCTACGGCGAGGCGGAGATCGCGGAGATCGAGGGGGCCCACGACTCCGCGTACTCGTGGATCTGGGACGTGGCCGGCGGCGCGATGACGGTCGTCTGGGAGCTGGTCGTCCTGTTGACGCTGGTGGCGACCGTGGCGTGGGTGGCGCGCCGACTCGACCGGTGGCGCTGGTTCCACCGGGTGCTGATCGCCGCGCCGGTGCTGCCGTACACGGCGAGCGTGGGCGGATGGGTGTACCGGGAGTTCGGCCGCCAGCCCTGGACGGTGACGCACCACCTGACCACGGCGGAGGCGGTGACCCCGTTGTCCCCGGCGATGGCGGCGGTGTCGTTCACCCTGTTCACGTCGGCGTTCGCGCTGCTCGGGGGCACGACCTTGTGGCTGTTGGTGCGGTACGCGCGCCGCGGGCCCGAGGGCGGTCCGCTCGCGCGGCCGACGGCGGAGGAGGGGGTCGAGGAGCCCGTCTCCGTGTACTGACCTCGGTGTCAGGGCCACCGTGCGCGTAGGAAAGTTGAACTATCTGACTTTCGGAGTCATCCTGATGGTGTACTGCTGGGGCGGTGAACCCGGCGCACGACCCCGACACAGGAGCCGCGCACATGATGGGTGAGACGAGGGCCAGACGTCGACGTGCGGTGATGCGCCGCAAGAACCAGATCACCCTGCCCCGCGAGGTCGCCGACGCCCTGCACATCCGTGAGGGCGACGAGGTCGAGTTCGACATCTCTGAGAGCGGCCAGGTCATCCTTCGAGGCATGACCCCGGTCCCCACCGACCAGGCGTGGTTCTGGGACCCGGAATGGCAGCGAGGCGAGCGAGAGGCAAGCGAGCAGATCGCCGCAGCGCAGACCGAGGAGTTCGAGGACGCGGAGTCGATGTTCGACGCTCTGGAACACGATGAGGAGAGCTGAGAACACTGGCCACGTTCTCCACCACCCCCCGGTTCAAGGCTGACTTCAAGAAGCTGACCCGCCAGCAGGCGGAGCGCTTCCGGCGCGTGGTCACCACCGAGTTCGCATCCGATGTGGAGAAGGGACGGTTCCGGCCCGGCCTGCGTGTCAAGGGAGTCCAGGGAGCCCCGGGAGTCTACGAGATGACCTGGGCACCCGATGGACGCGCCACATGGGAGTACGGCGACGAGCGCTACCCGGGCAAGCCGCACGTGATCTGGCGCCGGGTGGGCACACACGCCATTTTCAACCCCGGTCCGCCCTGATCACACGAGCGTGGGCCTCCCTTCCCGGCCGGGAAGGGAGGCCCACGGCGCGGTCGCGCTCAGGGGCGGCTCCTCCCGTCCGCCAGATCGCTGAGCAGGCGGTCGGCGAGGACCGGGATGGTCGGGTAGTCGAAGGCGATCGTGGCGGGCAGGCGCACCCCGGTCGCCGTCCTCACCCGGTTGCGCAGCTCCACCGACGTGAGCGAGTCGAAGCCCAGCTCCTCGAAGGTCCGGCCGGGGTCGACCCGGTCCGGGGAGTCGTGCCCGAGCACGGTCGCCACCTGGGTGTGCAGCAGCACCCGCAGACTCTCCCTGCGCTCCTCCTCGCTGGCGCCGATCGCCGTCCCGTCCCACCCGGGCGCCGGGGTCGGCTCGGCCGCGCGACGGCGGGCGCTCGTCCGGGTCGGCGCGGCCGGTCGGGCCAGGCCGCGCAGGACGGCGGCCAACCCGGCGGAGTCGCCCGAGAGGCCGTCGCGGTCCAGCCGGACGGGCACCAGATGCGGCACGTCCAGGCGGAGCGCCGTGTCGAGCAGAGCCAGGCCCTCGTCGGTGGGCACCGGGGCGACCCCGCCGCGCGCCATCCGTGCCACGTCCGCCCGGTCCAGGTGACCGGTCATGCCGCTGGCCCGCTCCCACAGTCCCCAGGACAGCGAGGTCGCGGGCAGTCCTTCGGCACGGCGCCGTCGGGCCAGGCCGTCGAGGAAGGCGTTGGCGGCGGCGTAGTTGGCCTGGCCCGCCGTCCCGACCACACCGGCGACCGAGGAGAACAGGACGAAGGCCGACAGCGGCAGGTCACGGGTGAGCTCGTGCAGGTTCCAGGCGGCGTCCACCTTGGGGCGGAACACCGCGCGCACCCGGTCGGGGGTGAGCGCGCCCACGGTCGCGTCGTCCAGGACGCCCGCCGCGTGGACCACCGCGGTCAGCGGGTGCTCGTCGGGCACGTCGGCCAGGACGGCGGCGAGGGCGTCGCGGTCCGCGGCGTCGCAGGCGGCGAAGGCGGCGTGGGCGCCCGACTCGGCCAGCTCCGCGCGCAGCCCGTCCGCGCCCTCGGCGTCGGCGCCGCGCCGCCCGAGCAGGAGGAGACGGCGCACGCCGTGGCGCTCGGCCAGGTGGCGGGCGACGAGTCGCCCGAGGGTTCCGGTCCCGCCGGTGATCAGCACGGTGCCGTCGGGGTCGGGGGCCGCGGGCAGGGTGAGGACCACCTTGCCGACGTGTTCGGCGCGTTGCAGCAGGCGGAGGGCGTCGGGGGCGCGGTGCGCCGGGCGTTCGGTGACGGGCGGCGGCGCCAGCGCGCCGTGCTCGAACAGGTCGACCAGGTCGGCGAGCAGGCGGGCGACGTGGTCGGGGTCGACCTCCAGGAGGTCGAAGGCCTGGTAGTCGACGCCGGTGGACTCCGCGTCCCGCGGGTCGGTCTTGCCCATCTCGACGAACCGCCCGTCGGCGGCGAGCAGGCGCAGCGAGGCGTCGGTGAAGTCGCCCGCGAGCGCGTTGACCACGACGTCGACCCCAGCGCCGCCGGTCGCGTCGTTGAACGCGTCCTCGAAGTCGAGCGTCCGGGAGCTGGCCACATGGGTGTCGTCGAGGCCGAGCCGGTGCAGCTCGGGCCACTTGGCGGGGCTCGCGGTGCCGAACACCTCGGCGCCGAGGTGGCGGGCGATCTGGACCGCCGCCTGGCCGACGCCCCCGGCGGCGGCGTGCACGAGGACGCGCTCGCCCGGCTGGACGTCGGCCAGGTCGACGAGGGCGTGGTAGGCGGTGAGGTAGGCGACGGGGACGGCCGCGGCGCGGGTGAAGGACCAGTCGAGCGGGATGCGGGTGAGCATCCTGTGGTCGGTGGTGGCGGCGGTGCCGATCGCGTGGCCGGGGAAGACCCCCATGACACGGTCGCCGGGGCGCAGGCCGTCCACGCCGGGCCCGGTCTCGACGACGGTTCCGGCGGCCTCGGTGCCCATCAGGGCCTGGCCCGGGTACATGTCGAGGGCGATGAGGACGTCGCGGAAGTTGAGCCCGGCGGCGCGGACGGCGACGCGCACCTCGCCGTGGTCGAGTGCGCGGGGTTCGTGTGCGACGGGGGTCAGTCCGTCGATCTCGCCGCCGCCGTCGGTCAGGTGCCAGTCGCCGTTGGTGGGCGGTTGGAGGGCGCCGGGGCCCGGGTAGGCGGACAGCCGGGGCACGTGGATCCGTCCGTGGCGGACGGCCGACTCGGGTTCGGCGGTCGCGAGCGCGGCGGTCATCGGTGTGCCGGTGTCGGGGTCGAGGTCGATGACGCGGACCCGTCCGGGGTGTTCGGTGCGCGCGGTGCGCAGCAGGCCCCACAGGGGCGTCCCGGCCAGATCGCGGACGGGATCGTCGGGGCCGACGACGACGGCGCCGCTGGTCAGCACGGTGAGGACGGTGTCGGCCAGGCGGTCGTCGGTGGACCAGGTCGCGAGGAGGGCGGCGGCGTCGCCGGTCCGCCGGTGCGCCTCGGCGAGGACGGTGTCGGAAGCCGCGCCAGCACCCCCCGGCCCCTCGGAACCGGCCGCGCGCAGGTCGACGACGACGTAGTCCGGGACGGGAGCGCCCTCGTCGACGGCGGCCAGCAGGGAGTCGAGGTCCGGGTGGTGGTCGGCTCCCGGCAACTCCAGGTCCCCCGGCCCCACGACCGCGTACCGGCCGTCGAGGGTGGGGTCCGGTTCCGGGACGGTCTCCCAGGTGACGTGGAACAGGGAACCCTCGGCTTCCGGAGCGGCGAGCGCCCGACGCCCGGTGGTCATCGGCCGCAGCGCGACGGCGGCCACCTCCGCGACGGGCGCACCGGTCGGGTCGGTCAGCGTGATCTCCGAGCCCCCGTCGGCGGGCCGGATCCGGACCCGCAGCTCATCCGCGTCGGTCGCGTGCAGCCGCACCCCGCTCCACGAGAACGGCAGTTCCACCGGGACGGCGCCGTCCGGGGTCAGGAGAGGGTGCAGCGCGGCGTCGAGCAGCGCCGGGTGCAGCCCGTACCCGGCCGTGTCCACCCCCTCGGGCGCGCGGACCCGCGCGTACCACTCCTCACCGACCCGCCAGCTGGCCCGGAGCCCCTGGAACCGGGGCCCGTACCCGTAGCCGTGCGCGGCCAGCGCCGGATAGTCCGGTTCGACCGGCTCCGCCCCGGGCGGCGGCCACTCGGCGGGCATCGGGTCGCCCGCTGGCTCGGTCCACGGCGCCAACAGACCACTCGCGCAGCGGGTCCACGCGCCGCCGTCGGCCGCGCGGACGTGCAGTCCGAGGGCGCGCCGACCGCTCGCGTCGGCGGGGGCGACGGTCAGCTGGACCTCCACCGCGCGGTCGTCGTCGAGCGGGACCGGCCGCTCCAGGGTCAGGTCCTCCAGAACGGGCAGGCCGACCCGGTCGCCGGCCTGCAGGGCGAGCTCGACCACCGCCGCACCCGGCAGCAGCAGGTCGCCGCGCACGGTGTGGTCGGCCAGCCACGGATCCCGGTCGGGGGAGAGACGGCCGGTGAACACGGTCTGTCCGCTCTCCGCCAGGTCCAGGGAGCCGGGCAGCAGCGGGTGTCCGGCGGGCGCGGTCTCGGGTGCGCCCGCCGGCGCGGGCGCCGCCAGCCAGTGGCGCTCGCGCTGGAAGGCGTAGGTGGGCAGGTCGACCGGGGGCGCGCCGTGCCCGCCCATGAGCCGGGGCCAGTCGACGCGGGCCCCGCTGACGTGGGCGGCGGCGAGGGCGGCCATCAGGCGCTGGGGGCCGCCCTCGTCCCTGCGCAGGGTGCCGACGGCGTGTCCTGGGGCCTCGGCGTCGGCGATGATGTCGAGCAGCGCTCCGGTGAGCACCGGGTGCGGGCTGACCTCGACGAACACCTGGTGCCCGTCCTTGAGCAGGCGGCGCACGGCCGGGTCGAAGCGCACGGTGTTGCGCAGGTTGCAGTACCAGTAGTCGGTGTCCAGGCCGGAGGTGTCGATCGGGCGTTCGGTCACGGTGGAGTACATCGGCACGCTCGACGAGCGCGGGGACAGTGCGCCGAGGCGCTCCAGCAGCCGATCGTGCAGTTCCTCCATGGAGGGGGTGTGGGAGGCGTAGTCGACGTCGACCAGGCGCGCCCGTACCCGGTCGGCGCGGCACTCGTCGACGAGTTCGGCCAGCGCGGCGGCGTCACCGGCGACGATCGTCGATTCGGGGCCGTTGAGCGCGGCCACGTGCACGCGGTCGCCGAACCGGGACATCCGCTCGCGCGCGCGGGCCGCGGGCAGCGGGACCGACGCCATGCCTCCGACGCCCCTGATCTCGGCGATCGCCTGGCTGCGCAACGCGACCACGCGCGCCCCGTCGTCCAGGCTCAGCGCGCCCGCGACGCACGCGGCGGCGATCTCCCCCTGCGAGTGGCCGACGACGGCGGCGGGCTCCACCCCGGCCGAGCGCCACACGCGGGCCAGGGAGACCATGACCGCCCACAGCACGGGTTGGACGACGTCGACGCGGTCCAGCCCCGGCGCTCCGGGGGCCTGACGGACGACCTCGGCCAGGGACCAGTCGGTGTACCGGGCCAGTGCGCGGGCGCACTCGTCCATGGCGGCCCGGAAGACCGGGGAGCCGTCGAGGAGTTCGGCGGCCATCCCCGGCCACTGGGATCCCTGGCCGGGGAAGACGAACACGACGGGGCCGTCGGGGAGCGCGCGCCCCTCCACGGTGTGGGGGGACGGGCGGCCCTCGGCGAGCGCGGACAGCCCCTCCAGGAGGGTGGCCCGGTCGGAGCCGACGACGGCGGCGCGGTGCTCGAACACGGTGCGCGTGGTGGCCAGGGCGTGCCCCACCGCCTCGGGCGTCAGGCCCGGGTCGGCGGCGACGCGGTCGCGCAGCCGGGCGGCCTGGGCGCGCAGGGCCGGTTCGCCGCGCGCCGACAGGGTCCAGGCGACCGTGCGGCCGTCACCGGTCGGGCGGCCCGGTCCCGGTGGTTGTTCGAGGACGACGTGGGCGTTGGTGCCGCTGATGCCGAACGAGGAGACGCCCGCGCGCCGCACGCCGCCGCGCGGGGTCCACGGGACGGCGCCGGTGAGCAGCCGCAGCGGGCCCGACTCCCAGTCGACGTGCGGGGTGGGTTCGGACACGTGCAGGGTGCGGGGCAGAACGCCGTGCGCCATCGCCTGCACCATCTTGATCACCCCGGCGACGCCCGCGGCGGCCTGGCCGTGGCCGAGGTTGGACTTGACCGACCCCAGCCACAGGGGTTCGTCGCCCCGGTCGGGGCCGTAGACGGCCTGGAGGGCGCGGGCCTCGATCGGGTCGCCGAGGACGGTGCCGGTGCCGTGCGCCTCGACCGCCTGCACGTCGGCGGGGGTGACCCCGGCGTCGGCGAGGGCGGCGGACACGACCTCCTCCTGGGCGGGGGCGCTGGGCGCGGTGAGCCCGTTGCTGGTGCCGTCGGAGTTGATCGCCGACCCGCGCACGACCGCGAGGACCCGGTGGCCGAGCGCGCGGGCGCGGGAGAGGCGTTCGAGGACGAGCACCCCGGCGCCCTCGGCCCAGGCGGTGCCGTCGGCGTCGGCGGAGAAGGACTTGCAGCGGCCGTCGGGGGCGAGCCCGCGCTGCATGCTGAACTCGACGAACATGCCGGGGGTGGACATGACGGCCACGCCTCCGGCGAGGGCGGCGTCGCAGTCGCCGTGGCGCAGGGCGCGCACGGCTTGGTGGAGGGCGACGAGGGAGGAGGAGCACGCCGTGTCGATGGTCATGGTGGGCCCGTGGAACCCGAAGACGTAGGCGAGTCGGCCGGAGGCGACGCTGACCGAGCCGCCGGTGAGGAGGTGGCCGCCGTGGCCGGGGGCGGACTCGTGCAGGCGGGGGCCGTAGTCCTGGGCCATCGCGCCGACGAACACGCCGACGCGGGCGTCGCGGAGCCGGTCGGGCGGGGTCCCGGCGCGTTCGAGGGCCTCCCAGGCGACCTCCAGGAGGACACGCTGCTGGGGGTCCATGGCGGCGGCCTCGCGGGGGCTGATGCCGAAGAAGTCGGCGTCGAACGCGTCCGCGTCGTGGAGGAAGCCCCCGTGGCGGGTGGAGGAGCGGCCGGGGACGCCGGGTTCGGGGTCGTGGAGGGAGTCGACGTCCCAGCCGCGGTTGTCGGGGAACGCGGTGATGGCGTCGGTCCCGGCGGCGACGAGGTCCCACAGGTCCTCGGGGGACCGGACGCCGCCCGGGTAACGGCAGCCCATGCCGACGATGACCACGGGGTCGTCCTCGGGGGCGTCGGGGGCCGTGGCGGGCGCGGCGGCCGTGACGGGGACGGTGTCCGGGGCGGCGTCGGTGGGCGGGGGCTCGGCGGGGTCGGTCAGCAGGGCGGCGATGTGGTCGGCGACGGCCCTGGGGGTGGCGAGGTCGTAGGCGAGGGTGGGGGCGAGGTCGAGTCCGGTCTCCTCGCGCAGGACGTTGCGCAGTTCGAGGGCGGCCACGGAGTCGAGGCCCTGGGAGCGGAAGGTGGCGGTGACGTCGATGTCGCGGCCGTCGCCGAGGACCGACCCCGTCGCCGCACGGACCATGCGAAGGACGCGCCCGGCGAGTTCGGGATCGGGGCGTCGCGTCCCCGTCGGCGAGGAGCCGCCGGACGCGGGGCCGACGCCGTCACCCGGGCCGGAGGTGATGACGGCGTCGGAGTTGCTGGCCGTGCCGGACGTGACCCCTGTGCCCGCAGGTTCAGCCGTGAAGGCGTCGCCTGGCGCCGAGAGCCCACCGAGCGTGGCCGCGTCGGTGGTGCGGGCGCCCCGGAGCGCGGGGCCGTCGGCCGGACCATCCGGCACCGGACCACGACCCAGACCGGGTGCCCAGTAGTGACGGCGCTGGAAGGCGTAGGTAGGCAGGGGGACCCTGCGACCAGCGGGGATCAGGTGGCTCCAGTCGACGTCAGCGCCTCGTGTGAACGCTTCCGCGAGGTCACCGATCCCGGCGTCGCCGTCCGTCACGTCCGACGCGGCGTCAGCGTCGTCTCCCGCCTCGGCTCCCCGGCCGTCGTCGGCGCGGACACCATCGGCCACCCGGTCGGGCACGGCCTCACCGACCCACACCCCCTCCGGAACCTCCCCGTCCGCCAGCGCGCCCAACAGCTCCAGGGCCCGCTCCGCACCCTCGGCCCCGACCACCGCGCGGTGCCCGAACACCGTGCGCGTGGTGACCAGGGAATGCGCGACATCCCTCGGGTCCGCCCCCGTCGACTCCAGGTGGTCCCGCAGCCTGGCCGCCTGCCCGCGCAGCGCGGGCGCCGAGGCCGCCGACAGCACCAGGGGAACGGTCCCGCCGGAACCCTCGGGCCTCTGGGGCGTCGGCTGGTCGGGGGCCCGCTCCACCACCACGTGGCAGTCGGTTCCCCCCAGACCGAACGAACTGACCCCGCCCAGCGGCGGCGCGCCGTCGTCCACCGGGGTCGCCTCGGTCGGCACGCGCAGCCGCAGCTCCTCCAGCGGGATCCTCGGGTTCGGCTCGGTGAGGTGCAGGCTGGCGGGCACCACCCCCTCGCGCACGCTCAACGCCGCCTTGACCAGGCCCGCGACGCCCGCCGCCCCCTCCAGGTGGCCGATGTTGGTCTTGACCGACCCCACCAGCAGCGGTGTGTCGGCGTCCCGCCCGACTCCGTGCACCGCGCCCAGCGCCCGCGCCTCGACGGGGTCGCCCGCGCGTGTGCCCGTTCCGTGCAGTTCGACGAACCGGACCTCCTCCGGCCGCACACCGGCGTCGGCGCACGCCCGGCGCAGCACCTCCTCCTGTCCGGCGCCGTCCGGCGAGGTCAGCGCGTGTCCGCCGCCCTCGTTGCCCACGGCCACACCCCGGATCACGCAGTGGATCCGGTCGCCGTCGGCTAGGGCGTCGGCCAGGGGCCGCAGCACGAGCGCCGCTCCGCCCTCGCCCCGCGCGAACCCGTCGGCGCGTGCGTCGAAGACCCGGCACCGTCCCTCGGGGGACAGCGCCCCCAGGGCCCTCGGCGCGGCGGACCCGTCGCCGTCGAGGATCAGGCTCACCCCGCCCGCGACCGCGACCGGCGTCGCCCCGCCGCGCACGCTCTGCACCGCCATCGCCACCGCGACCAGCGACGACGACTGGCCGCTGTCGACCACCAGGCTGGGGCCGCGCGCCCCGACCAGGTAGGACAGCCGGTTGGCCAGCATCGACCGCTGCGTCCCGGCCATCGTGTGCGCCCCGACGGGCGCCCCTGCCCGGTGCAGCAGCGCCGCGTAGTCGTCGGCCATCCCGCCGACGAACACGCCGACCGCCGCACCGCGCAGGGAGTCGGGCACGATCCCCGCGTCCTCCAGCGCCTCCCAGCCCAACTCCAGCATCAGGCGTTGCTGCGGGTCGGCGGCGGCCGCCTCGCGCGCGGACATCCCGAAGAAGTCCGCGTCGAACCCGCCGACGTCCTCGATCAGCCCGGCCCGGGGCAGCCCGTCCAGCCCCCGGTGGGCGGGCGGCCGGGCCACCGCCTCCCGCCCCTCCCGCAGGAGCCGCCAGAACGCACCCGGATCGGGCGCCCCCGGCAGGCGACAGGACAGCCCGACGACCGCGACCGCGTCGGTCCCTTCGTGTGTACGCGCGTGTGCCTTCAAGGTCGCTCCCATCCGATGCGGGGGTTGTGCGGTTCGGGGGCGGCGGCTCAGCGCCGCCGTCGGCGCAGCGCCACCCCGGCGAGCGTGGCCAGGGCGAGGGACGCGCCGAGCGAGCCCACCAGGACCCGGGCCCGGCGGATCTTCGACTTCTGGTGGTCGCGGTCGTTGACGTGCGGGAACGGCCGGTCCGGGGGCGCCTCGACCCCGAGGAACCGGCACAGCGGCTCCCAGCCCTCGCGGACGTCGTAGACGAGCAGGCGGTCGGCGGGCACGTGCGCGCGGACCTCCTCGATGTGGCGTTCGAAGACACCGATGGCGTGCTCCCGGTCGGTGAACCGCCCGCCGAAGGTGCCGTTCCAGATGATCGCCTCGGTCATCCCGGCCATGCCGCGCGCGGTCGGGAAGAAGGGGGCGGCCACCCGGGCCACCCAGGTGGAGAGCCGGTAGATGGTCTCCCGGGTGCTGCTGTACCAGCGTTCGGGGTCGCGCACGGTCAGCACCACCCTGGCCTCGGGGTAGGCCTCGATCAGCTCGCGCCAGAAGTAGCACCCGGGCCAGTCCACGGTGGACCGGTATCCGCCCAGGAGCCGGTCCCAGTCCACGGGGCCGCCCTGGGCCGCCTCCAGCCAGAGCCGCTTGTGGCCGGGCGAGGCGATCGCCTCCCGCATGTGGTAGCAGGGCCCGAGTCCGAGCTCCTCCAACGCGACCTTGAGCGACAGGGTGCCGGTCCGCCCGAACCCCACTCCGATCACGTGCATCGCCAACTCCTTCCGTCGGTCCGCGCGTCTCAGCGCATGTAGGTGGAGTGCGGGACGTCGGTGACGAACATCCGCCCCGGCACGTGCGTGACCGCGAACTCCAGCCGCGAGGCGGCGACCGCCGCCTGGGTGGTGACGCCGCACGCCCAGAAGGCGGGGACGTCGTCGCCGACGGTCACCGGGTCGCCGAAGTCGGGGCGTCCCAGGTCGGCGACGCCCAGCGCCTCCGGGTCGCCGATGTGCACGGGGGCGCCGTGCACGTCGGGGAACCGGTCGGTGATCCGCACCGCCGTGGTGACCAGGTGCGCGGGGATCGGCCGCATCGACACCACGAGCGGCCCGGACAGCGCGCCCGCCGGGCGGGTGGCCCGGTTGGTCACGTACATCGGGTCGGTGACGCCCTCCTCGATGTGCCGGATCGGCACCCCCGCCTCCATGAGGGCGAGCTCGAAGGTGAGGCTGCACCCGACGAGGAAGCCGACCATGTCCTCCCGCCAGTACGGGGTGGCGTCGGTGACCCGGTCGACCACCTCGCCGTCCCGCCACACGAGGTAGGCGGGCAGGTCGGTGCGCAGGTCGGCGCCCTCGGCCAGCACCGTGGCGGGGCTGCCGACGTCGGTCACGTCCAGCAGCGGGCAGGCCTGCTGGTTGCGCTGGGCGAACAGCAGCAGGTCGTAGGCGGCCGACCGGGGCACCGCGATGAGGTTGGCCTGCGCGTGGCGGCTGGCCCACCCGATCGTGGCGGTGTCCAGCCCGCCCCGGAACAGGGCGCGCGCCCGGGCCGCCGTGAGCTCGGCGGGGTCGCCCACGTCGGGGGGTCCGGCGACCGCCCCGACCGCCGCCACGCCGTTCGTCGCCGCGCTCATCCGACCACCGCCAGGTCGCGGTCGAGCGTGGTGAGCAGCTCGTTCCCGGCGGCGCGGACCACGAACGGGTCCTCCACCTGGACGGCGCCGAACCCGAACTCGTAGTAGGGCGTCTCGATGTTCACGACCGTCCCCTCCTCGATCACGTCGTCGTTGTCGGGGGCGATCAGCACGCGGTCGTAGACCTCCACGCCGATGCCGTGCCCCACGTGGTTGCGCCGGTAGTGGCCGACACCGGCCGCGCGGACCGCCTCCACGGTGATGTCGAACAGCTCCTTTCCGGTCATGCCGGGCGCGGCCTCGGCGATCGCGCGCTCCTCGCCCGCGAGCATGGCCGCGTAGTGGTGGCGCAGCTTCGCGGAGGGCTCGCCGACGCTCACGACCCGGGCGATGTCGGCCCAGTAGCCCTCGTGCACGCATCCGACGTCGAACCAGACCGCGTCCCCGGAGCGCAGCGGCGTGTCGGTCGGCCGGGTCTGGCCCATGACGGCGTTGGCGCCGACCTTGACGTGCGTGAACCTCGGCCGACCGCCCTCCCCGGCCACCGTCCGCTCGAACTCGCGGACCAGCGCGCGCTCGGTGACGCCGGGGCGGGCGATGTCGGCGACCGCCCGGATCCCCCTCTCCGCGACGGCGGCCACGGCGCGCAGTCGGCGCAGCTCCTCCTCCGTCTTGACCTTGCGCACCCAGCGCAGCAGCGCGGACCCGCCCGGCCGGACGTCGGCTCCGGGCAGGGTCTCCCGCAGGGTGGGCAGCAGGTCGGCCCGGGCGGCGTCCTCGTCGACCATGACGCGGGCCGTGTCCAGGCCCGCCCGCCGCAGCACCGCCACGAGGGCGTCGGCGGGGGTGGCGGGCGCGGTCCCGTCGCCCCACAGCTCCCGCAGCCGCCGCTGGCGGTCGTCGAGCCCGTCGGCGTCCGCGCGCTCCCGGTGGAAGCGGCCGTAGCCCGTGGCGCCGTCCAGGTCGACGGCGGCGTCGAGCGCCTGGTCCAGGTCGCAGCGGGAGGTGATCAGGTGGGGGCGGGTGAGCCGGTCGCGGGTGACGACGGCGAAGCACGCTCCGGTGTGCGGGAAGATCTCCAGGGTGACGCTGGCGACGCCGGTCAGGTAGTGGACGTTCTCCAGCGTGGTCGCCACCAGGACGTCCACGCCCTGCTCGTCCATGCGGCGGGCCAGCCGTTCGGTGTGGGCGAGCGGTGCGGTGCGGGCCGGCAACGGGCCCCTCCTCTCCTCGGGTGCCGTCACGGCCGCCCCCCTCCCACGGGTCGGGGCGTGGCGGGGTGGTGCGGAGTGCGTGCGGCGGCCAGCAGGCCCTCCAGGGTGTCCAGACCGGCTTCGGCCAGGGGCGTCGCGATGCCGCGCGCCTCCAGCCAGGCGTCGTCGAAGGACTCGCCGAGGTAGTTGACGCCGCCGTCGGGGGCCACGACCACGATCCGGCTGCCGGGGTGGTGGTGCGCGAAGTGCAGGGCGCCGAAGACGGCCGCGCCCGCCGACTCCCCGACCAGCAGCCCCTCGGTCCGGGCGAGCATCCGGCTGGTGGCGATGCCCTCGTGGTCCTCGACCAGGTGCACCCGGTCGACGACCTCGGCTCTGAGGTTGCCGGGCGGCCAGGCGATCCCCAGGCCGCGCATCGCCCAGCACCCCACCGGGTAGCCGAAGGCGGCGGAGCCCGCGGCGTCCACGCCGAGGGTCACCACGTGCGGGCGCTCCTCCTTCAGGGCGGTGGACACGCCGCTGATGTGGCCGCCGGTGCCCACGGCCGCGACGAGCGCGTCGAAGTCGGGGACCTCGTCCATCAGCTCGCGGGCGGTCCGCTCGGCGTGCGTGGCGGAGTTGTCGGGGTTGTTGTACTGGTCGGGCCAGAAGGAGTCCGGGATCTCGTCCATGAGCTGCCGGACGCGTTCGCGGCGGGGCCGCTGGTAGCCGCCGTTCTCGTCCGGGGTGCGGATGATCTCCAGTTCGGCGCCCAGCGCGGAGACGAAGTCGATCATCGACCGCGGCGCCTTGGGGTCGGTCACCAGGACCACCCGGTAGCCCTTGGCCGCGCCGATCATGGCCAGGGCCTTGCCCATGTTGCCCGAGGTGGACTCGATGATCGTGCCGTCGGGTTTGAGGCGGCCGTCGAGTTCGGCGCGGGTGATCATGCCGAGGGCGGTCCGGTCCTTGATGCTGCCCGCGGGGTTGAACCCCTCCAGCTTGACCAGGATCTCCGAGCCGTTGCCCACGCTCATCCGGCACAGCCGCACGATCGGGGTGTGCCCCACCGCTTCCAGTACGTTGTCGTAAACCATGTTCAGCCCCCCAGGGGCGTTGGATCGCCGATGTGTTCGGTTCCGCGGACGAGGCGGAGGCGGGTCGGGGCCGTCAGAGGGCCAGCCGGACCCGGTAGTGGTCGAGCCACAGGTTCAGTTGCAGGACGAGGTCGATGTCGGCCCTGCTCAGGCGGTTCCGGACGAGTTCGTCGGGCGACTCGGCGAGGCGGGCCGCGGCGTGGAGGTCGATGAGCGGCAGGACCGGGGAGGCGGGGTCGGCGAGGATCGCGGTGAACTCCTCCTGGAGCCGCCGCGCGTAGGCGGGGTTCCTGCTCACCGGCGTGGCGCTCTGCGGGCGCCGGACCACCTTCTCCGGGAGCGTGTCCGCGACGGCGGCGCGCAGGAGCCCCTTCTCGATCCCGCCGTGCCGCTGCATCTCGGCGGGGATGTTGTAGGCGTACTCCACCAGTTCGACGCTGTTGATCGGCGCCCGCATCTGGAGGCCGACGGAGTTGTACAGCCCCGCGTCCGTGCGGAATCGGGTGAGGAGCAGGTGGGAGAGCCGCCGGATGCGGCGCTGCGCCTCGTCGTCCTCGGGGAGGAACTCGACCTCGGCGACGCTCTCGGCGTAGGAGTCCCGGTAGTAGGTGGGCAGGTCGAGCTTGCGCAGGGTGTCGTGGTTGAGCAGGCGGGTGCCGAACCCGTTCTCCGCCCCGTGCCGCTGCGCCAGCGCGATCCAGGGGAAGGTCCCGGAGTCGACCAGCTGGGGGTCGGTCGACCAGCGGGCGCCGTGGAAGAGCTGGTCGCCCATGCCGCCGGTGAAGGCGGTCCGACCGCCCTCGGCCGCCACGTGCTGGAGGAAGAGGTACTGGGAGGCGTCCATGTCGTAGATGCGGGTGGGGCAGTCCTTGGCCCGCATCAGACCCAGGCGCACGTCGGGGTCGAGGATCTGGCGGGCGTCCAGCTCGACCAGCCGGTGCCGGGAGCCGACGTGCTCGGCGACGGCGCGGGCGAAGGGCGCGTCCTGGGTGTCGCGGACGGCGTCGCGCTGGAACTCGCCGTCGGTGAAGCCGACGGTGAACGTGCGCAGGTCGGCGGCGCCCCTGCGGCGCAGCTCGGCCGCGACCAGGGCGGTGACGGAGGAGGAGTCGATGCCGCCGGAGAGGGTGGCGACCAGCCCGTCGGTGTCCTCCGGCACGGACCGCCGGACGTTCTCCTCCAGGAGTTCGCGGACCCGGGCGACGGTGGCGTCCACGTCGTCGGTGTGCGGGCGCGGCTCCAGGTCCCAGTAGCGGTGGCGGTGCCAGCCGGACCGCCCGTAGCGGACCACCTCGGCGGAGTCGACCTGGCCGAACCCGCTGAAGAGGGGGCCGGGCGGGAGGGCGTGCGCGATGACCTCCCGCAGCCCCTCCATGTCCACGACCGGGTCGACCTCGGGGTGGGCGAGCAGGGTCTTGCGCTCGGAGGCGAAGACCAGGCCGGTGCGGGTGGGCGCGTGGTACAGGGTCTGGCCGCCCATCCGGTCGCGGGCCAGGACCAGTTCCTCGGCGCGCCCGTCCCAGATCGCGAGGGCGAACGCGCCGCCCAGGCGGCGCACGACGTCCTCGCCCCACATCAGGTAGGCGCGGGCGACGAGTTCGGCGGTGGAGGCTCCGGGGGTGACGCCGCACCGGCCCGCGCGGAGCTGGCGTGCCAGCTCGCCGAGGCCCGTGGGGGCGCCGGTGACGCACGTGACGACCGTCGCGCCGCCGACGTCGATCGCGAACGGCTGGTCGGCGGCCCCCGCCCCGGTCCCGAGGGCGCGGTAGCCGAGAGCGGCCCGGGGGGAGAGCCAGAGCCCCTCCCCGTCCGGGCCGCGGTTGGCCATGGTCGCGGTCAGCGTGATGAGCAGTGACCGGTGGCGTTCCAGATCCCGTTCGAAGTCGATCACGCCAACAACGCCGGACATCGCGGCACCTCAATTCCTGTGGATCGGCTGGATCGGCCCCACGGTCCGGTACGGCGGACTCCGTACCTTCCCGTCTGCCCGACCAAGGCTCGCAGCGGCGCATCGAAGCCGAATCGAACGCGGCTGAAGGTGCTCTGGGGAGGAAGCGCCCACGGTCGTACATCCCGCGCGGTATCCGGCACGGAACGCGTACAGCGCGAGTCGTCCACGTGTTTCCGTCGCGCGCACGTTGGAGGGCGGCTGGTCGCGCGGTTACCTTCGGCGCGCATCGAACGTGGATCGCACCGGAGAGGGAACCACGCGAAAGGGAGGGAGACACCGATGCGCGTACTTCTCATGGGCGTCGTCGGACTGGTCGCCGGATTCCTGGTGGGGCTGGTCGTCGACCAGGTCGTCGGGGTCGTCTCGGTCCTGGCCTTCGACCGGCCCGTCGGCATCCGCGGGCTGCCGATCGTCCTCGCGCTGGTGTTCTGCGCCGGCGGGCTGGTCCTCGGCTCGCGCTCGCGCTCCAGCTGACGTCCGCCGGAAGCACGGGCGGGCGTCAGCCGTCGCGGTGGAGCCGCGGGCGTCCGCCGTCTGGGACGGGCACGGGCACGCGATCACGTCCGTCGTGGGGAACGGAACGCGGGAGTCAGTGGGGGGCGGAAGGGAGACCCCGGGCCGACGTCAGGGGCCGTCGGGGTCGTGGGAACGCCGGGACGCGGCGATGTGGGGAGGTGGGGAGGTGGGGAGGTGGGGAAAGGTGGGTCGGGCCGCTCAGCGGTCCAGCGCGAACGGTCGGGCCGCCGGCTGGAGGCGGGGATCGGCTCCGTCGCTGTCGCTCTTGAGCCGCTCCCGGGCGTAGAGCTTGATGAGCTCGTGGAAGTAGAACTGCACGTCCCGCTGGCCGCCCTGCATCCAGACCTGGAGGAAGCGCTTCTCGACGAGTGCGGCGAGCAGCGGTTCCACCTCCTCGACCGGGGTGCTGAGGAAACAGGCGACCTGCGCGGCGGTGAACACGTTGTCCTGGAGGATGCTCAGCAGCCGGAACAGGCTCGCCTCGCGAACGTGCAGCTGCACGTAGCTGCTGTCGTACCGCGACCGCAGGTCCAACCCCTGGAAACGGAGGTAGTCCAGGCGGCGGTCGGCGTCCTCGAGCTCGCGCGCGATGCTGGCCAGCGGGAGCCCCGGCACGGCCGCCAGGCGGGCGCCGACCACCCGCACCGCCAGGGGCAGCCCCCCGCACGCCCGCACGATCGCGGCCGCCTCGCGGGGTTCCCGGTCGACGCGCTGGGCGCGCACGATGCTCCTGAGGGCGTCGATGGCGTCCTCCCCGTCCAGCCCGCTCAGAGAGATGGCCTCGGCCTCGTGGAGGATGTGCGGTCGGCTGGTGACGATCACCCCGCACTCGGCACTGCCGGGGAAGAGGTGTTCGACCTGTTCGGCCGAGGCCGCGTTGTCCAACACGACGAGGATCCTGCTGTCGGCGGTGCAGGTACGGAAGAGCTTGCCCGCCTCCTCCAGGTCGTCGGGAACGGTCTCGGCCGGGACGCCGAGCGCGCCGAGGAAGCCCTCCAGTATGTGCAGGGGGTCCACGGGGCACACCTGGTCGCCGCCGAGCTTGGCGAACAACTGCCCGTCCTCGAACCGCCACCGCAGCCGGTGCGCGGCCCGGATGGCCAGGGCGGTCTTGCCCACGCCGGGCATCCCCGTGACCGACGCGACCCGTACACCCGCCTCCCCGCCCTCACCGGAGAACTGCTCCTCCAGCATCCGCATCTCGCGCCGGTATCCGCGGAAGTGCGGGACGTCCGGCGGGATCTGCGCCGGGGTGTGGGCGAGGGAGTGGTACCGCTGGCGCGGAGCGCGCGGGGGGTGGTCCTCGGGTCCGGGGTCGGCGGACAGCAGGTCCTGCTGTATGGCCCGTACCTCCAAGGAGGGCTCCAGCCCGAGTTCGAGGACGAGCGTCTCGCGCAGGGCACGGTAGACGTCGAGTGCCTCGTAGCGCCGCCCCGCCTTGTTGAGGGCGACCATGAGCTTGGCGTGCAGCCCCTCGTGGAGCGGATGCGCCGAGGTCAGCGAGCGCAGTTCGCCGATGAGCCCCTCGTGGCGGCCGAGCCGGAGCTCGACCTCGATCCGCAGTTCGAGCGCCCGCAGCCGGAGTTCCTCCAGACGCGCGACCTGCGACGCGAGGAGATCCCCCTTTTCGACGTCGGCCAACGCGGGTCCGCGCCACACCGACAAGCCGTGGGTCAGGCGGTCGACGGACTCTTCGAGATCGCCCGCGTTGAAAAGCGCCTTTCCATCATTGACGCATTCTTCGAACTGTGCTATATCCACCTCGGCTTCGGGAGAGGAAACCATGTAACCGGAGGGGCGCGTCTGGATATCGACGCCCTCGCCGGCCGAGCGCAGGATCTTGCGCAGCTTGTACACGTAGGTTTGCAGCGTGGGCACCGCACTCGGAGGGGGCGACCCCCGCCAGAGTTCGTCGATCAATTCCGCCGTCTGGACCAGCGCGTTGCTTCTCAGCAGCAGCAGCGCCAACACCTGGCGGAGCTTGGGAGCGCTCGGTGTGACGTCAGAGGCGCCGATGCGGACCTCGAGTGGCCCCAGTAGGCGGAAATCGACGCACGCGGGACGCTCCAGGCACTGGACTCCCCCGGGGATCCGCCCGGGCTCGTTCGTGCAGCTTTCCAGTCCGGTTGGTTCTCTGTACCTGGTCAATCGAGACACGCCAACTTTCCACAATGGTCGTGATCATGCACGGTCAGCGAACGATCAATCCTCTTCCTGGGAAGTTTTTTTGCGGGTCAACCACCCTTGTGGGGGGTCGGCACAAAGTTTCACCCCCCGATAGAATCCAGGTTGTAACCAACATGCAACCCCCCGCAACCCCGGCTGGCGCACTTTTCTCCCGCCACCCTCGACCGCTTCACCGGTCGGCCATCAAACGTTGCTCCACCAGGTGGCTTCCCGGACGGTATGAGACCTTCGGCAGTATCGATCCGACCGCTGGAAAACCGCTAGTCCGCCCATAGAACCCGCCTCCCCCAGGCCGTCCGTCCGACGACCGTCGACCGGCCACCACCGCCCTGAACTCGACGGACGCCCGGACACACCGCATCGAACCGACTACAGCGTCCGGTCAGCGGGACACCACCGGACCGGTGGACAATCCTCGCGTCGGTCGCGGCGCCCCGGTCCGGACACCGAGGCCGACACCCACGGAAGGGACACGCATGATCGACATCGAGGCCGCCCGCGCCGACACGCCCGGCTGCCGGGGACGGATCTTCCTCGACAGCGCGGGCTCCTCCCTGCCGCCCGCGCCCGTGCTCGACGAGGTGGTCGCCCACCTGCGGCGCGAGGCGGAGATCGGCGGGTACCGCGCCTACGCCGAACGGGCGGAGGACGTCGAGGCGGGCCACGCCGTGTTCGCCGACCTCCTCGGCTGCGCGCCCGACGAGGTGGCCTTCACCGACAGCGCCACCCGGTCGTGGCTGACCCTGGCCGGGTCGGTGCCGCTGGGCGCCGGGGACCGCGTCCTGGTCACCGAGGCCGAGTACGGGGCGAACGCCGTCGCGCTCCTACGCCTGGCCGAGCGCGCCGGGGCGAGCGTGGAGGTCGTCCCCTCCGACTCCTCGGGCGCGATGTCGGTCGAGGCGCTGCGCGGAATGCTCGACGAGCGCGTGAGACTGCTCTCCCTCGTCCACGTCCCCACCAACTCCGGACTGACCAACCCCGTACGCGAAGCGGTCAAGGCCGCGCACGAGGTGGACGCGCTGGTGCTGCTGGACGCCTGCCAGTCCGTGGGCCAGCTGCCCGTGCGGATGGACGACCTCGGGGTCGACATGCTCTCCGGGACGGGACGCAAGTGGCTGCGCGGCCCGCGCGGCACCGGTTTCCTCGCCGTCCGCCGCTCCGCCGCCGAACGCCTACGACCGCTGCTCGTCGACCACTCCGGCGCGGAGTGGGACAGCGCCACCACCTACCGGCTGCGTGACGACGCCCGCGTCCACCAGCTGTGGGAGTACGGCGTGGCCGAGCGCCTGGGTCTGATCGCCGCCGCCCGCTACGCCCTGGACCTGGGGGTGGCGGCGATCGCCGCCGCCGTCGCCGACCGCGCGGGACGGCTGCGCCGGGGGCTGGGCGGGATCGGGGGCGTGGAGGTGACCGACATCGGCGCCGAGCACAACGGGATCGTCACGTTCACCTGCGCCGGGGCGGAGCCGCGGCGGGTGGCGACGGCGCTGTGGGACGCGGGGGTGGCCGTCACGGTGAGCCCGCGCGCGTCCACCCGGTTCGACATGGAGCGACGCGGGCTGGAGGCGGTCGTACGGGCGTCGCCGCACTACTTCGTCTCGCACGACGACATCGACCGGGCGGTGGAGACCCTGGCGGGGATCCTGCGGGGCGGGCGGGGGGACGTCCGGTGAGCCCGGTGCCGCGCCCTACGTTCGGGCGCGCCCCCGGGATGAGGCCGCCTACATCCGAGGACGTAGGCGCGCCGCACCCTCCCCCGTCCGGAGCTGTAGGCCGATTGCAGCCTCAGGAGCGATGCCCCGGCGGCCCGGGGCGGGCGAGCATGACGTGACGAACGCGCCCCGAAAGGCCATCCACGATGCTCGACGATCCCCTGCTCCTGGCGCGACTCCAGTTCGCGCTCACCGCGGCGACGCACTACATGTTCGTCGCCCTCACCCTCGGACTCGCCCCCTACATCCTGTTCACCCAGCTCGGCGCCGTGCGGCGCCGCGACGGGGCCCGGCTGCGCGCGGTGCGGTTCTGGGGCGGGCTGTACGTGGTCAACTACGCGATGGGCATCCTGTCCGGGCTGGTCATGGAGCTGCAGCTCGCGCTCAACTGGCAGGGCCTGACCACGATGTTCGGGTACACGTTCGGCGCGCCGCTGGCCATCGAGACCATGGCGGCGTTCTTCGTCGAGTCGACCTTCCTGGGCCTGTGGATCTTCGGTTGGGACCGGATGTCGCGCTGGGCGCACTGGGCGTGCTTCCTCGTCGTCACCCTCACCGCCTACGCCTCGGCGTACTGGGTGCTGGTCGCCAACGGCTTCCTCAAGTGGCCCTCGGGCTTCTCGGTCCAGGACGGGACGGCGGTCCTCGACGACCCCGTGGCCCTGCTGGTCAACCCGTCGGGCCTGATGGCCTTCGCCCACGTGGCGGCCTCGGCCCTGCTGGTGGGCGGCGCGGTGATCGCGGCGACCAGCGCCTTCCACGTCCGACGGGGGCGCGACGCCGAGGGGATGTTCCGCCGGAGCCTGCGACACGGGCTGGCGCTCGTGATGGTCGGGCTGATCCCGACCATCGCCACCGGCTTCTCGCAGCTCACGATGTACGGCCAGGAGCCGCCGACCAGCGGGATGACCTACACCGCCGAGGAGATCGCGCGGATCGAGCGGGGTTTCCGGGGGTTCGAGGAGGGCTCCGACGTGAGCACCTCACTCATCCTCAGCGTGTCCGGCGACATGCTCATGATGACGTCCTGGGCGCTGCTGTTCCTGCTGTGCCTGGTGTCGGCGACGGTGTGGCTGTCCCGGCGGCTCGACCGGTGGCGCTGGCACCTGCGGATGCTCGCCGTCACGCCCGTCCTCCCCTACGCGGCGAGCGTCGGCGGGTGGGTCTTCCGCGAGACCGAACGCCAGCCCTGGACCGTGCGCCACCACCTGACCACCGCCGACGCGGTCACCGACATGTCGCCCCTGATGGCCGCGACCTCGTTCACCCTGTTCACCCTGGCCTTCGCCGTGCTCGGCACGGTCACCGCGTGGTTGCTGGTCCGGTTCGCCCGCCGGGGCCCCGAGGCCGGCCCCCTGGCCGCCGCCCCGGAGGGTGCGGCCGACGAGGACCGGGACCGCCTGACCACTCCGACCCTGTAAGGGAGCCAGCATGGAAACCGTCCCCGTACTCTTCCTGACCGGCCTGGTCGTGGGCTACTTCGTGCTCGCCGGATGCGACGTCGGGCTGGGCATGCTCACGCCCTACCTGGCCCGGACTCCCACGGAGCGGCGCCGGTTGGTGTCGGCGCTCGCGCCCTACTTCCTCGGCACCGAGGTGTGGCTGGTCGGCACGGTCGGTGTGATCGCCGGGCTGTTCCCGGCGCTGAAGGACGTGCTGTTCGGCGGTGGGATGTGGGCGGTGTTCACCGCGCTGCTGGCCGGGTGGCTGTTCCGCGACGCGGGGCTGTGGCTGCGGGCGCGGGTGGACGCGCCCGGGTGGCGGTCGGTGTGCGACGCGGCGGTGACCGGCGGCAGCTGGGTCCTGGCGGTGACGTGGGGGCTGGCGCTGGGCGGCCTGCTCTCCGGCGGCCAGCCGCTCAGCCCGTTCTCGCTCGCGTGCGCGCTGGTCGTGGCCGTGCTGTTCCTGCTGCGCGGGGCTGCCTTCGGCGCCGAGCGCATGGTGCCCGCGCACGCCGACACCACCGCGGCGCCACGCGAGGCCGACGCCGCGCCGAGCGCGGACGAGGCGGCCCGGCTCACACGTCAGCTGGCCCGGATCGGACTGGTCGCGGCGGTGATCGCGATCGTCCTGGCCGTGCTGCCGTTCGGCGGGCTGGAGGTGGACCGGCCGCTGGCGCTGGCCGGGGTGGCCGCCGTCCCGGTGGTGGCGCTGGCGGCGACCGCCGGGCTGTCCGGACCGCACCTGTCGCGACACACCTCGGCGGTGGCGATCGGGGCGGTGCCGGTGGTGGCCGGCGCCGCGCTGTCGCTGCCGTTCGGTGTCGCACCGACCGGGACGCTCGTGCTCACCGGTGTGTCGATCCTGCCGGTGCTGCCGCTCATGGTCATCGGCCAGGTGGCGCTCTACCGGATGCTGCGGCGCCCGACGGAGGAACACGGGTTCTTCACGGCGTCCGTACCCCCTGCTCCCGTCGCTCGGTGACCGCGCGTCCCTCCCCTCCCATCCCAGTGGGGTCACCGGGCACGGGTGGGGCGGGTGGGGCCGGGCCGGTCCCACCCGCCCGTGCTCTCTCGGGCCTCCGCTTCGCGGGTCCGGGGGACGGTCAGGAGAGCCAGCCGGGGCGGACGGCCCCCGACTCGTAGGCGATGACGACCAACTGGGCGCGGTCGCGGGCGCCGAGCTTGGTCAGGACCCGACTGACGTGCGTCTTCGCGGTGGCGATGGAGACGACCAGCCGTTCGGCGAGCTCCTCGTTGCTGAGCCCGGCCGCCACGCCCGCCAGGACCTCGCGTTCGCGCTCGGTCAGGCTGTTCAGCCGCGGAGCTGGGGGCGGCTCCTTGATCCGGTCGACGAACTCGGCGATCAGCCGCCGGGTCACCGCCGGGGCGAGCAGGGAGTCGCCGCGGGCGGCCACCCGGACGGCGTGGATGAGCTCCATCGGCTCGGTGTCCTTGACCAGGAAGCCGCTGGCCCCGGCGCGGAGCGCGGAGTAGACGTACTCGTCCAGGTCGAACGTGGTGAGGATGACGACGCGGACGTCGGCGAGCCTGGGGTCGGCGGCGATGCGCCGGGTGGCCTCCAGCCCGTCGACCCCCGGCATCCGGATGTCCATGAGCACCACGTCGGGCCGCTCGCTGACGGCGAGCCCCACGGCCTCCTCGCCGTCGGCCGCCTCGGCGACGACGGAGATGTCCTCCTCGCCGTCCAGGATCGAGCGGAAGCCCGCCCGCACCAGGGTCTGGTCGTCGGCGATCACCACGTTGACCACAAGGATCCCCTTCTGTCGCCCGTCGGCGGCAATGTTCTATCAGACGGGCGCGCGCTAACGCAGCGGGAAGACGGCACGCACCAGGAAACCTCCCGTCGGCAGCGGCCCCGCCTCGAAGCGACCGCCCAGGGCGGACACGCGCTCGCGCATCCCCCGGAGCCCGTTGCCCTCGGGCCGGGTGTCGGCGGTGGCCGCGCGGCCGTCGTCGACGATCCGCACCGCGACCTCGCCCGGGGCGCGCTCGATCGCCACGTCCGCCCGGCGGGCGCCCGAGTGCCGACGGATGTTGGTGAGCGCCTCCTGCGCGATCCGGTAGGTGGCCAGGCCGACCGGGGCGGGCAGCCCGACCGCCGCCGCCACGGTCGCGCCGTCGGCCCGGTCCGCGTCCTCGACGCCGTCCACGACGAGCCGGACGTCCACCCCGGCCTCCCGGGTGCGGCGGACCAGCTCCGGCAGCTGGTCGACCCCGCGCGTGGGCGCGACGGGCGCACCGCCCTCCGCACACCCGCTCTCGGCCTCGTCGACCTGACGCAGCACGCCCAGCGTCGCCCGCAGTTCCCGCAGGGTGTCCTTGCTGGCGGTCTTGATCGCCGCCAGGGCCGCGTACGCCTCGTCGGGGTCCCGGCGGTGCACGGCGGAGGCGGCCTGCACGTTGATCAGGGAGATGTTGTGCGCGATGACGTCGTGCAGTTCGCGGGCGATGTGCAGGCGCTCCTCGGTCGCGCGGCGCCGCGCCTCCTCCTCCCGGGTGCGCTCGGCCTCCAGCATGCGCTCCTCGACCTGGCGCAGGTAGGCGGCGCGGTGACGGCAGATCTCGGCGGCGGCGATGACGACGATCATCCAGGCGAGGATGGTCAGGGCGCGCCAGGGTTCGAACGCGATCGACTCGCCGACCATGAACACGCCGAGCGCCACGAGGATCGTGACGGCGGGCGCGGCCCGCAGTCCCCGCGCGGCCAGGCGGATGACCGCGACGAAGAACAGCAGCCAGGCGGTCCAGGCGTCGGTGGGACCGGTGACGTAGTACAGGGGCAGACTCAGCCCGACGACGACGGCGGTGACGAACGGCCAGCGGCCGAGAATCGCCAGGGAGGCGGCGCCGACGAGCAGCAGCGCCATGCTCTGCGGCGCGGGCAGGCCGCCGCGGTCGAACTCGACGAGCACGTCCGCGATGAGGAGGGCGGCCGCCGTGACCACGGCGATGGCGACATCGGTGGCCGTGTCGCCCCGGTCGCACTCGACCCGCAGGTCCGCGCCGACCAGCGCCCGCCACATCCTCCGGGCCCTCCCGGGTTCCGCGCCCACGCTACCGACCGCCACGGGCGACGAACATGGGCGCGGCCACCAGGCCGAGGGCGGCGCAGACGGCGATGAGATATCTGAGCAGCGGCGCCCAGGCGGGCAGCGCGCCGCCGCCGGCCACGAGCAGGCCGATGCCGAGCACGTTCGAGAGTACGAAGCCCACGAGACCCCCGCCGATCAGTCCGAGCGCCGCCGCCCCGATGAGCTTGAGCACGCTGCTCCTCCAGGGATCGGTTCTCACACGGGTGTGCCGGGACACTACCCGTCGAGGCACCGGACGGCCGTCCGTCTGTGGCTGACACTTCCCCTCCGCCCTGAGACGTACACGTGCCGACGGGGATACGCCCGGCCGGGGCGTGCCGGGGTGGGCGCGGGGCACGAGGGATCGTCGACCGGCGCACCAGCCGGGGTTGCGACACTCGTGCCCGCTCGCGCGTCGAACGGACCTCGCGCGCCGAAGGGAAAGGGGCCCGTCGTGGTCAACACCAACCCGCCCACCGACGCCTCGCCCGCCGCGACGCCGGTGACCGGACGGGACATGGGCCCGTTCGGCCGGGCGTTCCGGTTCGTCTCCGGTGTGTGCGGGCTGATCCTGCTGTACTTCCGGCTGCCGTGGGACGAGGGCGCCGCGGCCTACCTCGGCATGATGGCGGTGTATCTGGTGCTCATCGCCGGGGCGTACATCGCGGTGTTCGGACTGTTGCGCGAGAGGATGCTGGGGCGGGTGAGTCCGTGGATCCCGGCGGGACTGTTCCAGGCGCCGATCCTCATCTACCCGTTCGGGCTCGGCACCGGGCCGCTGCACGACGCGTTGGCGCTGTACACGGCCGGGTCGCTCCTGGTCAACACGTTCAGCGGGTACGCGGGCCTGGAGGTGACGGCGGTGCCGTCGCTGGTGTGGCGGCGGCGGTACCCGATCTACTCGCCGTTCAACGGGGTGGACCTGGCCGAGCGGTCGATGCGCGAGGGGCTGGCGGCGCACTCCGGCGCGGCGCGGCTGCCGTGGATCGGGGCGGCGCTGGTGACGGCGTTCGTGTTCTGCGCGTTCTGGCTGATCGACTACATCGCGTTCATGCCGTTCCTCCAGGAGAACGGCATCGGCCCGGCGCTGCGCCTGCCCGGACCGGTCGCGGTGGTGCTGCTGCCGGCCGCCGCACTGGTCGCGTGGGACGCTCGGGTCCGGCGGGACCGGGGGCAGGGCGTGGCGGCGCTGGTTCTCGTGCTGCTGACGCCGGCGTTCGCGGTGGACATGGTGCCGGAGGTGCTGTGGATCGCCGTGATCGCGGGCGGGCTGGGCGTCGCCGTGTTCACCGGCGTCCGGGCGCTGGTGCGCCGGTCCCGGTCCGCGCACGTGTGAGGGCCGCCCCGATCGAGCGGGGCGGCCCCGGTCAGAGGGCGTCGAGCAGGGTCCTCGCCAGGTCGGCCGGGGCACCGCCGCCGTGCTCGGTCGGAACCCCGGGATCCTCAGGACCGGGAGGAAGTCAAGTGCCTCACTCGTCACCCTCGGCGAGATCGGAGATCGCTGTGAGGACACGCTTACGCACGGGACCGTCGAGTTTGCGCAACACCTTCCGAGCTGACGCCGAGATCTCGATGGTGTACCGGCTCACTCGTAATCCTCCATCCGGAACCGGACCATTGCGTCACGTCCCGCACGGATGTCGTCCTTCACACGATCGATCTCAGCGCCGTCCAGCAGGTCCTCGTAGTGCTCCACCAATGCAGCGGGGACCAGTACGTACCCCGCGAGATCATGCCCCACGAACGGCGTCGGATCCCTGGGTTCCAGGGGTTCAGCGCTCATCTCTTCTCCTCCTCGTCCGCCATCTGGTCAAGGACCCGATCGCGCTCCCGTCGAGTGCGCTCCTGATGGTCCAGCACGTCCCGAAGCAGCACTCGCCGGTGCCGCCCCCGCACAGCGAAGACTCCCTGAGCGCCCCGGCCGGACTCGCCACGTCATTCAGCGACGATCAGCGCCAGCTTCCCCCGCGTCCGCCGAAGCTCCGACACCCGGTGCGCCTCGGCCGCCTCCTCCAGCGGGAACGCCCGGGACACGTGCACCCGCAGCGCCCCCCGCTCGTACAGCTCCACGATCTCCCGCAGCCGCCCGACCGACCGCCGCGACCGGATCCCCACGACGCCCAGCTCGGCCGCCCCCGGGTAGTCCACGATCGTCCCGACCCGCTCCCGGTCCTTCACCAGCTCGGCCGAGGTCCGCAGCGTCTGCCCGCCGACCATGTCCAGCGCCGCGTCCACCCCGGCGGGCGCCACCGCGCGCACCCGGTCGGCGAGGCCCTCGCCGTGCCGCACCGGCACCGCGCCCAGCGCCCGCACGTGGTCGGCGTTGGCCGCACCGCACGTGCCCAGCACGGTCGCCCCCCACGCGCGCGCCATCTGCACCGCGAACGTCCCCACCCCGCCCGCGGCCGCGTGCACCAGGACGGTGTCCCCCTCGCCGACCCGCAGGGTCCGCAGCGCCGTGTGCGCGGTCTGCCCGGACGACGCGAACACCCCGGCGTGCTCCCACGGCATCCCCTCGGGCCGGGGCACGATCTGGTCGACGCCCACGACCACGAACTCCGCGTAGCAGGCCATCAGCGACCAGCCGAGGACGGCGTCCCCCACGGCCACCGCGTTCACTCCCTCGCCGAGGACGTCCACCGTCCCGGCGAAGTCGTTGCCCAGCACCTGGGGCGACGCCACCTCGAACCCGAGGCGCACACCCCGGCGGATCGCGGTGTCCACGGGCTGCACCCCGGCCGCGCGCACGCGGACGCGCACCTGCCCGGGGCCGGGATCGGGGTCGGGAAGGTCGAGGACCTCCAGGACGTCGGGGGGTCCGGGTCGGTGGAAGGCGACGGCTCGCATCGGATGTCCCTCTCGGGTCTCGGGGGGCGGAGCGGCCGGGCCCCGTGGCCGGCCGCGGGTCACCTCAGGTCACCTCGAAGTTGGCCATCATCATCATGTCCTCGTGTTCGAGGTTGTGGCAGTGGTACACGAACTTCCCGCGGTACCCGCCGAACGTCATGATGATCTCGGCCTCCTCCTCGCTGCCGAGGTCGATCGTGTCCTTCCACCCGGCGTCGTACGGGCCGGGCTCGCCGCCGTTGCGCGACAGCACCTGGAAGCGCACCAGGTGCAGGTGGACCGGGTGGTGGACGTTGGTGGTCAGCCGCCAGATCTGCGTGGAGTCCAGCGGGATCCGGGCGTCGACGGCGTCCGGGGAGAACGTCCGCCCGTTGATCGTCCACAGGTTGGGGCCCGGCCCGTGGGTGTTGGGGGCCTCGCGCGAGAACCGGGCGCGGTGTTCGGCGTCGGCGGACTCGCGGGTCAGGGGCACGAAGTCGGACAGGCGGTCGGGGATCGCGGTGTCGTCCTGGGCCTCGGACGTCACGCGGAACCGCATCACCTCGGCGGTGCGCCCCTCACCGAACTCGTTGACCAGCACGACCTCGGTCCCGACGGAGTACCCGGAGAAGTCGACGATCACGTCGAAGCGCTCGGCGGGCGCGGTGACGATCGCGTCGTGCTCGATCGGCGCGCCGAGGAGCCCGGCGTCGCTGGCGACCTGGACGAAGGGCGCCACCCCCTCGGGGGCGGGGTCGAGCACGAGGCGGTAGCGCCGGGCGTTGGAGGCGTTGAGGAGGCGGAACCGGTAGCGGACGTCGGCCACCTCCATGTACGGCCAGGGCGCCCCGTTGACGAGGATCGCGTCGCCAAGGACGCCGGACATGTACTGGTTGGCGACTCCCGGCTCGCTGACCAGGTCGGAGGAGAGCGCGGGGTAGAGGAACGACCCGTCCTCGTCGAAGGCCCGGTCGCAGATCATGAGCGGCACGTCGCGGTCCCCGGTGGGGAGGGGCAGCGCCTCCTCCTCGTCGTCGTGCACCAGGTGGAACCCGGCCAGCCCCTTGTAGACCTGCGGCCCCGTGAAGTCCATCCGGTGGTCGTGGTACCAGAGCGTGGCCGCGGGCTGGTTCATCGGGTACTCGTAGACCCGGCTGCCCTCGGTGGTGTCCCCGGGCAGCTCGTACCGGCTCTCCCACCCGCTCCGGGGGAAGATCAGGTCGGTGGGGTAGCCGTCGTGCTCGGGCGGGGTGTGGCCGCCGTGCAGGTGGACGACCACGGGCACGGGCAGCTCGTTGCGGTGCTCGACGACCGTCCTGCGCCCGGCCCGCGACACGATCGTCGGCCCCGGGAAGATCCCGTCGTACCCCCACACCTCGGTGGTCAGGCCGGGGAGGATCTCCGCCTCCCCCGACCGCTGGGTGATGACGTAGTAGTCGGCGTCCGCGTCGCTGCTCCGCGGCTCCAGCACGGGCGGGACCGGCAGCGGGACGGTGCCCGGTTCGGGCAGGTCGGCGGCGCTCTCCAGGAGCCGACCGGTGCTGCCCTCGTTCTCGTTGCCGCCGCCGTTCCCCCCGGCGCCGTTCCCGCACGAGACCGCCGCACCGGCCAGGGGCGCCGCGACTGCCGAGAACGTCGCCAGCCTCAGGGAGTCGCGTCGGGACATACTCATGGGCACTCCATGCCTTGTCGGTGGCCGTCCGGCGGGGCGCGGGCGGGGCACGGCCGCACCGGCCGCGTCAGCGCCCCTTCCGGATGCTAGGAAGGCGGTCACGGGGTGTCGTCGACCGGCGGTCGTCAGTGCGGATGGGCCGGGAGGTGTATGCCCGCGTCCACGCCTACATCCCCAGCACGAGATCCCCCGCCGCCCGCCGCCGCCCGCACGCGTGGCGCGTGCCCCTCGGCGCCCAGGCGCTCGACCGCCTCGTCGAACACGGCCAGGTCGTCGGCGGTGTCGCGCGGACGGGCCGGAAGCAGGGGGACGACGGCGCTGCGCCCGTCGACCACGGCCGGGTGCCGACGCGCGAGCGCGCTCAGCCCCTGTCCCGCTCCGGCCTCCAGCAGCAGGACGTCGTGGTCGCCCAACATCCGGTCGAGGGCGGGCCAGAACAGCACGGGCCCGGAGAGCTGACGCGCCCAGAACTCCGGGTCGCGGGCGCGGTCGGCGGTCAGGAGCCCGCCGAGTCCCGCCGAGTAGACGGGTGTCCGGGGAGCGCGGAGGCCGACCCGGCTCCAGGCGCTGACGGTTCCCTCGACGGCCCCGTCGAGCGCCGGGCTGTGGAACGCCTGCCGCGACCGGGCGAGGCGGCAGGTGAACCCGTCGGCGCGCAGGTCGGCGCGGACGGCGTCGACCTCCTCGGCGGGACCGGCCAGCAGCGTCTGCCACGGCGCGTTGACCGCCCCGACCACGACGTCGCCGCGCAGGTACGGATCCAGGTCGTCGACGGAGGCGGCCACGGCGAGCATCGCCCCGGGCGCGCTGTCGGCGAGCACGTCGATCCGGTCGCGGATCAGGGCGACGCCGTCCTCGAAGTCCAGTACCCCGGCCAGGGTCGCCGCCACGAGCTCGCCGACGCTGTGCCCCACGAGCGCGGCCGGTTCCAGCCCCAGGTCGAGCACGGCGCGGCCGAGCGCGTAGCCGACCGAGTAGAGCAGCGGCTGGGCGCGGGTGACGTCGTCGAACCGCTCCCGGGCCGCCCCGTCGTCGGACCCGCCCTCGCCCAGCCAGTCGGCGCGGATCGCCGCGCCCTCCGGGCCGAACAGGGTGAAGGCCTCGTCCATGGTCTCGGTGAACGCGGCGTTGGGCCCGTACAGTCCGGCCGCCATGAGCACCTGCTGGGACCCCTGGCCGGGGAACATCAGCGCGATCGGTCGGGTCAACTCCATCACTTCCTCGGGGTGTCGGCGCCGGAGGGCACGCGCGCGGGTGGGGACGGCATCAGGAAGAGCAGGGCCCACACGAGCAGGCAGCCCGCGGTCTCGCAGGCGACGACGGCGGTCATCGCGGCGACGTGGGCGGTCGGCGGTCCGTCGGGCCCGCCGAGCACGGCGAAGAACACCGCGCCGACGGCGGCGACCCCGAACGCGGCCCCGACCTGCTTGAAGGTGGTGAACACCCCGGCGGCGGCGCCCGCGTCGGCCTCGGGGAGGACGGTCAGGACGACGTCCATGATCGGTGCGCTCACCAGCCCCATCCCCACGCCCACGACCAGCAGGACGGGGGCGACGAGCAGGGGCGAGGGGTCGGTCTGTCCGGTGCGCACGACGGCGGCCAGGGCGGCCATCCCGGCGGTCATCACCACGGCCCCGGCCATGAGCACGCGACGCCCGTGGCCGCGCGCCCACCGGATCGCGGGCCCGGAGACCGCGGCGGTCCCGAGCGCCCACGGGCACACGAGCAGACCGGTCGCGCCCGGCGAGAGTCCGGCGCCGCTCTGGAGGAAGACCACGAAGACCAGGAAGAACCCGCCGACGAGCGCCGCCGTGACCGCCGTGACCAGCAGTCCGGCGGTGAACACCCGGTCGCCGAACAGCGCCGTCGGCACCAGCGGGAGCCCGCCCGCGCGCTCCCGGCGGCGCTCGGCGACCGCGAACAGCACCACGGCCGGGACCGACGCGGTCAGCATGACCCAGGTGTGCCACGGCCACCCCGTCTGGGCGCCGCCGACCAGCGGGTAGAGCAGGAGGAGCAGCGCGGTCCCGCCCAGCAGCACCCCCGGCGGGTCGAGCCGCGCTCCGCCGCGGGCCCGCGCCTCGGGCAGGCGGAGCCCGCCCAGGGCCACGAGCAGCCCGAGCGGCACGTTCACCGCCAGAACCGCCCGCCAGCCGAGGTCGAACGGCGCGAACTGGACGAGCACGCCGCCCAGGACGGGTCCGCCGACGGTCGCCAGCCCGATCACGGCGGCGTACGCGCCGAGTGCCGCCCCGCGCCGCTCCCGGGGCACGGCCGAGCGCAGCACGGCCAGGACCTGCGGTCCCGCCACGGCCGCGGACGCGCCCTGGAGGACCCGCGCCGCCAGCAACGTGGCGGGCCCCGTGGCGAGGGCGGCGAGCAGGGAGGCGAGGGTGAACCCGACCACCCCGGCCAGGAAGGCCCGCCGACGGCCGAGGATGTCCCCGAGTCGGCCGCCGGTGATGAGCAGCAGCGCGAACGGCAGGGTGTATCCGGCGAGGATCCACTGCATCACCGCGCCGCCGACCGCGAACTCCCGTTGGATCGCGGGCACGGCCACGTTGACGGCGGTGACCCCCGCCTGCGTCATGAAGGCCGCCGTCAGGACGGTGGCCAGGACGGCCCGGGTGCGCCCCGGGGCGGCGCCCGCGCCACCGTGGACGTCCGCGTCCCCCGCCGGGGCCGCCGCGCCGCCGGACGGCGGCGCGGCGTCCGCGCCCGTGCCCACGTCCTTGCCCGTGTCCGCGCTCACGGCGTCGGCAGGAGGGTCGCGGCGGTGGCGGTCGCGACCAGGGCGCCCAGCGCGCACACCGTGCGCCACCGGTGCCAGCCGCGCCACGACGGCCGGGGGTCGACCCAGCCCGGGGGCAGGTCGTCCGGGTCGACCCCGTTGACCCGCTTGTTGATCGGCACGTTCCCGAACTGCGACACGACCTGGACCCCGACCAGCATCGCCAGCCCGGCCCCGAACAGCACCCGCGAGGGGACCGTCGGCGCCAGGAGGACGAGCGCCAGGCAGGAGACCGCCGCCGCCGACACCACCAACGGCATCGACGGGTGGTACCCCTTGCCGAGCCGCCTGTGCAGTTCGATGTAGGAGCCCATCGGCATCGCCTCGACGGCGGGCAGCACGCTCACCGCGACCGCGAAGAACACCCCCGCGACGATCCCGCTTCCCAGGACCGCGACGATTCCGAGTATCTGTCCCAGCACCTGCACCACCATCGGCGACACCGCGTCTCCCTTCCGCGAATTCCGGTCGCCCCCACTAACCCACCCGGGCGTCGCACTCGTCTGGAACGGGGGTCGAGGATCCCTGGAGCGCTTTCTTCCGCGCATTTAAGGAACTACGACCGGCGACTGCGAATCTCTGCGGGACCGTGCTCCCAGCACACCCGCCGACGCCCGGCCAGCCCGGGCGGCGCCCGGCGGGGCCGCACCCGTGGAGAGGCCCCAGGCATGCACCGAACACTCATCGTCGCGCGCATGAACCCGGGTGACGCCGCTGACGTCGCCCAGGTCTTCGCCGACTCCGACGCGACCGAACTGCCGCACCTGATCGGCGTCGACCGGCGCACGCTGTTCCGGTTCCACGACCTCTACTTCCACCTGGTCGAGGCCGACGAGGACATCACCGGAAACCTCTACCGCGCGCGCAGCCACCCCCTGTACGAGGACATCCACCACCGGCTGGCGCGGTTCATCAGCCCCTACGACCCGGCCTGGGCGGAACCCAAGGACGCCATGGCCGAGGCCTTCTACTCGTGGACACCGGCCACATGAGCGGCGGCGGACACGTGGAGACCCCCCAGGAATGCGCGGAAACGGAGCAGCCCATGGCCGCCGCACCGGTGGTGAAGGTGTCGGAGCGCGACGTCCAGCCCGACCGCAGACGCGGGGGCGAGGTACGCGTCCTGCTCAGCCCGAGGACGGTGACGTCCACGTCGGGGTTCGGAGGAACGCTCACCCTGGGACCCGGTGAGTACGTGTGCGAGCACACCCACCCCTACTCGGAGGAGTTCGTCTACGTCGTGCGCGGCACGGTCGTGATGCGGGTGGCGGACGAGGAGATCGAACTGGGCGCGGGCGACGCGCTCATGGTCCCGATCGGCGAGCGGCACCGGGTCCGCAACCCCGGGTCCGAGACGGCGCACGTGGTGTTCCACCTCGGCCCGCTGGCCCCGCGCCCCGAGCTGGGCCACGTCGACCTGGAGCACCTGCCGACGGCCCCGGAGGGCCCGGCCGCCCAGGTGGGAGGCGTCCGATGAGCGGGCACGCGGTGGCCGTCACCGGCATCGGCGTGATCGCCCCGGGCGGCGTCGGCCGGGAGGCCTTCTGGGAGAGCGTCACCGCCGGGCGCACCGCCACGCGCGCGATCACGTTCTTCGACACCACCGGGTTCCGGTGCCGGATCGCCGCCGAGGCCGACTTCGACCCGGTCGCGGCCGGGCTGACGCCGCAGGAGGTCCGGCGCATGGACCGCGCGACCCAGTTCGCCGTGGTCTGCACGGGCGAGGCCCTGCGCGACAGCGGGCTGACCGTCGGCGACCTGACGCCCGGACGCACCGCGGTCAGCGTCGGCAACGCGGTCGGCTGCACGATGGGCCTGGAGAAGGAGTACACGGTCGTCAGCGACGGCGGCCGCAAGTGGCTGGTGGACCACGAGTACGCGGTGCCGCACATCTACGACTACTTCACCCCCAGCGCGATGGCCCGCGAGGTGGCCTGGGCGTGCGGCGCGGAGGGCGCGGCGCACGTGGTCTCCTCCGGGTGCACGTCGGGGATCGACGCCCTGGGCTACGCGGCGGAGCTGGTCCGCGAGGGCAGCGCCGACGTGGTGATCGCGGGCTCGACCGACGCGCCGATCTCGCCCATCACCGTGGCCTGCTTCGACGCCATCCGCGCCACCTCGATCACCAACGACAACCCCGCCGAGGCCTGCCGACCCTTCGACGCCGAGCGCAACGGTCTGGTCCTGGGCGAGGGGTCGGCGATGTTCGTCCTGGAACGCGCGGACGCCGCGCGCAGGCGCGGCGCGCACGTGTACTGCGAGATCAGCGGGTACGCCACGCGCGCCAACGCCTTCCACATGACCGGCCTCAAGCCCGACGGCCGCGAGATGGCCGAGGCGATCCGCGTCGCCCTGGACCAGGCACGGCTCGACCCGACCGACGTCGACTACGTCAACGCGCACGGCTCGGGCACCAGGCAGAACGACCGCCACGAGACCGCCGCCGTCAAGGCGAGCCTGGGCGAGCACGCCTACCGCACGCCGATGAGCGGCATCAAGTCGATGGTCGGCCACTCCCTGGGCGCGATCGGCTCGATCGAGGCGGCCGCCTGCGCACTGGCGATCGAGCACGACGTCATCCCGCCCACCGCCAACCTGCGCAACCGGGACCCCGAGTGCGACCTCGACTACGTCCCGGTGACCGCGCGCGACCAGCGCACCGACGTGGCGCTGTCGGTGGGCAGCGGCTTCGGCGGGTTCCAGAGCGCGATCGTCATGGCCGCACCGCGAGGAGGCTCCGTATGAGCGCCGTACGTGTGACCGGTCTGGGGGTGGTCGCCCCCAACGGCGTCGGCGTCCAGGCGTACTGGGCGGCGACGCTGGCGGGCAAGAGCGGGATCGACCGGATCCGCCGCTTCGACTGCTCCCAGTACCCGGTGACGCTGGCCGGGGAGGTCGCCGGCTTCGACCCGGCCGAGCACGTCCCCAGCCGCCTGATGGCGGAGACCTCGACCATGAGCCACCTGGCCTTCGCCGCGGCCGCCGAGGCGCTCGCCGACGCGGGCGCCGAGCCGACCGAGCTGCCCGAGTACGAGATGGGCGTGGTCACCGCGAACAGCACCGGCGGGGTGGAGTTCGGCCAGCGGGAGCTGGAGGTCCTCTGGAGCACCGGCCCGAAGAACATGAGCGCGTACATGTCGATCGCGTGGTTCTACGCGGCGACCAGCGGCCAGCTCTCCATCCGGCACAAGCTGCGCGGGCACTGCGGGGTGCTCGTCGCCGACCAGGCGGGCGGGCTCGACGCGCTCGGCCACGCGCGGCGGGTGCTGGGACAGGCCCAGAGCCTGGTCCTGGCGGGCGGCACGGAGTCGGCGATGTCCCCGGCCGGTCTGGTCTCCCAGATCCCGACCGGGCGGCTGACCACCGCCGACGACCCCGGCCGCGCGTTCCTGCCGTTCTCACCGGACGCCACCGGCCACGTCCTCGGCGAGGGCGGGGCGATCCTCGTCCTGGAGACGGAGGAGGGCGCGCGCGGGCGCGGTGTCCGGCAGGACCACGGGAGCGTGCTCGGCTACGCGTCGACCTTCGACCCGCGTCCGGGCAGCGGTCGGCCGCCCGCGCTGGAGGCGGCGGCGCGCGGCGCCCTGGCCGACGCCGGCCTGGAGCCCGGTGACGTCGACGTCGTGTTCGCGGACGCCGCCGGGGTCCCGGACCTGGACCGCGCCGAGGCGGAGGCGATCACCGCGGTCTTCGGCCCGCGCGGGGTGCCGGTGACCGCGCCCAAGACGCTCACCGGACGGCTGTCGGCGGGCGCGGGCCCGCTGGACGTCGTCACCGCCCTGCTGTCCTGCCGCGACGGGGTGATCCCGCCGACCGCCAACGTCACCGCGCTCGCCCCCGGGTGCGACGTCGACCTGGTCCGCGGCGAACCGCGCACCGCGCGCGAGCTGCGCACGGCCCTGGTCCTGGCCCGCGGCTACGGGGGCTTCAACTCCGCGCTGGTGGTGCGCGGACCCGAGAGCACGACCGAACACGCGTCCTGAGGAGGCACAGATGACACGATTCACCCCCGACGTCTTCCGCCGGGTCACCCGCGAGTCCGTCGGCGTCGACGACACGGTCGACCTGGACGGCGACATCCTCGACACCCCGTTCCCCGAGCTGGGCTACGACTCCCTCGCGGTCATGGAGATCGCCAACAAGGTGGAGAAGGAGTTCGGGCTCTCCCTGCCCGAGGAGGACCTCGGCGACCTGGAGACCCCGCGCGCCTTCATCGACTACGTCAACTCCCGCGTGGAGGTGGTGGGCTCGTGAGCGCGCGCACCGAGGCGACCATCGTCATCGACGCCCCCATGGACCTGGTGTGGGACATGACCAACGACGTCGAGTCGTGGCCGGAGCTGTTCACCGAGTACGCCGAGGCGGAGATCCTGGAGCGCCGCGGCGACACCGTCCGGTTCCGGCTCGCCCTGCACCCGGACGAGGACGGCAAGGTCTGGAGCTGGGTCTCCGAGCGGACCCCCGACCGGGAGAGCCGCACGGTGCGGGCGCACCGCGTCGAGACCGGGCCGTTCGAGTTCATGAACATCTACTGGGAGTACCTCCCCGTCGACGGCGGCGTGGAGATGCGCTGGGTCCAGGAGTTCCACGTCAAGGACGAGATGCCCTTCGACGACGACGCCATGGCCGAGCACATCCGCGGGAACACCGCCGAGCAGATGCCGCACATCAAGGAACAGGTCGAGAAGGCCGCACGGAACCGGTCCTCCTGAGCGCGCGGCCGACGGCCGCGGCGCCGCCCGGCGTCGGCCCCGCCCCGGAGGGCTCCGACTGGAGATGACCATGGCCTGGATCCTTCTGCCGCTCGCGATGGTCGGCAGCGGGCTGGTGACGGGGGGCATGATGATCGCCTTCCTCGGCGGAGCCCCGCTCCTGCTCCGCCTCCCCCGGGAGCAGTACGTGCCCGTGCACATGTTCCTGGTCTCCCGCTTCGACCCGTTCATGCCGATCTGCCTGCTCACGGCGCTGGTCAGCGACGCGCTGCTCGTCCTGGCCGCACCGCACGCGACGGCGCGGGTCCTCGCGGGCGCCGCCGCGCTGCTGCTCGTCGCTGCGATCACCGTGTCCCTCACCAAGAACGTCCCCATCAACCGCTGGGTCGCCCGGCTGGACCCCGACGACCTCCCCGAGGACTGGGAGTCGGTCGACCCGCGCAGGCGCTGGCGGGACTGGAACGCCGTCCGCACGGCGCTGGCCGCCGCCGCCCTGGTGTGCAACGCCCTGCTGCTGGGCTCCGTCCTGGCCTGACCGCCGCCGTGCCCCGGCGCCGCGCCGGCGCACCCCTGACCCCCCGGGACACCTGGCACCGTCCCGGCCCCCCTGGCACCGCACCGCCCGCATCCCCCGCCGACGTAGGAAGAGGAACCCATGAACGCCTCCCTGTCCGGAAAGAACGCCCTGGTCACCGGTGGATCCCGAGGGATCGGCCGCGCCGTCGTCCTCACCCTGGCCCGGGCCGGGGCCAACGTCACCGCCTGCTACCGGACCGAGAGCGAGGCCGTCCGCGAACTGGAGCAGGAGCTCAAGGAGATCCCCGGCGACCACCACGTGGTCCGAGCCGACGTGCGCTCCAAGGAGGACGTGGACCGGCTCGTCGCGGAGTGCCGCACCCGGTACGGCCGCCTGGACACGGTCGTCAACAACGCCGGCGTGATCAGCCACGTCCCCTACGACGAGCTGGCCGAGGACGAGTGGCACCGCGTCGTCGACACCCACCTGACCGGCGCGTTCCTGGTCATCCAGGCCGCGCTGCCGCTCATGGGCGAGGGCGGGTCGATCGTCAACATCGGCTCGCGGGTCGCCACGGTCGGCATCCCCACCCGTTCCCACTACACCGCCGCCAAGGCCGGTCTCATCGGCCTGTCCCGGTCGCTGTGCAAGGAGCTCGGCGGGCGCGGCATCCGCGTCAACGTCGTCGAGCCCGGTGTGATCGAGACCGAGGAGGCGGCCAAGCTGCCCAAGGAGAAGTACGAGCAGCTCCAGGCCCGTTACCGCCAGCTGACCTCCCTGGGCCGCCTGGGCACCCCCGAGGAGATCGGCGGCGCCGTCCTCTTCCTGGCCAGCGACCTGTCCCGGTACGTCACGGGCGCCACCATCCCCGTCGACGGCGGAATCTAGCCATGAAGCACACCAACGAGGAGAACACCATGTTCCGCGTCCTGCTGCGCTTCGAACTCAACCCCGGCATGGAGAAGGGGTTCGAGGACACGTGGCTGTCCATCGGCAACGTCATCACCGACCACCCCGCCAACCTCGGCCAGTGGCTGCTCCGGAGCAGTGACGAGGAGAGCGTCTACTACGTCGTCAGCGACTGGGTCGACGAGAAGCGCTTCCGCGAGTTCGAGCACAGCGACGAGCACGTCCAGCACCGGACCAAGCTGCACCCGTACCGGCGCGGCGGGGCGATGTACACGATGAACGTGGTCCACGAGCTGGTCGGGACGCGCGGGTGAGCGGGCGCGCACGGGTGCTCATCTGGCACCGGGCGCCCGACGACGGCCCCGGCGCGGTCGAGGACGCCTACCGCGCGATCAGCGAGGAGTTGGCCGGAACCCCCGGTCTGCTCGGCAACGAACTGCTGGGCGCGGTGGACGACGCCGGTCGACTGCTGGTGATGAGCGAGTGGGAGAGCCTCGCCGCCTTCCTGGACTGGGAGCGCGGCGCGGACCACCGCACGGCGACGGCGCCGCTGCGCCCCTTCCAGGACCGCGAACGCGACCGGTTCTTCGAGGTCTACGAGGTCAGGGACGCGTTCGGCGGGGAGTGACGATGGCGACGCCGAGCGACCACCCGGCCCCCCAGGACCCGCGGCGACGGCTGCTGGCGGGGCTGCGCTGGGCCGGGTGGGCGCTGGCCGCGTACGGCTGGCACCACTCCCCGACCCCCTACGGTCCGGGGGCGGCCGAGTTCGGCCTGCCTCCGGGCGCTCCGCCCGCCCCCGACCGACACCCACGCCAACGACGCCCCCGACGGCCCCCGCGACCGGCGGAGGGAGGAGTGGACATGACGGAGACGATCGAACCCACGGCCACGGCCGCCGACTGGGTGACCTGCGGCCGCTGCTCCGCGCTGCTGTACGCCAAGAGGTTCCGACGCGACCTCGGGGTGTGCTCGGAGTGCGGCCACCATTCCCGCCTGACCGCGCCGGAACGCCTGGCGCAGCTCCTCGACGAGGGCTCCGCGACGGTGCTGACCAGCCCGCACCCGCCCGAGGACCCCCTGGGCTTCGCCGATCTGCGGCCCTACGCCGACCGGCTGCGCGAGGCCCGCGCGGACACCGGAATGGACGACGCGCTGCTCCAGGCCACCGGGACGATCGAAGGGCACCCGGTCGTCGTGTGCGTCCTGGACTTCGCGTTCATGGGCGGCAGTCTGGGCACGGCCGTGGGCGAGGGCATCGCCGACGCCGCCGAGACCGCCCTGCGCACGCGCACGCCGCTGGTCCTGGTGACCGCCTCCGGAGGGGCGCGGATGCAGGAGGGCGTCCTGTCCCTCCTACAGATGGCCAAGACCAGCCAGGCCCTGGCCGCCCTGGACCGGGCGGGGGTGCTCACTGTCTCGGTCATCACCGACCCGACCTACGGCGGCGTGGCGGCCTCGTTCGCCACGCTGGCCGACGTCATCGTCGCCGAGCCCGGTGCGCGCATGGGCTTCGCGGGTCCGCGCGTCATCGCCCAGACCATCGGGCAGTCGCTGCCCGAGGGCTTCCAGACCGCCGAGTTCCTGCTGGGCAAGGGCCTGGTGGACGACGTCCGCCCGCGCGCGGAGCTGCGGTCGACCCTGGCCGGCCTCGTGCGGGCGGCCCGGCCGGACCGGGGGTCCGAGCCGGGGCCGGACACGCTGATCCGCCGGTTCGAGGACCTGCCCGAGCGCGACGCGTGGGAGTCGGTCCGCGCCGCCCGGCACGAGAGTCGGCCCACCGCGCTCGACTACGTCTCCCACCTGCTCGACGGCTTCCAGGAGCTGCACGGCGACCGGATCGCGGGCGACTGCCCGGCGATCGTCGGCGGGATGGGGCTGCTGGACGGGCGCACGGTCATGGTGATCGGCCACCAGAAGGGCCACACCACCCGGGAGCGCGTCGCCCGCAACTTCGGGATGCCCACCCCCGACGGGTACCGGAAGGCGGCGCGGCTCATGCGGCTGGCCGCCAAGCTGCGGATCCCGGTGGTGACCCTCATCGACACCCCGGGCGCGTACCCGGGCATGGAGGCCGAGGAGCGCGGGCAGGCGGTGGCGATCGCGGAGAGCATCCGGCTGATGTCGCAGCTGCCCGTGCCGGTGGTCAGCGTCGTCACCGGCGAGGGCGGCAGCGGGGGCGCGCTGGCCCTGGGCGTCGCCGACCGCGTGCTGTGTCTGGCCTCGGCGGTCTACTCCGTGATCAGCCCCGAGGGCTGCGCGGCGATCCTGTGGCGCGACGGCACCATGGCCCAGGACGCGGCGGCGGCGTTGCGCCTGGACGCCCGCGAACTGCTGCGGATGGGCGCCGTGGACGCGGTGGTCCCGGAGCCGGGCGAGGGCGCGCACACCGATCCGGTGGCCGCCGCCGACCTGCTCCACGAGGCCCTGCGCACGGCCCTGGCCGAGCTGGACGGCCGCTCGGAGGACGAGCTTCTGCACGAGCGCGGACAGCGCTTCCGCGACATCGGACGGAACCCGATCAGGAGGTCGGCACGGTGACCGAGACACCCCTCAACCACACCGCACGGGACACGGACGCAGACGAGGACGCGCCCGCGCTGGACGGGGCTCCGTCCGTCGCGGAGCTGTGCCGTCAGGCGGGGGCGCTGGTCCGCGACACGCACGGGCCGCTGCGGCGGCTGACCGTGCGGTCCGGGCCGACCGTCGTCGAACTGGAGTGGGCCGGAGCCCCGGCGGAGGCCGCGGCCCCGCCTCCCGCGCCCGGTGCCGGTCAGGCGGTCCAGACCGTGGGGACACCACTGGCCGGAGCGCATACCGCCGGGGCGGCGGATGCCGGCGGGGAGGACGTCCGACACGTCACCGCCGTCATGGTCGGCACCTTCTACCACGCGCCCGAACCCGGGGCGGCGCCGTTCGTCAGCCCCGGCGACCTCGTCGACAAGGGCCAGCAGATCGGGATCCTGGAGGCGATGAAGCTGATGAACCCGATCGAGTCGGACGTGCGCGGCCGGGTCGTGGAGGTGCTCGTCCCCGACGGGACCTCCGTGGAGTACGGGCAGCCGCTCATCGCCGTGGCGCCCGAACCGTCCGAGGACCTGTGAGGGAGACGCACGTGATCGGCAGCATCCTCATCGCGAACCGGGGCGAGATCGCCCTGCGCGTGGCCCGCACCTGCCGCGAGATGGGCATCCGCACCATCGCCGTGTGCTCCACCGCCGACCGGGACTCGGCCGTCGCGCGGTTCGCCGACGAGACCGTCGTCATCGGCCCGGCGCCCGCCAGGAAGAGCTACCTCAACATCCCGTCGATCATCGAGGCGGCGGCCCGCGCCGGCGCCCAGGCCGTGCACCCGGGGTACGGGTTCCTGTCCGAGGACCCCGACTTCGCCGAGGTCTGCGCGGCCAACGGACTGACCTTCGTCGGCCCCCGCCCCCGGGTCATGGCCGAGCTCGGGGACAAGGCGGGGGCGCGCTCCCTCATGGAGCGGGCCGGGCTGCCCGTGCTGCCCGGCAGCCGGGTCCCGCCGCCCAACGCGGCCGCGGCCAAGGAGGCGGCGGACGCGATCGGCTACCCGGTGATCGTCAAGGCCGTGGCGGGCGGCGGCGGGCGCGGGATGCGCGTCGTGTACGACCCGCGCGACCTGCCGCGCGCGTTCCGCGAGTGCGTGGCCAGCGCCCGCGCGGTGTTCGGCGACGGACGCGTGTACCTGGAGCGCTTCGTGGAGTCGGCGCGCCACGTCGAGGTGCAGGTCCTGTGCGACGAGCACGGGAACGGCGTCCACCTGGGGGCGCGGGACTGCTCGGTGCAGCGCCGCCACCAGAAGCTGGTCGAGGAGACCCCGGCGCCGGGCCTGTCGCCCCGGACGGTGGAGCGCATGTGCGAGGCGGCGGTGCGGGGCGCGCTGGCGGTCGGGTTCACCGGCGCGGGCACGTTCGAGTTCCTCGTCGACGGCGAGGAGTTCTTCTTCATCGAGATCAACTGCCGCATCCAGGTCGAGCACCCCGTCACCGAGATGGTCACCGGCGTGGACCTGGTCCGCGAGCAGATCCGGGTCACCTCCGGGATCCCCCTGGAGACGGACGCGGTGCCGCTCGACGGCGCGAGCATCGAGTGCCGGATCAACGCCGAGGACCCCCGGCGGGACTTCGCGCCCACGCCCGGCACGCTCACCGAGTTCCACCCGCCGGGCGGCCCGTTCACGCGGGTCGACACGCACGCGTACCCGGGGTGGACGATCACGCCCGACTACGACTCGCTGCTGGCGAAGGTCGCGGTGTGGGCGCCGGACCGGAGGGCGGCGATCGCCCGGATGGACCGGGCGCTGAGCGAGCTGCGGGTGTCCGGACCGGGCGTGCGCACGACCGCGCCGCTGCTGCGCGAGGTGCTGGCCGACTCGCGGTTCGTGGGGGCCAAGCACGACACGTCGCTGCTCCAGGACATGTTCCCGTGACGGATCGGGCGGAAGGGAGCGCGGGGTGAGGTACGCGCGAATGTACGTCGCCGGAACGGGGCGGTGGTTGCCCCCGACCGTGCGGGTGGAGGACGCCGTCCGCGAGGGGTGGTGTCGGAGCAGCGACGTGTGGCGGACGGGCATCGAGTCGGTCTGCGTGTCCGACGACGCGTCCGGGCCTGAGATGGCCGCGCGCGCGGCGCGGGAGGCGCTGGCGCGGGCGGGGGTCGGCCGCGCCGACCTGGTGCTGCACGCCTCGACCTACCACCAGGGCCACGACATGTGGGCGCCCGCGTCCTACGTGCAGCGGGTCGCCCTGGGCGGGGGTGCTTCCGTCGAGCACGGCCCGGCGTTCGAGGTGCGTCAGCTCTCCAACGGCGGGCTGGCCGCCCTGGAGCTGGCCGCCGGGTACCTGTCGGCGGGTGAGGGGCGCTCCACGGCCCTGCTCACCACCGGCGACCGGTTCTGCCCGCCCGGCTTCGACCGGTGGGTGACCGACCCCGGGACGGTCTACGGCGACGGCGGGACCGCCCTCGTCCTGTCGAACCGGGGCGGGTTCGCCCGGCTGGTCAGCCTGGTGACCGCCGCCGACCCCGGCCTGGAGGGCATGCAGCGCGGCCGTCGGCCGTTCGGGGCGGCGCCGCTGGAGCACGGGACGCCCGTCGACGTCGACGCGGCCCGGCGCGGGTTCGTCGCCGACCACGGACTGGACGCGGTGCTGGAGCGGATCGACGCCGGGCAGGAGGCGGCGCTCGACCGGGCGCTGTCCGAGGCGGACCTCAAGATCGAGGACGTCGCCCGGTTCGTGCTGCCCCACCTGGGGCTGGCCCGGATGCGGGCGCACTTCCTCAACCGGTTCGAGATCGACCCCGAGCGCACCACGTGGGAGTGGGGCCGCCGGATCGGGCACCTGGGCGCGGGCGACCAGTTCGCGGGCCTGCACCACCTGGCGGCCTCCGGCGGGCTCCGGCCCGGCGAGCGGTGCGTGCTGGTCGGCGTGGGCGCGGGGTTCACGTGGTCGGTGGCGGTGGTGGAGCTGCTGCACCGCCCCGAGGGGGGTCGGGGCCGGTGACCGCGAACGCCTCCGGACGGGCCCCGGCGCGCGAACGGACCTTCTTCGGGTACCCGCGCTGGTTCGGGACGCTGTTCGTCGTCGACATGTGGGAGCGGTTCAGCTTCTACGGTCTGCTGGCGATCCTCTACCTCCACCTGGTCGCCGACCCCGAGGGGGGCGGCCGGGGCATGGCGGACGGAGGCGCCGCCGCGCTGGTCGGGATCTACATGGCGCTCGTGTTCATGGCGTCCCTGCCGGGCGGGTGGGTCTGCGACCGGCTCCTGGGACCGCGCCGCGCCACGCTGTGGGGCGGGGTGCTCATCATGTGCGGGCACACCGTGCTCGCCGTGCCGGCGGGCCCGTCGCTGTACGCGGGGCTCGGGCTGGTCGTGGTCGGGACCGGGCTGGTCAAGCCGAGCATGGCCGCGATGGTCGGCCGGATGTTCGAGGGCAGACCGGAGCGGCGCGAGGCGGCGTTCTCGGTCTTCTACGTCAGCATCCAGGTCAGCGCGCTGTTCGCACCGCTGATCACCGGATACGTGGCCGAGCGGATCGGCTGGCACCTGGGGTTCGGGGTGGCGGCGGTCGGCATGGCGTTCGGGCTGGTCCACTACGTGCTGGGCCTGCGCGGGCTCGGCGACGTCGGGGCGCGGCCGGGCGACCCCGCCACGGAGGAGGAGCGGCGGCTGGTCCTGCGGCGGACCGCGCTGTGGGGCGGGCTGCCCGCCGCGGCGGTGGCCGTGGGCCTGCTCACCGGTGTGCTGACCGCCGAACGGGTGCTCATGCTGGTCGGGATCGGGGTCCTGGCGGTCCCGGTCGTCTACTGCACGCGCCTGCTGCGCCGCCTGCCCCGGAGCGGCGACGACCGGACCCGGATGGGCGCCTTCGTCTGGATGCTGATCGCGTCGGCGGTGTTCTGGCTGCTGTTCGCGCAGGGTCCGGCGCTGCTCAACCTGTTCGCGCTGGAGTCCGTGCACCGGACGGTGGCGGACTTCCTGGTTCCGGCGAGCTGGTTCCAGTCGGCGCAGCCCCTGTTCCTGCTGCTGCTCGCGCCGCTGTTCGCGGCCCTGTGGGTCCGGCTGGGGTCGCGGGTCGGCCCGGCGGTGAAGTTCTCCGGCGGCCTGCTGTTCGGGGGCGTGGCGTTCGCGGTCATGGCCGTGGCCGCGCTCGGGGCGGAGGCGGGGCCGGTGTCGCCCCTGTGGCTGCTGGGGGTGTACCTGCTGCTCGTGGTCGGTGAGCTGGCGGTGGCGCCGGTCGGGCTGAGCCTCGCCTCGCACGTGGCCCCGCGTGGGCTGGACGGGCAGGTCCTCGGGCTGTTCTGGCTGTTCGCGGCGGTGGGCGCGGCCCTGGGCGGGCAGCTGGCGCGGCTGGTCGACGTCATCGGGGAGCCCGTCTACTTCACGTGCCTGGGCGGGCTCGGACTGTGCACCGCGATCGCCGTGTGGGCCGCGCGGCGCGGGCTCCAGCGGCGCCTGGCCGCCGGTCGGTAGACGACGGCGGGCGCCGGTCCGCCGCACGAAGCGAAGGGAACGACATGTCGGCGATAGCGGGCTGGGTGGACCACGGACGCGACCTGCGGCGTGAGTGGTCGGTGATCAGGGCGATGACCGCGGCGACGGCCTGCCGGGGGCCGGAGCACGAGGCGGTGTGGCACTCCGAGCGGGCGCTGCTGGGTCAGCGCGGGGCGCCGGGCGGCGACTCGGGTGAGGGACCGCCGCTGACCGTCGAGCGGGACGGGCGCGCGGTGGCCGTGGCCGTCCTCGACGGGGAGGTGTACAACGCGGACGGGCTCGCGGGCGAGCTGACCGCGCGCGGGCACCGGCTGACCGGCGGCGGACACACGGAGATCGTGGCCGCGGCGTACCTGGAGTGGGGCTCCGGATGCGCCGAGCGGCTGCGGGGGATCTACGCGTTCGCGGTGTGGGACGTGCTCCGCGGGGAACTCCTGCTGGTCCGCGACCGCCTGGGCAACAAGCCGCTGTTCTACCTGCCCGGCGGACACGGCGTGCTGTTCGCCTCCGAACGCAAGGCGCTGCTGGCCCACCCCGGCACGGAGAGCGCGGTCGACCTCGACGGCCTGCGGGAGATCCTGTCGTACGCGGGGACCCCCGGCCACGGGATCTTCCGGGGGATGCGCCAGGTGCGTCCGGGGCACCTGGTACGCGTGGGGACCGACGGCGTGCGGGAGGAGCGCTACTGGTCGCTGGAGGCCGCTCCGCACACCGACGACCACGACACCACCGTGGCCACCGTCCGCGCGCTGCTGGACGAGGCGGTGGGCGAGCAGACCGGCGGCCCCTCCCCCGTCGGGATGATGCTCTCCGGCGGGCTGGACTCCAGCGGGGTGACCGCGCTGGCCGCGCGGCGGCTGGCCGACCGCGGGGCGGGGCCGCTGCGCACGTTCTCGGTGGCCTTCGGCTCGGAGGAGGACTTCCGCGCCGACGAGGTGTGGAGCACGCCCGACGCCCCCTTCGTCCGGGAGATGGCCGCGCGGGTCGGGGCCGAGCACACCGACATCGTGGTCGACACCGCCGACCTGCTCGACCCGCTGGTCCAGCGGAACGCGCTGCGGGCCAAGGACGTGCCGAGCCCGTTGGGGAACATGAACACGTCGCTGTACGTGCTGTGCCGGGCGGTGCGCGAGCACACCGACCTCGCGCTGCTGGGCGACGCGGCCGACGGGGTGTTCGGCGGGGTGATGTGGCTGGAGCACGAGCAGCTGCTGCGCGCCCCCACGTTCCCGTGGATCGCGATGGCCCGGTGGACGGGGGCGAGGTACGGCCTGGGCACCGACCTGCTCGCACCGGACCTGCTGGCGTCGCTGGACATGGACGGGTACTGCGCCGAGCGGTACCGGGAGACGATGGCGCGGGTGCCGCACCAGCCGGACGAGTCCGAGGTCGAGCGGCGGATGCGCGACGCCTGGTACGTCAACGTCACGAACTGGCTGGAGACGCTGGTCCCGCACAGCGAGTCGATCGCGCAGTCCGTCGGGCTGTCGCTGCGGCTGCCCTACTGCGACCACCGGCTGGTGGAGTACGTGTACAACGCGCCGTGGTCGATGAAGTCCTTCGACGGGCGGGAGAAGAGCCTCCTGCGGGCGGCGCTGGCCGACGTGCTGCCGACGTCGGTGCTGGAGCGCCGCAAGTCGCCGTACCCGGTGGTGCAGGACGTGGTCTACGCCGAGGAGCTGTGCGGGCGGCTGCGGCGGATCCTCGACGACCCCGGCGCCCCGGTCGCCGACCTGATCGACCGGGACGCGACCGCCAAGGTGGCCGCCGCGCCCGGAGCGCTGGTCTCCGGGCGCGGCGTGTGGGTGGCCCGCACCCACGCGGAGATGGTGATCCAGCTCAACACGTGGCTGGAGGTGTACGGGGTGCGGTTGCGGCTCTAGGGTCCGGACGCCGTCACTCGGCGGCGGCGGTCTCCTCCGCGGTCTGGAGCGTGCGCCTGAGGTCGGGCTCGATGTAGATGAGCGTGGCGATCGGCACCTCCTGGCGGACGCGCGCCTCGGCGGCGTCGATGGCGCGGGCGACGCGCGCCGCGTCGTCCTCGCCGTCGACGGCGACCTTGGCCGCGACCAGCAGCTCCTCGGGGCCCAGGTGCATCGTGCGCATGTGGATGACGGAGTCGATGTCCTCGGTGGCGGAGATGGCGCTCTCGATCTGGCGGACGTGCTCCTCGGTGGCGGACTCGCCGACCAGGAGGCTCTTCATCTCGACGGCCAGGACGATGGCGATCGCGACGAGCAGGAGACCGATCGCGGCGGTGCCGAGGCCGTCCCAGACGCCGTTGCCGGTGATGAGGGTCAGGCCGACGCCGATGAGGGCGAACACCAGGCCGAGGAGGGCGCCCGCGTCCTCCAGGAGGATGACCGGCAGTTCGGGCGACTTGGAGCGGCGGATGAAGTCGACCCAGCTGGCCTTGCCGCGGACGGCGTTGGACTCCTTGATGGCCGTGCGCATGGCCATCGACTCCAGGATGATCGCGACCACCAGGACGAGGACCGGGACCCAGCGCCAGTCCTCGATCGGGTGCGGGTCGGAGATCTTGTGCCAGGCCTCGTAGAGCGCGAACAGGCCGCCGACGCTGAAGAGGACGATCGCGACGAGGAAGGCGTAGATGTAGCGCTCGCGGCCGTAGCCGAAGGGGTGCGCGGCGGTGGCGTCGCGCCTGGCGCGCTTGCCGCCGAGGAGGAGCAGGCCCTGGTTGCCGGAGTCGGCGACGGAGTGGATGGACTCCGCCAGCATGGAGGAGGAGCCCGTGAGCAGGAACGCCACGAACTTGGTGACGGCGATCCCGAGGTTCGCCCCCAACGCCACCACGACGGCCTTGGTACTTCCATCAGCAGCCACTGTGCTCTTCTCTCTGCTCTTCCGGCTCAGTCCGCGTCGCATCCTAGCGATCACGGGTGCCGCAGGTCATACCGGAGGTGAACGGACACCGACCGCTGGCCGCACCCGGCCACGTGCACCGCGCGTCGAACGCCGTGAAGGATCACGGGCCGACACGCCCCACGCCGAGAACGCGCGACCCTCGGCACTCACGCGGTCGCTCGATGTAGTCTCCTGTTCAGCGTCCGCCCCGCGCACGCTCGACCCCTCCTCCCGGTGACGGACCCGACCGTGTTCCACGCATCCGAGGGGCTCTCCATGGCCGACGCCGTCTACTTCGCCTTCCAGTACCCCGAGCACAGCGAGTTCGTCATCAAGCTGACCAACGAGAAGCGGATCGCCCACGCCCGCAGGATCGTCTCCGGGGACGAGACGAAGAGGGTCAACGTCAAGGGCACGATCATCAGGAGGCAGGTGGACTACAACCCCGACTGGGACTTCCACCTCGATCCCGCCAGCATCTCCTTCTTCCAGACGGAGATCGAGGTGTGCGACGCCCACCCGGCCTACGTCGGCGACCACCTGGACGTCGTCGGCCGCGGTTTCCTGCCCGGCGCGATCTGGTGCCCGTGGAAGTCCACGGTCCTGCGCGAGGTCGGGTAGCGCCCCGGCTACCCGGCCAGGGCCAGGTGGTCGCCGCGGAAGACCTCGCGGCCGTGCCAGTCGACGTGGTCGGGTTCGACGGCCGGATCCGCGCCCCCCGGACGGTTCAGCGGACGACCCTCCAGTGCGGACACCAGCCGCTCCGAGGCCGGGGAGCGCCCCTGGAAGCGGGTCGACACGGCGACGGTGTGGTCGCGTGAGAGCCCGAGGACGCCCTTGTCGAACAGCCGGTGGTGGATCGAGCACAGGCACAGGCCGTTGGCGAGGTCGTCGGGGCCGCCGAGCGCCCACCAGCGCACGTGCGCGGCCTCCAGCGCCACGGGACCGCCGTCGATCCACCCGTCATAGCCGCAGAAGGCGCAGCGGTGGTCGTAGGCGTCCAGCACCAGGTCGCGGAAACCGGGGTCGCGCCGTCCCGCGACGAAGCGGACGCCGCCGTGCCGGGCGATTCCGCTCTCCAGGTCGAGCCCGGCGAGCGTGCAGATCTCCGCGTGGAGGGAGGGTTCGAAGTTCGCGTCGAGGAGGTAGCGCGCGATGCGGGCGGCCAGGCCCGGGTCCTGCGACAACGCCGCGGAGAACTCGGGGCTCAGGCTGCCGCGCGCGCCCTCGCCCCGCAGCCGGACGGCGGTGTCGGCGTCGCACTGCTCGCCGTCGACGGTGGTGACCCGCCACAGGCCGTCGCTGGCGAGGTGGTGGAACGGGTAGGCGGGCGACGTCCGCCGGGGAGGCCCGAACTCCCGGAGCAGGGCGGCCAGGTGCCGCTCGGCCTCGCTGTAGGAGATGGGGCGAGCGCCGTGGCGCTGGTGGTGCCCCAACGCGTAGAGGAGCAGGAGGGGCTTGTGGGGGGCGCGATAACCGTTGCGGTTCCAGCGTCTGATCGCCGCGACCCGGTCGATCCAGTCCATCCCGCGACCCTAGCGCGCCCGGCTCCGGGCACGAAGGGCGAGCGCGGCCCCGACGGTCGCGCTCGGGCGGGCCCCGGCGCGGCCGGGGCCCTCGCCGCACGTCCGGCTACGGGGTCACGGAGCGCCAGCGGACGTGCTCGGGGACGATGTCGTCGACGTGCCAGTCGAGGTCGGAGTCGACGGTGACCACACCCTCGACCCGCTGGGCGCGGCGCACCAGCTCCTGGGCCTCGCTGCGCAGCCGCACGGTCCCGGTCAGGTGGACGACGCCGTCGGAGACCGTCGCGGTCGGCTCCTCGTCGCGCGCCCGGTTCAGGACCTCGGTGATCTCACCGCGCACCTCGTCCCTGATCTCGCCGTCCCCGCGCAGGAACACCCGCAACAGGTCGGACCGGCTCACGATCCCGACCAGACGCCTCTCCTCGTCCACCACCGGCAGGTGCTTGACGCCGCGCCGCTCCATCACCCGTGCCGCCTCGACCACACTGCTGTCGGGGCCGACCGTCACGGCGGGCCGCGTCATGAGTTCGCCCGCGCTCGTGGCCTGGGCCTTGTCGCGCGCCGCGCCGCCGACTCCCAGTCGGGCACGCAGCCGGGCCCGCGGCGGCGGGATGTAGTCACCACCCTTGAACTCCTCCTTGTGGAGCAGGTCCTCCTCGGAGACCACCCCGACCACGCGCCCCTCGGCGTCGGTCACGGGCAGCGCGCCCACGTGGTGGTCGACCAGCGCTTCGAGGATCTCCCGGTAACCCGCGTCCTCGGTGACGGAGAAGACCTCGGACGTCATGACGCTGCGGACCGTACTCATCACGGACCCCCCTTGTCCGTCGGGCCGCCCACCCGCGCGAACACGGACGCGCGGCCGTCGAGTCCCCTTCCAGGCTACTCCCGCTCGTCCCGGGGGCGCGGGGTCATTCCTTGCGCAGGACCCACCTGTCCCCGTCGACCTCGGGGTCCTGCCCGATCGCCGCGCCGAACTCCCGCGCGGCCGTCCTCACCCCCGGACGGTCGGCCCGGAAGCCACTCCCGATGAGCACGCCGCCGTCGCGCACGAGCGCCCAGTAGTCCTGGATGTCGGTCATCACGTCGCGGTACTCGTGCCCGGCGTCGAGGTAGGCGATGTCGCAGCGCACCCCCTCGCGGTCGAGGATCCTGGCGGCGCGGGCGCTCGTGCACGGGAACGGCGTGATGATCTCCTCCAGCCCCGCGTGCACGACGTTGGCCAGGAACTGGCGGTAGATCTGCGGGTACCCGAACTCCAGTCGCAGTTCGGACCGCCGCCTCGGGAGCGTCCAGTGCTCGACGTCGCCCAGGAAGCTGTCGACGCAGACGATCTCCGTCGTCAGCCCCAGGCCGCGCGCCACCCTCGCCATGTGCAGCGCCGACGCGCCCGTCCACGTGCCGACCTCGATGATCAGCTCGGGTGAGAGCCGGGAGATCTCCCGGGCGAACACCGGGTGGTCGGCGCCCCGCCCCTGCGGGTCGAACCCGGTCCCCTCGGCGAGGAAGCGTTCGTAGGGGGACGTCTCGTGCAGCAGCGACATCACTTTCTGGACCATGCGGGACCCCCTCGGTCATTCGGTCACAGACAGCTCCATCATCACACAAAGTGGTGGATTGGGCACGAATCGGAGCGACAGGGGGAGAGGTGGAACCAGACGATCCGGTGGTCGCGCCAGCCGTTGTCGTCCCACCGGGTGGCGAAGGCGTCGACCATGGCCACCCCAGCTCCGGCCTCTCCGTGCCGTCGAGCTCGCGCGGGTCCGCCCGGCCGACCCCGCTGACCGCCACTCGCAGGCCGTGCGCCCTCCGGCCGCGCGCCTTCCTCCCCCGAGGAACCACCGCCGTTCCTCCGCTCGTCGCCCCCTCCTCGACGAAGCCTCACCTCCGCGCATCGGCACCGCCGCGCCGGGCACGCGCCGGAATCGCGGGGTCGCCTCACCTGGGACTTGACAGAATGATTATCATTTTCATTATCTATCCCGCTTCGCCCCTGCCCGGGGAGAGGACCGCCCCCGTCGTGCCCCTCCCCCACCAGCCACGCCCCCGTGACCCCCGGCGCCGGTTCCCGACCGCCGACCGCTCCCCCACCCGAGAAGGAAGGTGCGCCCCGTGGCGCGGACCGCGACCCCGCCCCCGACCACCCCGCCGCTGACCGTCGGCGGACCCCCGCCCCCGCGAACCGCCCGCCGCCGCACGGGCACCGCCTGGACGGTCACCGTCCTGTCCGTAGTGTTGGCCGTCTCCGCGGTGCTCGCCATCGGCCTCGGGTCGGCGGTGGTCGCCCCCCTCGACACCCTCCGCTACCTCTGGGCGGGCACCACCGGCGACGTGATCGGCGCCGACGAGGTCACGCGCTACCAGATCATCTGGCAGCTGCGCACTCCCCGCGTGCTGCTCGCCGCGACCGTCGGCGCGGGGCTGGGCGCCGTGGGCGTGGCCGTCCAGGCGCTCGTGCGCAACCCGCTGGCCGACCCGTTCATCCTGGGCGTGTCGTCGGCGGCGTCGGTCGGCGCGGTCGCGGTGGGCGTCTTCGGCGTCCTGGGCTCGCTCGGGATCTACGCGGTCTCGGCGGGCGCCTTCCTGGGCGCGCTCGGCGGCACGGTGCTCGTCTACCTCGCGGCGCTGTCGGCGGGCGGCGTCACGCCGCTGCGCCTGGTCCTGACCGGCGTCGCCCTGTCCTTCGGCTTCCAGGCGGTCATGGGCGTGATCGTCTACTTCGTCCCCGGCAACGAGGCCACCAGCACCGTCCTGTTCTGGACGATGGGCGGCTTCGGCGCGGCCACCTGGGGTTCCCTGCCGCTGGTGCTGGCGATCGTGGTCGCGGGCATCGCGCTGCTCACCTCGGCCAGCCGCCGCCTGGACGTGATGACCCTCGGCGACGAGACCGCCGCCAGCCTGGGCGTGGACACCGACCGCCTGCGCCGGGGCCTGTTCGTCCTCACCGCCCTGATGACCGGCGCGATGGTCGCGGTCAGCGGCGCGATCGGGTTCGTCGGCCTGGTCGTCCCGCACGTCGTGCGCATCGTCGTCGGCGCGGGCCACCGCCGGGTCCTGGTGGTCGCGCCGCTGGTCGGCGCGGTGTTCATGGTCTGGGTCGACCTGGTCGCGCGGGTGGTCGCCGCCCCGCGCGAACTGCCGCTGGGCTTCATCACCGCGCTGGTCGGCGTCCCCGTGTTCATCCTCCTGCTGCGCCGCAGGGGCTACCTGTTCGGAGGCCGCTGATGGAACTGCGCGTGGACGGACTCTCGGTCAGCGTCGGCGGCGCGGAGCTGGTACGCGAACTGTCGCTGGAGGTGCCCAAGGGTCGGGTGGTGGGGCTGGTCGGCCCCAACGGCTCCGGCAAGTCGACCGCACTGCGCTGCGTCTACCGGGCGCTGCGGCCCTCGCGCGGCACCGTGTGGCTGGACGGGCGGGACCTGGGCGAGCTGAGCCTGCGCGAGAGCGCCCGGTCGGTCGCCGCGCTCACCCAGGAGGGCGGCAGCGACCTGGACTTCACCGTCGCCGAGATCGTCGCGCTGGGCCGCACCCCGCACGTGCGGGGCAACCGCCCCCTCGACGCGCGCGAGCGGGAGCTGTGCCGGGCCGCGATGGAGCGCATGGACGTCGCCCACCTCGCCGACCGGGGCGTGCTCTCGCTGTCCGGCGGCGAGCGCCAACGCGTCCTCGTCGCGCGCTGCCTCGTGCAGGAACCGCAGGTCCTGGTCCTGGACGAGCCGACCAACCACCTCGACGTGCGGCACCAGATCGGACTGCTCTCGCTCGTGCGGAGCGCGGGGATCACCGTCCTGCTCGTCCTGCACGACCTCAATCTGGCCGCCGCGGTCTGCGACCGCATCGGCGTGCTGTCCGAGGGCCGCCTGGTCGCCTCCGGAACCCCCCGGGAGGTCCTCGTCCCCGAGCTGATCGAGCGGGTCTTCGGCGTGACGGCCACGGTCGTCCCCCACCCCCTGACCGGAGACCCCCAGCTCCTCTACACCCTCAACCCCGACACACCAGAGGAAGGCACCACATGAGCCACCGATTCGGCCGACCACTGCGCGCCCCCGCGGCACTGGGCGTCCTCGCGCTCCTGACCGCGGGCTGCGGCGCCCAGGTCGAGGGCGCCGAGGACGCCGCCGCCGCGACCGTCACGGTCAACCGCTGCGGCGAGGAGGTCGAGTACACGACCCCGCAGCGCGCGGTGGTCTACGAGGGCGGCAGCGCCGACAAGATGTTCGCGCTCGGCCTGACCGACCACGTGCACGGCTACGTCCTGCCGCCCGCCAACCCGCCGGTCTCCGAGTCCCCCTGGGCCGCCGAGTACGAGCGGGTGGAGTTCCTCAGCGACGACCTGCTCAACCGCGAGCTCGTGGTGGACGCCGAGGCCGACTTCGTGCTCGCCGGATGGAACTCGGGCTTCAGCGACGAGCGCGGGATCACCCCCGAGATCCTCGACGAGCTGGGCATCCAGAGCTTCATGCACGCCGAGTCCTGCTACAACTACCCGAACTTCCCCGAGCGGCACACCCCGTTCGAGGGCCTGTACACCGACCTGGAGCGGCTGGGCCGGATCTTCGGCGTCGAGGAGCGCGCCGAGGAGCTCGTGGCCGAGTACCGCGAGCGGGTCGAGGCCGTACAGGAGCGGGCTCCCGAGGGCGACCCGGTCCCGGTGTTCCTCTACGACTCGGGCACCGACCAGCCGTTCACGGCGGCGGCCCAGGTCCCGGCGAACGACATCATCGAGTTCGCGGGCGGCGAGAACATCTTCGGCGACCTGGACGAGCGGTGGACCCAGGTGGGCTGGGAGGCCGTCGTGGAGGCCCAGCCGGAGGTGATCATCATCTTCGACTACGGGGACCAGCCCGCCGAGGACAAGATCGAGTTCCTGCGGGAGTACGAGGCCACCGCCGACCTTCCCGCCGTCCAGAACGACGACTTCTACATCCTCGACTACAACGAGGGCATCTCCAGCCCGCGCAACATCGACGGCCTGGAGGGCTTCGCCGAGTACCTGCGCGAGCTGGACGCGTAGCGGCGAGGACATGGGACGGGCCCGTGCGGAGTCGATCCGCGCGGGCCCGTTCGTGGTGGGGACGCGGCTCAGGCGGTGCGGTCGAACCGGGCCTGGCGCGGCGCTCCGGCCCGGTGCCACTCCATGCGCGCCCAGGGCAGCTGGAGTTCGGAGGTGTCGGCGATGTCCAGCGGCTTGAGGTCCTCGACCGCCTCCGCCTCCCGGTGCCGGGCGAACACCGAGTCGGTGTATCGGTGGCCGGTGTCGGCGGCGACGAACACCACCGTCCGGCCGGGGTCGAGCTCACGCTCCCACCGCGCGGCCAGGTAGGCGGCCCCGCTGGAGAGCCCCGCGAACACGGCGTGCCGCCGCAGCAGGTCGACCGTTCCGGCCAGGGCGGCCTCGAAACCCGTCCAGTGCACGGTGTCGTAGAGGGTGTGGTCGACGTTGCCGAACGGGATGGCGCTGCCGATGCCCGCGATGATGATGTCGCGGTCGGGCACGCCGTCGCTGGCGAAGGTGACGCTGCCGAACGGCTGCACCCCCACGACGCGGGTGTCCGGGTCGGCCTCGCGCAGGTAGCCGCCCAGCGCCCCGCTGGAGACGCCGGTCCCGACGCCGCACACGAGCGTGAGGCCGCCTCCGCCCGCCTCCCGGCGGATCGTCTCGGCGACCTCCCGGTACCCCAGGTAGTGGACGGGGTCGTGGTACTGGCGCATCCAGTGGTAGTTCGGGTTCTCCGCCAGGATCTCCCGGACCCGGCGGACACGGCGGTTCTGGTCGAGCCTGAGGTCGTCGGTGGACTCCATCTGCTCCAGGTGGACGCCCAGGATCTCCAGTTGCGCGCGCAGGGTGCGGTCCACGGTGGTGGAGCCGATGATGTGACAGCGCAGCCCGTACCGGTGGCAGGCCAGCGCGAGGGCGTGCGCGTAGACGCCGCTGGAGCTGTCGATCACGGTGTCGCCGGGACGGACGGTCCCGGTCTCGATGAGGCGGCGGACCGCGGCCAGGGCCGAGACCACCTTGAGCGTCTCGAACCGCAGGCAGAGGAGGCCGCCGCCGAGGTCGATGAGGTCGGGTCGGCCGATCGCGTCGGACACGTGCTCGTCCACGGTCGTTCTCCTTGGTGAGGGTGGGGTGGCAGGCGGACGGGCGGGCGCGCGGGAGGGACGAGGGGCGCGCGCCCGCCCTGCTCGGGGGCCGGACTGGGGGTTTCGGCGCTGGGCCGCGGCGGTGCCGCGTCGGCCTCAGACCGTGCCGGCGGCCGGGGCCCGGTAGCGGTAGAGCGTGGTGGCGTCGGCGCTGAACTGGGAGAAGGGGAACGGCTCGGCGGAGACCCCGGCGACGCCGTGCCCGAGGAAGGCGCGGGCGACGGCGCTCGCGCTCTGGGCGTAGACGTACAGCGGGATGCCGCGCTCGCGGCAGCGCCCGAGGAGTTCGTCGAAGGTGCCGTTGCCGAGGGTCATGCCGGTGGCCACGACGGCGTCGGCGACGTCGACCACCTCCGCCATCGACTCCGCGATCGGGTCGCCCCACCGGGTGGCGCGCAGGTTGAGGTCGCAGGGCAGGCACTCGCCGCCGCGCTCGCGGATCGCGGCCACGAGGGGGTTGACGACGCCGATCAGCGCGATCTTCGCGCCCTCGGCGACGGGGGCGAGCTCGGCGATGGCGGCGTCGCGGGCCGCGGCGCGCTGTTCGGGCGTCCCAGCGGGCAGGGTGACCGGCTCGGCGCGGGGGTCGTCGCGGTGGGGGGAGGTGTGGCCGAGGTAGGCGTCGAGCGCGGCGATCCGCAGGGGCAGGGGGCCGTCGGACAGCAGCTCGGCCAAGGGCGCGCCCGAGGCCTCGCGACACAGGTCCGGCGCGATCCCCCCGTCCTCGAACGCACAGGCCCCGAAGGCCCCGCCGACGCGGACGGCGACGTACTGGTTGAGGTAGGTGGTGCCGCTCCCGGCCAGGCGGGTGCCGTGGTGCAGCCAGAACACGCTGGTGGCCACGGTGTCGCCGACCTGGTCGAGGGCGTCGCGGAAGAGGTCGTCGAGGGTCATGGTCGTTCGGCCTTCTGGGATCGGAGGAGGGGTGTGCGAGCGGGGGCGGGACGTCCGGGTGGCGGAAGCCGTGCGCTATCTTAATGAAAATGATAACCGTTGTCAGCAGAGGGTGTCGGGAACCACCGTCGGAGACGGCGCCGATCGACCGCCGGTCGGGCTCGGGGCACCACGCCGAACCCGCCCCGCCGACCGTCACCCTCGCTGACCGCACATGGAAAGGACGTCGAACGACCGTGGCCCACCCCCGGACGACCGACCTCGACCGCCCCGCCCCACCGCGCACGTCCGTGCTGCTGGATCCGGCCTTCCTCAGGCTGTGGACGGGCAACACCGCCTCCGGCCTGGCCACGTGGGCGATGCCGTTCATCCTCGGCCTGGCCGTCCTGGACGGATCGCTCACCGCCGTCGGGCTCGGCCTGACCCTGGCCACCCGCACCGCCGGATTCCTCGTCGCCCTCCCCCTCGGCGGCCTGTTCGCCGACCGCTTCTCCCGCAGGTCGGTGGTGCTGTGGGCGGGACTCACCGCGGCGGTGGCCACCCCCGTGGTCGCCGTGGGCGTGAGCACGTCGACCATCGCGCTCGCGGCGGCCGCGGCCGTGTTCGTCGGCGCGGGTCAGGGCGCGTGCCGACCCGCGTTCCAGGCGCTGACCGCCGAGGTGGTCGACGGACCCCGACGCCAGCGGGCCAACGCGGCGCTCACCATCTCCGTCCGCGTGACGACGCTGGTCGCCCCCGCGCTGACGGCCCTGCTGTCGACGCTGCTGGGGACGAGCGCCCTGCTGCTGGTCACGGCCGCGGCGTGGGCGGTCGCGGCGCTGGCCCCGCCGAAGGGGGCACCGACCCAGCCGGTCGCCGCGGTGTCGGAGCGGCGGTGGTCGCCGGTCGCCGACTTCGCCGAGGGCCTGCGCGAGGCCCGGCGGCACACCTGGTTCCTCGCCGGGCTGGGCGCGCTGACCGCCGTCATCGCCGCCGGGTACTCCGCGACCAACGTCCTCCTCCCGGTGGTCAGCCGCGACACGTTCGGCACCGAGGCGGTGCTGGCGGGCGCGATGACCGCCTACACCGCCGGCGCCCTGGTCGGGGCGGTGCTCATCGGGCGCTGGCGACCTGCCGCCCAGGGCTGGGCGGCGCTGGCGGGTCTGGCGCTGTACGGCTTCGCGCCGCTGAGCCTGCTGTTCCCCGTGAGCCCGTGGACGGTGGTCGCGGCCTACGTCCTGGCGGGGATCGGGATCGAGCTGTTCAACGTCCCGTGGTTCACCGCCGCACAGCGGGAGGTCGCGCCGGACAAGCTCGCCCGGGTCTCCTCGCTCGACTTCCTGTTCTCCTACGGTCTGGCCCCGGTCGGACTGGCGCTGATCGCCCCGGCGACGCAGGCGTTCGGCGCCGAGGCGGTCCTGGTCGTGTGCGCGGTCCTGTGCTTCCTCGGTCCGGGCGCCGCCGCGCTCGCCCCCGGGGCCAAGCACTTCGGCGCGGGAACCGGACAGTCCTCGCGAACGACCTGAACAGGGAGAACACAGCACCACCTTCGGCGCGGCGCGCCGACGACGAGGAGAACGCCTCCATGGAACAGGACAAGGACACACCCCCCGAGAGCGCGGCGGGCCGAGCGCGGCCGGGGGCATGGACGGCGCTCCGACCACTGGTCCTGCGACTGCACTTCTACGCCGGGGTGTTCGTCGCCCCGTTCATCCTGGTCGCGGCGGTCACCGGACTGCTGTACGTGTGGACGCCGCAGATCGAGGACGCGGTCCACGCCGACCTGCTGCGCGTCGAACCCGCCGGGGAGACCCTGCCGCTGCACGAACAGGTGCGGGTGGCGCGGGGGGAACTGCCGGACGCCGAACTCGACGCGGTGCGCCCGCCCACGACCGAGGAGGACGCCACGCGGGTGCTGTTCAACGCGCCCGGGTTGGAGCCGGGGCAGCGGGCGGCGGTGTTCGTCGACCCCTACGACGGCGACGTGCTCGGGGTGACCGAGTCGTACGGCACGAGCGGCGCGCTGCCCGTGCGCACGTGGATCGAGGTGTTCCACGCCAACCTGCACCTGGGCGACGTCGGACGCCTGTACAGCGAACTCGCGGCGAGCTGGCTGTGGGTGGTCGCGCTGGGCGGCGTCGCCCTGTGGGTCGCCCGCGTGCGGCGCTCGCGTGCCGGGGTGCGGCGTGCGTTGGTTCCGGGCTCGGGGGCGTCCCCGGGGCGGGCGCGGTCGGTCTCGCTGCACGGCGCCACCGGCCTGTGGATCACGGTGGGCCTGCTGTTCCTGTCGGCGACCGGGATGACGTGGTCGCAGTACGCCGGCGGGAACATCGCCGACCTGCGGGAACGGATGTCCTGGACGACCCCGTCGGTGTCCGCCGAGACACCGCCCGCCGCACCCGGCGTGGACCGGGGCGTGGACACCGTGCTGGCCAGCGCGCGGGACGCCGGGCTGGACGGCCCGGTCGAGGTCGCCTACCCGGAGACGCCCGCCTCGCCCTACGTGGTCAGCCAGCTCGACCGGCTCTGGCCGACGCGGGCGGACAGCGCGGCGATCGCGCCGGACACGGCCGAGGTCACCGACGTGGTGCGGTTCGCCGACTACCCGCTGATGGCCAAGTTCACCCGGTGGGGGATCGACGCCCACATGGGGCTGCTGTTCGGGGTGGTCAACCAGGTCGTGCTGACCGCGCTGACCCTGGGGCTGCTGGCCGTGATCCTCTGGGGCTACCGGATGTGGTGGCAGCGGCGCCCCACGCGGTCGCGGGCGCTGGGCGTCGGCCGCCCCTACCCGCGCGGCGCCTTCCGGGCCCTGCCGCCGCCGCTCAGGGCGGCGGTGGTGGTCGTGCTGCTGGCGGTCGGCTGGGCGGTGCCGCTGGTCGGTGTGTCACTGCTGGTGTTCCTGGCCGTGGACGTCGCCCTGGGGTGGCGCGCGCGAAGGTCCGGCGGTGCGTCGGGCGAGGGATCGGATGCCTCGGCCGAGGACGCGGTGGAGCGGCCGCGCGAGCTGGATGAGAGACTGATCGAGACCGCGAATACCCCCTGACCGTATTGGAGCCCCGATGAACCGTGCCCGCCCGGTGGACACGACGACGCGCGAGCGCGTGGGCGGCATGACCGTCCTGCTGACCCTGGTCATGGCCTGGTCGATGCTGCCGCTGTTCACGGTCGCGGCGCTGGCGCCGAGGCTCGGGCCCGACCTGGGCACGGGCCCCGCGGAGCTGGGGATCGCGGTCGGAGCGGGGTTCGCGGTGGCCGCCGCGCTGTCCCCGTTGGCCGGTCGGCTGACCGACCGGTGGGGGCCGCGGCGGTGCACGGTCGGGCTGCTGGCCTTGGCGGCGGTCGGGCTGGGGCTGCTCGCGGTGTCCCAGGAGCTGGTCACGCTGTGCCTGGCGCTGGCGCTGTCCGGGCTGCCGCAGGCGTTCGCCAACCCGGCGACCAACAAGGCGATCCTGCGATCGGTGCCCGCCGAGCGGCGGGGCGGCGTGACCGGGTGGAAGCAGTCCGGCGTGCAGCTGGGCGCGCTGGTGGCGGGGGTGCCGCTGTCGCTGATCGCGGCGTGGTCGGGATGGCGGGAGGCGGTCGCGGTGGCCGCCGTGGTCGCGCTGCTGCTCGCGGTGTGGGCCCTGCTCACGCTCGCCCCCGACGCACCGGGCGGCGGTGCGCGCGGCGCGGACGCCGAGCCGCTGCCGCGCGGGCTGGTGGCGCGGTTGGCGGTGTTCTCGCTCTTCCTGGGGGTGGGGGTGTCGTCGATGAACGCGCACGTGGGGCTGTTCGCCGCCGACGAGCTGGGATTGGCCCCGGTCGCGGCGGGTCTGGTGGTGGCGGTCCTGGGCGTCGCCGGGGTCCTGGGGCGGGTGCTGTGGGCGGCCAGGGCCGGTCAACGGGGGGCGTTCGGACTGCTGGCGCCGCTGGCGGGCGGGGCCGTCCTGGGTCCCGCGCTGCTGGTGGCGGCCGCGTGGGTTCCGGGGCTGGTGTACCCGGCGGCGGTCGCGGTCGGGGGGTTGGCGGTGGCGGCGAACGCGGTGTCGATGATCGCGGTGATGAGCGCCGTGCCGGGGCCTCGGGCCGGGCGGGCGACGGCGCTGGTGTCGGCGGGGTTCTTCGCGGGGTTCGCGGTGGGGCCGGGGGTGCTGGGCGCGCTCGCCGAGACCGCCGGATACACGTACGCGTGGGGATGGCCCGCGCTGGCGCTGCTCGCGGCGGGCGCGACGGCGGCCCCGTGGCTGCGGAAGGAGGGACGGGCGTGACCGCCGACGCGACGTCGACGGCGGCGCGACGGACCCTCGACGCCCTCCTCGACGGCGTCGACGACCTGCATCCGAGGCTCGCAGGCCGGTATCCCCTGTTCCGACGCCCCGACGACGCGTGGGTCACGAGCCGACGCGGTTCGTGGACCGGCGGGCTCTGGGCGGGGCTGCTGTGGCTGCGGGCGCTGGAGCGGCCCGAGTCGGCGCGTGTGGACGCCGCCCGAACGGCCAGCGCAGGACTCGCGGTGTGGGCCGAGGCGGACACGGCCACGCGCGGGCTGGTGTTCTGGTACCCGCTCGCGCTCTCCCGCTTCGTGGTTCCGGGCGGTGTGGCCGCGCTGGAGGAGGCGGCCGGGCGGGCGGCGCGGTCACTGGGCGAGCGCTTCGCGCGTGAGGCCGGGGTGATCCCGTGGGGTGACGCGTTCGGGGGCTCGGGCGATCGCGTGCGTGTGGACGGTGCGCCTGGTGTGGCGCCGCTGATGCGGGCGGCTCGGGGGGTGTCGGAGTCGATCTCGGCGGCCGGGGCGGCGCACCTGGTGCGGCACCTGCGGCTGTGCTGGGACGGGTCGGCGGTGGTCCCCGTGTGGCGGTTGGACGGGGACGGTGTCGCCCGTGACGAGGCGCCGACGCGGTACTGGTCGCGGGGGCGGGCGTGGCTGCTGGCGGCGTTCGCGGACGCGGTGCGGCTGGGGCTCGTGGGGCCCGACGACCCGGCGCTGGGGACCGTGCTGGACGCGGACGCGCCGCTGGTGCCCCCGGCCGACGCGGAGGACGCGCAGGGGCCGGTGGACACGGGGGCGGCGGCGATCGAGGCGGTCGCGCTGCTGCGTCTGGCGCGTGCTCTGGAGTCGCCCCCCGCCGCGCGACCGTGGTCCTGGCCCGCGCACCCGGCCGCGGACGACGGAGAGGGAACGGTACGGGCTGGGGGCGAGGGAGCTCCGGTCGCCGACGCGGCCCACGGCCCCGCGCACCGGACCGCGACCGCCTCGCCTCGGGGCGGCGCCCCAGCCGGTGACCGCGCACGCCGCGCCACGGCCGCACGGGCACGGGCGCACGCGATCGTGCGGGCCCTGGAACGCGACCACGTGGGCGCGCACGGCCTCGGGCAGGGGTCCTACGAGGTGGCCGACGGGTTGGTCACCGGCATCGAGTCCGTGTGGGGGAACTTCTTCCTGGCTCTGGCGGCGGCGATGGTGCTGGGTACCGTCCCCGAAGACCTCGTCTGACTCCTCAGCCCCAAGACGATCGCTGTTCCGTGGCCGCCACACGGAACACACGCGCCACGCGGCACCACAGACTCACAGCACGCACCCTCGCGCTCCGCCCACCGACCGCACTCGTCCTCAACTCTGCCCTCACCGGACCGCTGACCACTTCAGTCCCAACGGCGGTACTGAACCGCGCGCACCCCACCCGCCCCATCGACACTCGCGACACAACCGAACTACGCGCGGCGCGACCGACCACGCACGACACCCTCGCCCCACCCAGCGCACACGACACTGCCAAATCCCGGCCTCGCTCGGGCCTCCCCGGACAGCGACGACCACCCCGGCCACCGGCCACGACACCCGACCGCCCCCTCAACCTCGAAGCAGGCGTCGCGCCACCTCGGACACATGCAGCTCGTCCGGCCCGTCCAACACCCGCGCCTGGCGCGCCACCCGCTGCAACCGCGGCAACGGCGTGTCCGGACCCAACCCCTCCGCCCCATGGACCTGCGCGGCGGCGTCGGCCACCGTCGACAGCGCCCGCGCGGCCGCCACCTTGGCCGTCGCCACCGCCGTGCGTCCCGGGTCCGAGGCCGGGTCCTCCACCGCCGCCACGGCCGCCCGCACCAGGGACCGCGCCGAGGTCAGGGCCAGGTGCGCCTCGAACACCGACCCCCGCACCAGCTGGTACTCCCCCAGCGCGGGCGTCCCCCGCTCGGTGTCGCGGGCCCGGTCGAGCAGCAGCTCGAAGGCCCGCTCCGCCTGCCCGATCCACCGCAGGCTCCGCAGCGTCCGTCCCAGCCCGACGCGGGACCCGGCCACGCGTAACCCGCCACCGACCTCGCCCAGCACGTGGTCGGCGTCGACCAGCACGTCGTCGAAGGCGATCTCGTACTGCCCGCCGACACCCCACACCGGCAACTCCCGCACCACGCGCACCCCGGGGGCCTCGGCGGGCACCGCCAGGACGGTCAGTCCGTCGCGACCGCGCGGGCCGGGCGGACCCGTGCGCGCCACCACGATGACCAGGTCCGCGTCCCGGGCCCCGGTCACGAACCACTTCGCCCCGCGCACCCGGAGACCCCGGGGGTCCGGGGTCGCGGTGGTCGCGACCGTGGCCGGATCCGATCCCCGCGCCCCCGGTTCGGTCATCGCGAAGCACGCCCGCAGCCGCCCCGACACCAGGCCCTCCAGGTAGCGCTCACGCAGGGCGGGCGTCGCGTGCGCGTCGAGGGTCCGCACGTCGAGCAGCGCCGCCGACCCGAGCACGGACGGCCCGTGGTCGCTCCGTCCCTCGGCCTCGGCCACGGGCGCGTACTCGGCCCACCCGAGGCCGCCCCCGCCGAGCCCCTCGGGCAACGGCAGCGCCCACAGCCCCTCCCGAACCGCGCGCCCCCTCAGCTCCTCACGTCGCTCCCGCGCCCGGTCCCCGCCCCCGTCCAGGACGTCCTCCCAGGGCTCGACCTCGCGCACCACGAAGTCGCGCACCCTGCCGACCAGCACCGACACCCCGTCCGACAACTCCCGCCCCACCGTCACCGCCTCCTCCTCGACCGGCCGCGCGGGAACCACCCGGCCCCGGACGGCGACTGCTTGTGCGACAGAAAGGTCGAAGCGGACGATCCACGAGTTCCCCCCATCCCTCCCCAACCCACATCCTCCGGACAGAATTCGCGAGGCACATCCATGACCTCCACTGTTCCCCTCACCCCACCGCCCCTGGCGGGAACGGACCTGACCTGCGACGGAGGCGGCGATCCGCACCGCCACACCGCACGCCAGCTCCGCGCCCTCGGCGCCGACCTGCCGGACACCCCGACCGACGGCGCCCCCGGCCCCTCCCGACTCCGGTTTCCCCACGGCGCCCGCGCGGTCCTGGACTGGCCCGCGCACGACGACGGCGAGACCGACCTCCAGGCCCGCGCCGGGCTGATGGCCGTCCACGGCCGCCGCCACGGCGCCCCCGAACCCCTGCCCCTCGCCTACGTCGGCACGGTCGCCGCCACCGCCCACGTCACCGGTCTCCTGGCCGCCGAGCTCCTGCGTCTGCGCACCGGGCACACCGGTACCGTCCACACCAGCGCCGAGGCGTGCGCCCTGGTCACCGTCTCCCAGTACCTGGCCGCCGCGGCCACCGAGGACGGCGAGGCCGTCACCCAAAGCCCGGGCACCGCCACGTTCACCAGCGGCGACGGCGTGGACTTCGAGATCGAGGCCCTCGCCCCCGAACTCTGGGGCCGGTTCTGGACCGAGCTGGACGCACCGAGGCGCGCGATCAGCGCGGGCTGGACCCCCTTCCAGTTCCGCTACGCGACCGCCTGCGCCCCCCTGCCCGACGAGCTGCGCTCGGCCGCCGCCGCGCGCTCCTGGGCGGACGTCCTCGCCGCCGCCGAACGCACCGGTGTCGGTCTCGTCCGCCTCACGGACGCCCCTCGGCACTCCCGGGAGCGGGCCGGGGAGCGACCGCCCTGGACCCTGCGCCCCCTGCCCACCGACGCCTCGTGTCTGGTCGCCCGCCCCGGTCCCACGGCGGACCCCGGCCGTCTCCCCCTCGCCGGGCTGCGCGTCCTGGAGGCGGGCCGCCGCATCCAGGCCCCGCTCGCCGCCCACCTGCTCCGTGCGCTCGGCGCGACGGTCGTCCGGATCGAACCGCCCGGCGGCGACCCCCTGCGCGGCATGCCGCCCGTCTGCCGGGGCCTGTCGGCGCGGTGGCTCGCGCTCAACCACGGCAAGGACGCCGTCGAGGTGGACATCAAGAGCGACCGGGGCCGCCGCGACCTGCGCGACCTGGCCCGCGACGCCGACGTCTTCCTGCACAACTGGGCCCCCGGCAACGCCGAACGGCTCGGTCTCGACGCGGCGGCCCTGACCGGGGCCAACCCGCGCCTGGTGTACGCCTACACCTCCGGGTGGGGCGGCCCCGCCGACGGCCTGCCCCCGGGCACGGACTTCATGGTCCAGGCGCACGAGGGCCTCACCGCCCCCGCCCCGACCCCCGGGCGGACCACGGTCGCCTCCCTGATGACCGTGCTCGACGTCCTCGGCGGCTTCCTCGGCGCCCAGGCCGTGACCGCCGCCCTGCTGACCCGCGAACGCCTGGGATCGGCGGTGGCCGTGGAGAGCTCCCTGCGCGCGGCGGCCGACCTGCTGCGCGGGGCCCGCCGGACCGGGACCCCCGATCCGGACGGCCACACGGTCACCACCGACCTGCCCGGCCTCGAACACGACCCGCGTCTGGGCCCCCTGCTCTCCCGTACCGCCGATGGTCTCCTGGCGGTCGACTCCCCGTGGAGGATCTCATGACGACGCCCCACACCCCCGCCGTTCCCGTCCCGGCCACCGCCCCCGAACCGAGCCGATTCCCCGACCTGGTCCCCGCCCGCCTGCGCGAACGGTGGAGAAGCGAGGGCCACTACCTCGGCATGGGCGTCTACCAGCTGTTCCGTACCGTGGCTCTGGCCCACCCCGACCGGGACGCCGTCGTCGACGACCACGGCCGGGTCTCGTACGCGGCCCTGCACCGCGAGGTCCTGCGCGTGGCCGGGGCGCTGATGGACCTGGGCGTGCGCCCCGGTGAGGTGGTCGCCGTCCAACTCCCCAACCAGGCGGCGGCCGTGGCCACCGAGCTGGCCGTCGCGGCGGTCGGCGCGGTCGCGCTCCCGTTCCCGGTGGGGCGCGGCGCGTCGGAGGTCGAGGCCCTGCTGCGCGGCGGCCGGGCGGCGGTCCTCGTGGCCGCCACCGAGCACCGGGGCCGCTCCCCCGTGCGGACCGCCGAGACGCTGCGCTCCCGCCTGCCCGACCTGCGGTGGGTGGTGGGCGTGGACACCCGGGGACGGTTCCTCTCGACGACCGACGGCCCGGCCCGGGAGTCCGACCTGCCCGCGGTGGACGCCTCCGGCGCCGCCCGGATCCTGGTCTCCTCCGGGTCGGAGGCCCTGCCCAAGATGGTGGCCTACTCCCACGACGCCCTCGCGGGCGGTCGCGGGAACTTCATGGCCTCCCTGCGGCGGGACGCCGAGCCGTTCCGGGCGCACTTCCTGGTCCCGTTGGGGTCGGCGTTCGGCAGCAACGCCACGTCGGTGGTCCTGGCCCGGCACGGCGGAACGCTGCTGCTCAACGACCACTTCGAGGCGGAGCGGGCGCTGGCGACGATCGGCGAGCACCGCCCGACGCACGTGCTGGGCGTGCCCACGATGATCCGCATGATGCTCGACCTGGACCGGTGCCCCCGCCCCGGCGACGGCGCGGTGCTGGTGCTGGGCGGCGCGCCGCTGGAGGCCGACACGGCGCGGCGGGCGCGCGAGGCGTTCGGCGGGTCCGTGGTCAACCTCTACGGGTCGGCGGACGGCGTCAACTGCCACACGGGTCTGGACGGCGACCCGTGCGACGAGTCGGGGCCGGGCCGACCGGCGGGGCGGCCCGACTCCAGTGTCGTGTCCATCCGCGTGGTGGACGCCGAGGGGCGGGACGTCGCCACGGGCGCGACCGGCGAGATCATCGCGCTGGGACCGATGACCCCGCTGTGCCACGTCGGCGAGGAGGGCCTCGACGGGCGCCACCGCACCGCCGAGGGCTGGGTGCGCACCGGTGACCTGGGCGTCCTCGACCACCGGGGCCTCCTGCGGGTGGTCGGCCGCCTCAAGGACGTGGTGATCCGGGGCGGCGCCAACATCAGCCCGGTCGAGGTCGAGGCCGCCGTGCGCGCCCACCCGGACGTGGCGGACGCCTGCTGCTTCGGGATCCCGGACCCGCTCATGGGCGAACGGCTGGTCGCGGCCCTGGTGCCGCGCGGCGGCCAGGAACCGCCCGACGTCGACGCGCTCGCCGTGCACCTCAAGGAGGGCGGGCTGGACGCGTTCAAGTGTCCGGAACGGGTGGTCCGGGTCGAGCGGCTGCCCCTGACGGCGGCGGGCAAGGTGGACCGCGACGCCCTGCGCGCGCTGGTCGACTGACCGCGCCCCGCCCCCAGGGGGAAGCCGGACTCGGTGCTGGGGGAGAGGGGCGCGCCCTCGGGTCGGCCGACCGGCTCCGCCTCTCCCCCACCACCACGGATGGGAGCCCCTAGTGGTCGCCGTGGCCCCCGGCGCCGGGTTCGGCCTCGCGCCCCGCGAACGCCTCCGCGATGGCGTGCGCGTTGGTCTCGTACAGCGCGACCAGGTCCAGGTCCTCGCCGGGGTAGTTGACCACGCCGATCTGGAGCGCGTCGGAGTCCGGCAGCACCCGTCCCGCCGACATGTGCGTGTTCTCGAACACGAACGCGGGCTCGGCCTCGGCCAGCCCCGCCACGTCGGACGCGCCCAGCTGCTCGGGGCCGTAGGTCTCGACCAGCTCCGCCCCCGCCAGTTCGGCGGCCCAGGTGGCGTAGACCTGCGCGACGGCGCGCGGGGCCTCACCGTCCGGCCACTGCCCGGCGAGCTCCTCGGCGATCCGCCGCCGCTCCTCGTCGAAGTCCTCCAGCCACCCCTCGGCGGCCTCTGCGGTGCCGAACAGCTCGCCGAGGCGGGTGACCTCGGCGGAGATGGTCTCCGGTGCGTTGTCCAGGTCCACCTCGACCGTCTCCGCGTCGCCCCCGGCGGCGTCGGTGATCTGCCGCGCGAACGGTTCGAAGGGGCTGTACAGCACGTAGTCCGCCTCGGCCACGGCGGCCAGGTCGGAGGGGGAGGGCTCGTACTCGGGGGCGTGCTGGACGTCGGCGGGCACGATCACCGTGACGTCCTCGGCCCCGGCGGCGGTCGCGAAGGCGCCCTGCCAGGTGGTGGTCGCCACGACCGCGGGCCCCTCGGCGGCGGTGTCGTCGGCGCTCCCCGTCGGGTCACCGGGCTCCGCACCGGCCGCGCAGCCGCTGAGCAGCAGCGCGACGGAGGTCAGGGCGGCCGAGGTCAGTGCGAGGGGTCGGAGGGGTGCGGGGTGCGGTGCCATGCGCGGCGTTTCCTTTCGGGGAGGAGGTGGGCGGCCACGGCGAGGAGCCCGGCCGTCAGGACCAGGACCGGTCCGGGGGGAAGGTCGAGGAGGAGGGCCAGGGCGAAGCCGACGACGGTGCTGACCAGACCGCACACCACGGCCCAGACCGCGATCGAGGCGAGCGAGGCGCCCAGGCGGCGGGCCGCGAGGGCGGGCAGGATGGTCAGCGCGTCGACCAGGAGCGCGCCGGTCAACCGGATCGCCCCGGCCACGGCGACGGCGACGATCACCAGCAGGACGAGGGTGAACCAGCGGACACGCACGCCGCTGACCAGCGCGAGCTCGCGGTCGTGCAGGAGCAGGGCGAGCTGGCGGCGGAAGAGGACGAGGAGACCGGGGACGACCACGGCCAGGCAGCCGAGGATGACCAGGTCGACGGTGCGCACCGACAGGATGGAGCCCCACAGCAGGGCGAACGCGCTGGCGGCGTTGGCCCCCGAGACCGCGATGAGCAGCAGGGCCGCCGCCATGGCCAGGCTCATGAGCAGCCCCATGCCGCCGGAGAGCCCGCCCGGGCGGTCGGCCAGGGGGCTGACGGCCGCCCCGGCGCAGGCGCACGCCACCAGGGCGCACAGGGTGGGGTCGGCCCCGGTGAGCAGTCCGACGGCGATGCCCAGCAGGGCCACGTGCATCATCGCGAAGCGGACCGGCATGATGTCCAGCCCGACGATGATCACCCCGACCAGGGGGAGGCCGACCGCGCCCAGGAGCAGGCCCAGCCCGGCGCGTTGGACGGCGGGCATGGTCAGGAGCGCGGTCAGGGTGTCCGCGTCGATCACGCGACCTCCCGGAGCCGACCCGCGGCCATCTCCAGCCGCCGGTCGCAGTCGGCCGCCAGGTCGGGGTCGTGGGTGACGACCAGGGTCGTCACGCCCAGGGAGAGCAGGTGGCGGGCGGCGTCGCGGCGGGCGTCGAAGTCGAGCGCGGCGGTCGGCTCGTCGGCCAGGACCACGCGGGCCCCGGCGTCGACGCGCCCGATCACGCGCGCCAGGTGCACGCGCTGGAGCTGTCCCCCGGAGAGGGTGGCGACCGGTCGACCCAGGAGGTGGCCGACGCCGAGGTCGTCGGCGGCGGCGCGGGCGCGCTCCGTGCCGCGTCCGCCGCTGTCCAGGAGCTCGCGGACCAGGAGCGGGAAGGATCCGGCCGACTGGCGCTGCGGGATCCACGCGCACTCGCGTCGGCGGCGGGCCCAGTCCCGGGAGGTGCGGGCGACGTGTCCGTCGACGGCGACGGTGCCGGAGGTGGACCGGTGGAGTCCGAGGACCGCGCGGACCAGGGTGGACTTGCCGGAGCCGTTCGTGCCGACCAGGGCGACCCGGCTGCCCGCCCGGATGTCCAGATCGACCTCGTGCACGGCCCTGACCGGCCCGTGGTCGCAGGACAGCGACTCGATCCGGATACTGGCTCCCGGTGGTGGCACGCGGCACCCGCCTTCCGCTGGACGGTTCCTTCCCGACAGGAGTCGTCGGGACACCGCGCGGAGTTCCCGAATCCCGATTTCGCGGGATCGGTTCCGGTTCGCCCGGACGATCGGGCGCCCCGGGCGGCGGTCTCGCCGCCCGGGGCGCGCGTGGGCGACCCCACGGACGGGACGGGCCCGTCGGCGTGGTCCGCTCGGCGTGGCGCGTCCCCGGTGGCCGAAGCGACCACGGACGCGGCACGGCGAGCGCCGCCGTCGCCCCACCGCCGCCCCGGACGTCGGGGCGGCGGCGAACCTAGTGGTGCCCCTCGTGCGCGTCCTCCCCGCCGTCTCCGGCGGTCATCGGCTGGACGGGGACGGTGACCTCCACCTCCCGCTCGCTGGCGAAGGTCAGGGTGAGCGTGACCTGGTCGCCGACGGCGAGGGGCTCGGCCAGGTCGTTGACCATGACGTGGTAGCCGCCCTCCATCAGCTCGGTCGATCCGCCGCCCGGCACGGGGATCTCCTCGACGGCGCGCATCATCGAGGCCCCGGAGTCGGTGGTCTCGGTGGCGTACAGGGCCGCGTCGTCGGAGGCGTCGGCGGTCACCGCCGTGATCGCGTCGTCGGCCTCGGCGCCGTTCTCCACGCGCAGGTAGACCGCGCCCACCTCCGGGTTGGCGGGCTCGGGCATCCAGGCGCCGGAGACGTGCAGGTCCCCGCCCTCGGCGGCGCCCCGCTCAGCCTCGTGCGCGCCGGCCGCCGCGTCCTGCTCCGCGGGCTCCTCACCCGCGCAGGCCGTCACGGTCAGGAGCGCGGCCAAACCCACCGCAGCCGCGCCCGACACGCGGCGTCTCGGCCCTTCACTCGACATGCTTCCTCGTCCCCCTCGTGGTCTGGTGTCGTCCGGGAGCCGGTGCGCTCCGACGCTCGGTTGTGGAGTCGCCGAAGCCCCCGCACGGGTTCCCGGCCGATGTCGGTGGTCTCTCACAGCAGCGTTCCGGCCAGGCCGGATCCGCCCTCGGACACGCGCGGAACCGCGAACACGGCACTGCCCTCGTGCCGGATGAAGGCGCTCAGGGCGTCCGACCCCTGGTCGAGGTTGGTCTGCACGGCCGTGAAACCGGACCGCGGATCGGCCTGCCAGGCGGTGAAGAGCAGGCCCGCCTGCCTACGGCCCCCGGCGTCCCAGCCCAGGTCGTAGTTGAACCCCCGCCGCAGCATCCGCGCGCCCAGCGTGCTCTCCGGGCTGGCGAGGCGGATGTGGGCGTCGCGCGGGATGACGGGCTCCCCGTCGTCGCCACGCGCCGCCAGGTCGGGCCGGTCGTCCTCCCGGTCGCCGCCGAGCGGGGCCCCGTCGGACAGGCGGCGGCCGATCACCGCCTCCCGCTCCCCGGTCTCCAGCGCGAACCAGTCGTCGAGCAGCATGCGGACGCGGCGCACGACGACGTAGGAGCCGCCGTCCATCCACGCCAGCGCCTCCTCGGGGTGCGCGGCCAGGACCTGGGAGTCGAACAGCGGCTCGGTGGGCTCCGGGTTGACCGTGCCGTCGACGCTGCCCATGAGGTTGCGCGGGGTCGCGGTGTGGTCCTCGGCGGTCACCGGCGAGCGCTGGAACCCGGGCAGGGCCCAGCGCACCCGGATCCGGTCCCCGGCCCGGCGCAGCAGGTACTCGACGGCCGAGCTGACCACCATCGGGTCCTCGGCGCCCACGTGCAGCATCAGGTCGCCGCCGCACCAGGCCGGGTCGAGGTCGTCGGCGCCGAACGCGGGAAGGTCCTCCAGGTGGGGCGGACGGCGGTCGGCCAGGCCCGCCCGGTCCAGCAGCGATCCGCCCAGGCCGACGGTGACGCCCAGGGACGCGGGGCGCAGCCCCCCGGAGGGCGCTCCCTCGTCGATCGCGGCCAGCCCCCGCTCGTGCAGGGCCGCCGCCTCCCCGGTCCAGACGTCCAGCACCTCGCGGGCGGAGGCGCGCACGGCCTCGGCCCCGTCGCCCCGGACGTCCACGCCCAGGATCTGGACGTGCGCGGGCGTGGGGGTGCGCAGCGCCGGAGGCCGTCCCGCCTCGGGGCCGCTCCGGGCGTGCACGGAGGCGAGAGCGGAGCCGTCGTCGACGGCGGCGCCGACCGCGACGGCGGAGGCGTACCCGCCCAGACCGCCCGCGCCGAGCCCGGTGAGCCCCGCCGCGCCGACCGCGGACAGCAGGCCGCGCCGGGAGACACGTCGGCGATCCCCCCTGGCGTCGCTCACAGGAGGTCGTCCCGCAGGGTCGGCAGGAGTTCGGCGATCTGGTCGGCCTCGGTGCCCTCGTCGAACATGCCCGCCGCCTCGCCCGTGGGCAGCAGGACGACGATCCGCCCGCCGTGGGTGACCAGGTACTCGCCCTCGGTCTCCTGCGGGGCCTCGATCGCGATGCCGTAGTCGGCGGCGGCCTCGACCGTCGTGTCGACGTCGCCGCGCACGCCCTGGAACGCGGGGTCGAAGCGGTCGAGCCAGGTCCTCAGCTGTTCGTCGGTGTCCCGCGCGGGGTCGGTCGAGACCATGACGACGTCGAACTCCTCGGCGGTCTCGCCCGCCTGGTCCAGGGCCAGGTCGATGTCGGCCATGGTCATCGGGCACACGTCGGGGCAGCTGGTGTAGCCGAAGAAGAGCAGCGTGAGTCGGTCGTCGGCGACGTCGGCGAAGGTCCAGGCGTCGCCGTCGACCGTGGTCAGCTCCGCGGTGGAGGCGGCCATCGGGTCATCGGACAGGTCGAGGTAGTACTCGGCGTCCGCCGCCGAGGCGCCCGCGGAGCAGGCGGTGGTGAGGGCGAGCACCGCCGCCGCGGCGGCGGTGAGCCAGCGCGCGGGGCGGAGGGGGCGGGGTGTCATCTGTCTCCTTGGTGGTGGGGCCGCGCGCGGCGGGCGCGCGCGGCCTTCGGTCGGTCACGGGCCGCACGGCACGGCCCGAGGCGTCGGGGTCAGGCGGCCTCGTGGAACAGACGCAGCAGGTCGCGGCGCCCGCGCGCCACCCGGGACCGGACCGTGCCGATGGGCACGCCGATGACCCTGGCCGCCTCGGCGTAGGGCATCCCCTCGATCTGCGTGAGGACGAACGCCGTGCGCCGGTCCTCGGGCAGCGCCTTCAGCAGGTCCAGGAGGGCCAGGTACTCGTCGAACCGTCCGGGGGAGGCTCCGGGGGCGACCCGCGACCAGTCGTCCACGGGCTCGTGGCGCGGGGCGCGGCCGTGGGAGCGGTAGCGGTCGGCGACGGTGTGCCGGGCGACGGACAGCAGCCAGGAGCGGACCGGGGCACGGCCCTCGTAGCGGGCCAGACCGTGCATCGCGCGGGAGAAGGTCTCCTGGGTGAGGTCGTCGACCCAGGAGGGGTCCACGCGGCGCGCGATGAACCGCGCGACGTGGTCCCGGGTCTGGGAGAACAGGGAGTTCATCTCCTCCATGCCGCCCTCCTTGGCCCGCAGCGCCAGGAGGGTCAGGTCCTCCCGCTCCGGGCGGTCGTCCGGGAACGGTTCCGGGCGTGGTTCGGTCGGGGAGGGGAGGCGTCTGTCCAGGGGTACGGGGGGCCGTGTCTCGACGAGCGTGGGCACGAGTGCTCCTTCGGTCACCGCGCGGGTCGGCGGACCGGCGGACGGCGAGGGCCGTCCGCGGGCTCGACCGCGGGCGCGGGGGATGTCTGGGTTCGTGGTGTCCGGTGGAGGCCACCGGGTGACAGCGCACGACCTGGGCATCGGGAGCGACCGGGACTCGGGGGTCACGGCGCACGGCGGACCGACGCGGTGCCGGGGGCAGCGCGGTCGGGGCGTGTGCGGTGGGACGCCGGATACTCAGGCGGTGCGCGGCGCCAGGGGTGGGCCGCGCAGGATCCGGGTGTGCCGGAGGTAGGGCAGGAGGGGCTGGGAGCGCTCCTCGTCGCCCCAGGGTCCCCGGCCGAGGGTGGGCTCGGGGAGGATCCGCACCCGCCCGAGGACGAGCAGGAGCGGGAGGAGGGTGAGCGCCATGAAGCCCAGGAAGGCGAAGAGGGCGTTCTCCCCGCGGTGCAGCCACCACGCGCTGACCAGGGCGGCCACGACGTGCATGGCGAGCATCTGCCAGGTCGACAGCGAGGCGTTGGCCGCCGAGTCCGCGACGTTGGCCGAGTAGGCGGCCGTGTCGGTGGCCAGGGAGGGGTTCTGGGCCGAGGCGATGTGAGCGCCGTGTCCGCCGCCCCGCAGTTGGGTGTAGCTGAACGCGAGGTGCAGGGCGAACTGGCCCCAGAGCATCCATCCGGCCAGGACCAGCGGGCCGTGGCGGCGTTTGGCGGCGGCCCACGCCACGGCCATGACCACCACCGCGCCGAGCACGAGACCGGCGACGGGGACGTCGTGTCCGGAGGTCAGGGCGTGCCCGTGCGCGGACAGGCTCGCGCACACCAGGGTGAACACCCCGGCGCGCAGCGGACGGCACGGCTGGCTCTCGGACATCTCCGCCCCATCGTCTCACCCCCTCCGGGCGCCCCCGGACCGGGATGCCCTGTTCCGCGTGGCCCGGCGCCGGGCCCCTCAGCGGTCGGCGTCCGCCGGGGAGCAGGCGATCCCGTGCGGGATGCCGCACTCGCTGACCAGCGATTTCTCCGACCGGAGCCCGGATGTGACTCCGCGCACGTGGAGGCGGCCACGGGTCGGCATGCCCGGTTCCGTGGCCGCCCCCGCCTTACCTGACGGTGACAGTCCTGTCACCGAGGAGCGGTCGCTCCCGTCCGGGCCCCGGGGAAGCGGCGTCGCCAGGCCAGGGACACGTACACCAGCGCGACGAGGACCGGCACCTCGATGAGCGGCCCCACCACCCCGGCCAGGGCCTGTCCGGAGGTCACGCCGAAGGTGGCGACGGCCACCGCGATCGCCAGTTCGAAGTTGTTGCCCGCGGCGGTGAAGGCCAGCGTCGCGGTGCGGTCGTAGGACATCCCGATCACCCTGCCGAACACGAAGGAGCCGAACCACATGAGGGCGAAGTAGACCAGCAGCGGCAGCGCGATCCGCGCCACGTCCCACGGCCGGTCGGTGATGGCGCCGCCCTGGAGGGCGAACAGCAGCACGATGGTGAAGAGCAGGCCGTACAGCGCCCACGGACCGATCCGTGGAAGGAACGCGGACTCGTACCGCTCCCGGCCCATCCGCCGCTCGCCGATCCGCCGGGTGAGGTAGCCCGCGAGCAGCGGGACGCCGAGGAAGATCACGACGTTGAGCGCGATCCCCCACGCCGGGACGTCCAGGCCGGAGGAGTCCAGGCCCAGCCACCCCGGCAGGAGGTCGAGGTAGAACCATCCCAGGAGGCCGAACGCGAGCACCTGGAAGACGGAGTTCAGGGCGACCAGCACCGCCGCGGCCTCGCGGTCGCCGCAGGCCAGGTCGTTCCAGATGATCACCATGGCGATGCAACGGGCCAGGCCGACGATGATCAGCCCGGTGCGGTACTCGGGCAGGTCGGGCAGGAAGATCCAGGCCAGCGCGAACATAACCGCCGGGCCGACCACCCAGTTGACCACGACCGAGGAGACGAGCAGCGCGCGGTCGCCGGTGACGGTGTCGAGGCGGTCGTAGCGGACCTTGGCCAGCACGGGGTACATCATCACGAGCAGGCCCAGCGCGATGGGCAGGGAGATGCCGCCCACCTCCAGCGCGGCCAGAGCGCCGTCGAGCCCGGGCACCACACGGCCCAGGCCCAGGCCGACGGCCATGGCGAGGAGGATCCACACCGCGAGGAAGCGGTCGAGGGCGGACAGGCGCGCGGCGACGGACACGGAGGCGGGGGCTGAGGGGGAGGGGGTGCGGGTCACGCGCAGGGCCTCCGCCGGTCGGCCGCGCCGGTGGCGCGGGCGGTGGCGGCGAGTTCGCCGAGCGCGCCGGCCAGGCCCTCCAGAACCTCGGGGCGGAGGCGGTAGTAGGTGTAGCGCCCGCACGGCTCGGTCTCGACCACCCCGGCCTCGCGCAGGACGCGCAGGTGGTTGGACAGGTTGGTCTGCCTGGCGCCGGTCTCCTCGACCAGGTGCGTGGTGCACAGCGTCTCGTGGGCGAGCAGGGAGACGACGCGCAGCCGCAGCGGGTCGCCCAGCACGCGGATCAGATCAGTGTCGGCTGATGTCAGCATGTACTGATAATGTCATATCAGCCAGAGCTGATGCGACACTCCGACCGCCGGGAGATCCCCATGGCCGACACGCCCTCCGTCCTCTTCGTCTGCGTGCACAACGCCGGCCGCTCCCAGATGGCCGCCGCCTGGCTGCGTCACCTCGCGGGCGACCGCGTCGAGGTGCGGTCGGCGGGTTCGGCCCCGGCGGACACCGTCAACCCGGCGGTGGTCGAGGCCATGCGGGAGGTGGGGATCGACATCGCCGACCAGCGGCCCAAGGTCCTGACCGCCGAGGCCGTGGAGGTCTCCGACGTGTGCGTCACCATGGGCTGCGGCGACGCCTGCCCGTACTTCCCCGGCAAGCGTTACCTGGACTGGGCGCTGCCGGACCCGGCGGGTCAGGGCGTGGCGGCCGTGCGCCCCATCCGGGACGAGATCCGGGGACTCGTAGAGGGGCTCCTCGCGGATCTGGGCGTCGATCCGACCCGCTGACCGGACCCGCCTCAGGCCTCCGCGCCGCCGGAGTCGCAGTCGCACACCGTGGACCGCGCGGCCTCCAGCTCCTGGTCGGGCCTGCGCCGCTCCAGCATGACGGTGTCGCGCCACACCCCGTGGTGCCGCCCGATCCGTTCGCGCACGCCGAGGGTGCGAAAGCCCGCCGAGTGGTGCAGGGCCAGGCTCGCCTTGTTCTCCGGGAAGATCGAGGTCTGGAGCGTCCACAGCCCGCCCGCGTCGGCCTCGGTGACCTGACGGTGGATCAGCGCCTTGCCGACCCCGCGCCCGCGTGCGTCCTCGGCGACGTAGACGGAGGTCTCGGCGACCCCCGCGTACACCTCGCGGGCGGAGACGCGGGAGGCCGCCGCCCAGCCGACCACCCGGCCCTCGGCTTCGGCCACCCAGCGGTGCGCGGGCAGCCACCGGGCCTCCACGTCGCGCGCGTGGGGCGCCTCGGTCTCGAAGGTGGCGTGCCCCGTGGAGATCCCCTCCGCGTAGATCCGCAGCACGTCGTCGACGTCCTGGGGGGCCATCGCCCGGACGGTCACGTCGGCGGGCAGATCGGTGGGGCAGCACGGGCGCGAGGCCAGGAGTCCCATGACGGCGTCGGCGGCGTGCGGCAGGCCGGCGCAGCAGGCCTGGTTGATCGCCACGTGCGTGGACGTGCCGACCTTGGTCAGGGTCACGAAGCCCACGTCGGCGAGTTTGCGCAGATGGTGGGAGACGGTGGGCTGGCGCAGACCGACCGCGTCAGCGAGCGCACCCACACTGAGCGAACCGGGGCCGGTGGCGATGGCGTGCAGGAGGCGCACACGCATCGGTTCGGCCAGGCAGGCGAACCAGGAGGCGTAGGTCTCGGCGTCCTCGGGGTGCAGCGCGGCACTGTCGGGTGTCATGACGGTCATGGCCCCATTATCAACGATGATCTATATCGACCGCCATCGATGTTGCTTTCATCGATGGAAATCTATACAGTCTCTCCATAGACACCAGTCGATGAAAAGGAGAGTGTCATGGTCGAGAAGCACCCCGTCGTGGTGATCGGCGCGGGGCCGGTGGGCTTGGCCGCGGCAGCCGAACTGGTCGCGCGTGATCTGCCCGTGCTGGTCCTGGAGCGAGGCGATGCCCCGGGAGCGGCGGTCGCGGAGTGGGGCCACGTGCGGTTGTTCTCGAACTGGCGCGACCTGATCTCCCCGGCCGCCGCGACGTTGCTCGCCACCACCGGCTGGCGGCGCCCCGACGACGACGCCTATCCCACCGGAGGCGACTGGGTCGAGGGCTACCTGCGCCCCCTCGCCGACGCCCTGGGGGACCGCGTGCGTCTGAACGCAGAGGTCATCGGAGTCAGCCGCCTGGGTCGCGACCGCGTGGTCGACGCCGACCGGGAGGGGCTGCCGTTCACGGTGCGCGTGCGCACGGCCGGTGGTGAGGAGCGACTTCTGGCCCGCGCCGTCGTCGACGCCTCCGGAACATGGGGCTCTCCGAACCCGCTGGGCGCCGACGGCCTGCCCGCGTCGGGCGAGGAGACACTCGCCCATCGGATCTCCCATCGCATCCCCGACCTGGCCAACCCCGCCGTCCGGGCCCGGTACTCGGGCCGCACCACGGCCGTCGCGGGGCGGGGGCACTCGGCCCTGACCGCGCTGGTCGCACTGGCCGCCCTCGCGGAGGAGGTTCCCGAGACCCGAGCGGTGTGGGTGCTGCGGCGCGGCACGGTGGGAAACGCCTTCGGCGGAGGCGAGGCGGACCAGCTCCCCGCGCGGGGCGCACTGGGCGAACGGGCGAGGAAGGCCGTCGAGTCCGGACACATCCGCGTGGTGGCCGGATTCCGCACCACCGAGGTCCGTGAGGAGACCGGTCGGCTGGTCCTCACCGCCGAGGACGGCCGCACGCTGGAGCCGGTGGACGAGGTCGTCGCCCTCACCGGATTCCGCCCCGACCTGAACCCCCTCTCCGAGATCCGCCTCTCGCTGGATCCGACACTCCAGGCCCCCGTGGAGCTGGCGCCGCTGATCGACCCCAACGTCCACTCCTGTGGCACCGTCTACCCGCACGGCGTGCGCGAACTCTCCCATCCCGAGGAGGGCTTCTACCTGGCCGGGATGAAGTCCTACGGACGCGCCCCCACCTTCCTCACCCTGACCGGGTACGAGCAGGTCCGCAGCATCGCCGCGCGGATCGCCGGGGACCACGCCTCGGCCGAGCGGGTGGAGCTGACCCTGCCCGAGACCGGTGTGTGCGGTGGGTCGGGGCTGTTCGACGAGGCCGAGTCCACCGAGGCCGGAGGCTGCTGCGGGGCGCCCGCCCCCCGCGACCCGGTATCCGCCCGGTGAGTTCGTCAGACCAGGCGGGTCCCGGCGCGCCGACCGGTGCGGTCACCATCGCGCAGGCGCGCCGGGGCCTCCTGGTCCTCTGCGCCACCGTCACCATCAGCTACGGGGCACTCTTCTACGCCTTCCCCGTGCTGTCCACGGCCATCGCCGCCGACACCGGCTGGTCCATCACGGTGATCACGGCGTTCTTCTCCGGATCGCAGGTGGTGGCCGGATTGGCCGGGATCGCGGTGGGGCGCCGACTCCAACGGCACGGCCCGCGCCCGGTGATGACGATGGCGGCACTGCTGGCACCACCCGCGCTGGTGGCCATCGCGGCGGCCCCCGGCCCGGCGGTCTTCGGCGCGGCCTGGCTGGTCGCCGGATTCGCGATGGCGGGACTCTTCTACCCGCCCGCGTTCGCGGCCCTCACGTCCTGGTACGGAGCCGGCCGGGTTCGGGCGCTGACCGTGTTGACACTGGTCGCGGCGTTGGCCAGCACCGTCTTCGCTCCACTCACGGCCTCGTTGGAGGTGATGTTCGGCTGGCGCGGCGCCTACCTGGTCCTGGCCGCGGTGATGACCGTGACCGTCGTGCCCCTGCACACCTTCGCACTGCCCCGGCCCTGGCGGACCGCCTCCGAGTCGGAACACGCCGCGTCGGATGAGGTCGTGGCCCAGGTCGTCCGCAGCAGGGCGTTCTGGTCGCTGACCGCTTCCCTGGGGCTGGGAACCCTCACCGTCCAAGCGGTGGTGGTCAACCTCGTCGCCCTCCTCCAGTCCCATGGCCTGACCGCCACCACCGCGGCGTGGGCACTCGGACTGGGCGGCGTGGGGCAGGTCCTGGGCCGACTGGTCTACGGCCCGCTGGAACGGCGGAGCCGCCACGTCGAGCGGTCGGTCGCGGTCCTGGGCGCCTGTGCGCTGACCACACTCCTGTTGGCCCTGGTTCCCGGACCGTCGGCTCTCGTGCTGCTGCTCGCGTTGCTCGCGGGGACGGCACGTGGGGTGCTCACCCTGCTCAAGGCCACGGCCGTCTCCGACCGATGGGGCACGACGAACTACGCCGCGCTGAACGGCGTGATGCAGACCCCGATCATGCTGAGCGCCGCCCTGGCCCCGTGGGCGGGTGCGGCACTGGCCGTGCCCCTGGGCGGCTATCCGGCGGCGTTCGCCGTGCTCGCCGCGCTGGCGGGGTTCGCCGCCCTGATCGCGACGGCCGGTGGCTCCACCCCTCGGAGCTCCCCCGACGCTCGTTCCACCACGCGCCGCCGATCGGCGTCACCCCTCCCCGACACGAGGCGGGAGAATCCCTGAGGGAACACTCCGCCCTGCTGATCCTCGGAGCCGTCCGGCGCACCTCACCTGTGCCGCCGCCTGCGGATCGACGGCACCAGGAGCAGTCCCACGAGCAGTCCGGCCACGACGGCGCCCGTGAGGGTCACCCACAGGGGCGCCACCACCGAGACGAGCAGCATGTGGATCTCCGTCGACTGCCGGTTCTGGACCACGAAGACGATGACGCCGATCAGGATGACGAGTCCCACCCAGACCCGGACGGGAATTCGCGCGAGCACACTCCGCCGCTCGTAGGGACCTTCACCGGTCATCCCGGCCTCCCCTCCTCCGACGGCGGAGGGGCCCGGCACCGGGCCCCTCCGCTCATCACACGGGCCCTTTCCTGAGAACCTGCCCGGCGCGCCGCCTCCTCCAGGTCAGCGGACGGCCAAGTCCTGACCGTCGAGCACCGCCGCCGTGCTGGCCTCGGGGCGCAGGTCCAGGCGGCGCAGCAGCTGGGCGTTGAGGGCCACGACCACGGTGGACAGCGACATCAGCACCGCGCCCACCGCCATGGGCATCACGAACCCCACGGGCGCCAGCACCCCGGCCGCCAGCGGCACCGCGACCAGGTTGTAGCCCGCCGCCCACCACAGGTTCTGCTTCATCTTCCGATAGCCCGCGCGGGACAGCTCGACGACCGACAGCACCGACCGGGGGTCGTCACTGGCCAGGATCACCCCGGCCGAGGCGATGGCCACGTCGGTGCCCGCGCCGATCGCCAGCCCCACGTCGGCCCGCGCCAGGGCCGGGGCGTCGTTGACGCCGTCCCCGACCATGACCACCCTGCGGCCCCGTTCCTGAAGGTCGGCGACCCGGGATCCCTTGTCCTCGGGGCGCACCTGGGCGAAGACCCGGTCGATGCCCAGCTCGTCCGCGACGGACCGGGCGACCGCCTCGGCGTCGCCCGTGACCATGACGACCTCCATTCCGAGGGCGTGCAGCGCGCTGACGGCCTGGCGCGACTCCTCGCGGACCTCGTCCGCCAGCGCGATCGCGCCGATGACCGCGCCGTCGGAGAGCACGTGCAGGACGATCGCGCCCTCGTCCTTCCAGGGCTCGGTGGCCGGCAGTTCGTCGGCGTCGTGGGAGCGCAGCATCCCGGGCCCTCCGACGCCGATCCGCGCGCCCGCGACCGTCGCGGTGACGCCGACCGCCGTGGACGCCCGGAAGTCGGCGGCCTCGGGGACGTCGAGGCCGCGGTCGCGTGCCGCGGCCACGATGGCCCGGGCGAGCGGGTGTTCGCTGTCGGTCTCCGCGGCGGCGGCCAGGGCCAGCACCTCGTCCTCACCGCGCCCCTCGGCGGGGACCACGCGTGTCACCGCCGGTTCGCCCCTGGTCAGGGTGCCGGTCTTGTCGAACAGGACGGTGTCGGCGGTGCGCATGCTCTCCAGGGCCATGCGGTCCTTGACCAGGACGCCGCCGCGCGCGGCGCGTTCGGTGGCGATGGAGACCACCAGCGGGATCGCCAGCCCCAGCGCGTGCGGGCAGGCGATGACCAGGACCGTGATGGTCCGTTCCAAGGCGTTGTCGAGCATGCCGAGCAGCGACCACACGGTCAGGGTGAGGGCGCCGGAGACCAGGGCGAACCAGAACAGCCAGGCGGCGGCGCGGTCGGCGAGGCGCTGGGCGCGTGAGGACGAACTCTGCGCGTCGCTGACCAGCCGCTGGATGCCCGCCAGGGCGGTGTCGTCGCCGACCGCCGTGACGCGCACGCGCAGCGCGGTGTCGGTGGAGACGGTCCCGGCCACCACCCGGTCGCCCGGACCGCGGCTGACGGGGCGCGACTCGCCGGTGATCATCGACTCGTCCATGTCCGCGGTGCCCTCGGCGACCTCGCCGTCCGCGGGGACGCGACCGCCGGGGCGGACCACGACCAGGTCTCCGACGGCCAGCTCGGAGGGGGCGACGGTGACCACCGTGTCCCCGTCGATCCGCTCCGCCTCGTCGGGCAGCAGCGCGGCCAGCGACTCCAGGGCCGACGACGTCCGGGCCAGGGAGCGCATCTCGATCCAGTGGCCGAGCAGCATGATGACCACCAGCAGGGCGAGCTCCCACCAGAAGTCCAGGTGGTGGGCGACCAGCCCCAACCGGGCGCCCCACGAGGCGAGGAAGGCCACGGTGATCGCCAGGGCGATCAGCAGCATCATGCCGGGGCTGCGCTCCCTGAGCTCGCCGACCGCCCCGGACAGGAAGGGCCACCCGCCCCAGAGGTACATCACGGTGCCCAGGACCGGGGAGACCCACGCGAGACCGGGCACGTCGGGGAGGGTGTAGCCGATCAGGTCCGCGAACATGCCGCTCAGCCCGACCGTGGGCACCGCCAGGACCAGCATGATCCAGAACAGGCGGCGGAACTGGCCGACGTGGTCACCGTGGTTCCTGTGCTGGCCCTGGTCAGCGTGTGCGTCGTGCTGAGGGGATGTCGGGTTCATGCCGCTGACCGTATACCCCCTAGGGGTATTTGACAAGCACGGCTCTCCCGACACACGGGAGACGACCCCATGGGGCGAAGAACCCCCAGGCGGTCCACGCGGACACGAGCGCGCCCACCCGCGTCGAAGGACGGGTCGGATCCCGCCGCCGCGTTCCCGATGCGGGCGCACCGGGAGCGGACGGGCGGGTCGAGGAACCGTCGCCGTGGTGGTCGGCGCGTGGTTCCTAGGATTCGGCCCGCTGGACGAGGAAGTACTCGTTGCCGAAGGGGTCGGTGAACCAGGTCGCCCGGTCCCCCCACGGCATGTCCTCGGGCGGCTGCTTGAAGTTCACGCCCTTGGCCGTCAGCGCCTCGTACTCGGCGTCGATGTCGTCGGTGAGGAGGGAGATGCCGCAGAGCCGGGGCGCGGCCGCCTCGGGCGCCTCCTGCTCGTACACCTCCGGCTGCCCCAACACCAGGGCGGTCTCCGCCCCGCGCGGCGCCACGGTCAGCCACCGCATCGGACCCATGGTGTTGTCCTCCCGCTTCTCCCAGCCGAGCAGACCGACGTAGAAGCGCAGCGCCTCCTCCTGGTCGCCGACGAGGACGGTGGTCGAATGCATCCTGGTGATCATGCGCCCAACCTAGTCCGCGCCCCCGCTCCGGCCCCGTACCTCCCGCCGCGGTTGCCGAGCCTTTACCCGCCGACGGCAACGGGGTGCCCCGATGGCGCACGGCGGCGACATGGGATGATCCCCTGTCGAGGTCGGCGGTGACCGGCGGGAGGAGAGCGCCATGGTGGAAGCGGGGTCGCCGGAACGACGTTGGCTGTGGCCCCTCCTGGTGAGCGTGGTCTTCGCGCACACCGCCCTCAACGTGGCCCGTCCCCTGATCTCCTACCGGACCATCGCCGTGGGCGGGGACGCCGTCGCGGTCGGGTTGGTCACCGCGGCCTACGCCCTGCTCCCGCTCCTCATGGCCGTCCCGCTGGGCCGGGCGACCGACCGCGCGCGGCGGACGGCCTGGATCGTGGGGCTGGGCTCGGCGGTCCTCGCCGCGGGCAGTGTGTTCCTGGCCTCCGCGACCGGGCTGGTCTCCCTCGCCCTCGCCAGCACCGTGGTCGGTGCGGGCCACCTGCTGTGCATGATCGCCGGGCAGGGACTGATCGCCCGGTTCTCGCCGCCGGAGCACCTGGACCGCGACTTCGGGTGGTACACCGCCGCCGCCTCCCTCGGCCAGCTCGCGGGTCCGCTGATCTCCGGAGCGATCCTCGCCGACGCCTCCGGGCCGGACCTGCTCCCGGCGACCTCGACGGCGCTGTGGGTCGCGTGCGCCATGGCGGTCTTGGGAACCGTGGGGATCCTCCCGCTCGTGACCCTGCGGTCGCCGACCCAGGCCGGGCAGGGCTCCGCCAGGACCGTCGGGGCGCGGGAGATCCTGCGCGGACGCCGGATGACCGCGGCGCTCCTGGCGAGTCTGTCCCTGCTCTCCGCGGTGGACATCCTCACCGCCTACCTGCCGCTGATCGCCGAGAGCCGGGGCATCTCCCCCATGTACGTGGGCGTCCTGCTGAGCGTGCGTGCCGCGACCTCCCTGGTCTCGCGACTGTGCCTGCCCTGGCTGCTGGCGCGCTGGTCGCGCCGGAGCCTGATCGTCGCGAGCACGGCGGTGGCCGGACTGTCACTGGCGCTGGTGGCCGTGCCGGGCGGCGGACCGCTGACGCTCGGGGCGGTGCTGGCGGCCGGAGGCTTCCTGCTCGGTCTGGGGCAGCCGCTGACCATGGCGGAGGTCGCCACGGCGGCTCCGGAGGGAGCGCGCGGATCCGCGCTGGCCCTGCGCATCTGGGGCAACCGGCTCGGCCAGGTCGCCATCCCCGCGGCCGCCGCGGGCGTGGCCGGGTCGGTCGGGGCGCCGGGAGCGCTGCTGGTCTCGGCCGCCGTCCTGTTCGCGGCCGCCCTCACCGCCCGGTAGAGGTCCCGTCGATCGCCCCGGTCACCCCCGCGACACCGTCCTGCGGCATCCGCGGCCCCGAACCCTCCGTGCGAGGCGGCGGGGCGATCATCCGGCCGTTCCCCGTGCGCGGGCGTACTACTCGACCGAAGGTCCAGAGGGAGCATCGTCCGAGGTCACCACGCCGATCGGGCAGCTGGCGCCGGTTCCGCCGATCCCGCAGTAGCCGTTCGGGTTCTTGGCGTCCGACAGGTACTGCTGGTGGTAGTCCTCGGCGAAGTAGAACGCCCGCAGCGGCGCGATCTCGGTGGTGATCGGCCCGTAGCCCGCTCGGGTCAGGACCGGCTGGAAGGCGTCCCGCGTGGCCTCGGCCGCGGCCCGCTGGGCGTCGTCGTGGTAGAGGACCGCCGACCGGTACTGCGTGCCCACGTCGTTGCCCTGGCGCATCCCCTGGGTGGGGTCGTGGCCCTCCCAGAACACCTTGAGGACCTCGGTGTAGGAGATGCGGGCGGGGTCGAAGACCACGCGCACCACCTCGGTGTGGCCGGTCCGCCCCGAGCACACCTCCTCGTAGGTGGGGTTGGGCGTGTACCCGCCCGCGTAGCCCACGGCGGTGGTGAGGATCCCGCGCTCCGCGCCCAGCCGCCAGAACGTCCGCTCGGCGCCCCAGAAGCAGCCCATGGCCACGTCGGCGATCTCGTGGCCCTCCGGGTAGGGCGGGGTGAGCGGTGTGCCCAGGACGGTGTGCCGCGCGGGCACCGGCATCGGGGTGTCCCTGCCGGGCAGGGCGCGCGCCGGGTCGACCATGGTCGTCTTCGAACCGAACATGCGTCCAGGGTAGTCACGGCGGAGCGGGTGCGCACGGGTTGTCCACAGGTGTCCGATATCCCGGAGACACCCAGGTGGGTTCGTCCTACGATGTTGTTTGTGCCCGAATCCAACCGCGGCGTCGCGATCGGCGCGAGCGCCTTCGTCTTCTGGGGCTTCGCGGCCCTCTACTGGCCCCTCCTCTCCGCCTCCGAACCCAGCGAGGTCCTCGCCCACCGCATGGTGTGGTCCCTCCTCGCGATGTGCGTCTTCCTCCTGCTCGCCCGGCGCGGCTGGGCCTGGCTGCTCCCGGTCCTGCGCAGCCCGCGCCGCTTCCTCCCGGTCGCCGCGGGGGCCGTCCTCATCGGGCTCAACTGGTGGGGGTTCATCTACGCCGTCTCCGTCGAGGAGACCCTCCAGGCGTCGCTCGCCTACTTCGTCAACCCGATGATGGCGGTCTGCCTCGGCGTGCTCGTCTTCTCCGAACGCCTGCGCCCCACTCAGTGGGTCGCGGTCGGCCTGGGCGTCGCTGCGGTCGGGGTCATGACCGTCGCCTACGGCTCCACCCCCTGGCTGGCCCTCCTCATGACGTCGGCGTTCGCGGCCTACGGCGCGGTCAAGAAGTACGTCGACCTCGACGGCATGCAGAGCCTCACCGTCGAGACGGTCCTCATGTTCCCGCCCGCGCTCGGCTACGTCGTCTACCTGGAGCTGACCGGGGGCGGCACGATGTTCTCCGTCTCCCCCGGACACACGGCCCTGCTGGTCGGCGGCGGGTTCGTCACCGCTCTGCCGCTGCTGCTGTTCGGCGTGGCCGTCAGACTCGTGCCGATGAACGTCATCGGCATGCTCCAGTACATCGCGCCGTCGATCATCTTCGTCATCGGCTGGCTGGTCCAGGGCGAGGAGATGCCGCCGAGCCGGTGGTTCGGGTTCGGGTTCGTGTGGCTCGCGGTCCTGGTGTTCGTGTTCGACCAGATCCGCGTCTCCGCCTCCCGCGAACGCAAGGTCAGAGCCACGGCTCCGGTCGACTGACCCCGGTTCCCCGGTTCCGGCAAACCGAAACTACTGTCGGTGACTCTGTGCTAACGTCAGGTCGCGGGTGGGGGTCGACCCACCCCGACCACAGCACGACGTCGCGGAGGGACCGCCCATGCCCGCCACCAGCCGAGCCGGACGCGCAGCCCGCGTCGCCTCGGCCGCGTGCGCGCTGGCGCCCTCACTGCTCGGCCTGCCGCTGCTCGTCGGCGCCTTCCTCACCACGCTGTGGCTGGTCGGCGCCGCCCCGGCGCACGCCGACGGGCTCGGTCTCCAGGACACCCGTCCGCTGACCGACACCGCGCCGCTCACCGAGGTCGTCCGGGTGACCGACCCGGTCACCTCCACCCTCGGCACCGTCCACCAGGGGCTGGAGGAGCGGGCCGAACGCACCGCCGAGCGGGGCGTCGACCTGTCCGAACCGGCCCAGGCGGTCGGCGAGGTCGGCGCCGGGGCCCGCCGCGTCGTCGAGGAGATCCGCCCCGCACGGCTCGACACGCCCACGGCCGACCTCCTCCCGGCTCCGCCGGTCGTCACCGACGAGGGCTCCGCCCGCGCCCCGCGCGCGGAGTCCGGCCCGACGCCCGACCAGGAGCGCGCGGCCCAGCCGACCGCCGCGTCGGACACCGGCACCCCGCCCGCCACCGCCACCGGCTCCGTCCCGCGGCCCCACTCCGCCGAGACCGCCGCTCCCGAGGCCCCCCGCCGCGCCGACGAGGACACCCGCGCGGCCCAGCGCGACGCCGACCGCCTCGGCGGCCACCTGACCACCGGCTCGACGCCCACCGCCGCCGGGGGCTCCTCCCCCGCGCCCGGCGTCGCCGGATACCTCACCTCCACCCCCCTGGCGGCCCCGGCCTCCGCGCCCGTCCGGCCGACCGACACCCGGTTGCACGCGGTGCCCGTCGACCCCGCCGACGACCCCACGGTCTCCCCCGACTAGGGACGGTCCCCTCCGGCACGCCCGCCGTGCCCCGGACCGTTCCCAGCCCGGGCCCTCCCGCCCACCCACGTTCTGGGAGCTGACCTGAGTCCCGTGGGCTCACTCACGTGATTCATGTCAGCCGGTGGTCCTCTGCTCCTCCGGCTCCGGCCCCGCGCCCCCGTCGCGCGACAGGCCGCCCCGTATCCACGCAACGCAGCTTTGGAAGGTTAACCATGACGCAGGTCAAGCGGACCTCAGCCCGGACCCTCGTCCTCGCCGCAGGGACGGCCGGATTCGTCGCCCTGGGCGCGGGCATCTCCGGCGCCGACGCCCTGGAGTCCCCCACTCGGGAGATCGCCCCCATCGTCGAGTGGGCCATCGTCGATGGCGTCGCCCCGACCATGCGGGGGCTGGCCCCCGACGGCGCCGTCCCGATCGCCGACGCCACGCTGTCCGAGCTCCAGCGGACCGCGCACGACCCGGCCAAGCCCGCCCCCGACCTGTCCGCGCCGCTGCCCGAGTCCGGCCACCTGGTCACCCCCGTGGGCGAGTTCGACAGCCCCCTCCCCGCCGTGGGCGACACCGTCGCCGGGATGCAGGACGCGACAGGCCTGGACGGGGACCCGCACCACACCGTCGGCCACGCCGCCGGGGACTCCGTGGCCGACACCGCCCAGGACGCCGGGAACTCCCTGGAGGACACCGGAGGCATGGTCGAGGGCACCGCGCGCGACGCGGGCGGCCGGGTCGAGAGGTCGGCGGGCACACTGCTGCCGCACACCGTCCACGCCGCGCACGAACTCAAGGACGAGCTGGACGTCCCCTCGACCTCCGAGCTGGCCCGCATGGTCAACCCCTCCCAGCTTCCCCAGCCCGCCGACCTGACCAGCGGCGCGAGCCTGCCGCTGGACGTGGACTCCAGCCTCACCGACGGCTCCGACCTGCCCCAGCCCACCGAACTGACCGACCTGACCGGCGAGAACACGCTCGCCCTCAGCGACGTCGTGGACCTGGGCGAGCAGCTGGGCGGCCCGACCGGCACCGTGCACCAGAGCTCGGCCGCCACCGCCGTCCCGAACGTGTGGGACATGGCCTACGTGTTCGGTCTGGAGACCCCCAAGCAGGCCCAGGACCTCGTGGAGTCCAACCCGGTCACCGACGACAACTACGTCGACCTCGGTGAGGGCGAGATCCTCGGGATGGTCGGCCAGCGCAACATGGCGGACCCGCTGGCCATGACCATCGCCCAGGCCGCCCCCGGCTCCGACGGGCTCGGCGACGGGGGCGGCCTGCTCCCCCAGATGCCCCAGGTGACCGAGATCGCCTCGCTGCCCCAGATGCCGCAGGTGACGGAGATCGCCCAGCTTCCCGACCTGACCGAGGGCGGGCTGCCCCGGGTGGCCGAGGGCGCTGACCCCCAGACCGTCGACGACCTGTTCACCACGCTCGGCCAGGGCCCCTCGGCGCTGGAGGAGCTGGACACCAGCGACCTGGTCTCGATCGAGGGCGGCGACCCCGCGCAGGCCCCGGCCGCCGACGACGGCATGATCCACCACCCGACCTTCACCGACCTGCCCGGCCACGAGGCCCTGCCCGCCGTGAGCTGACACGCCCGGACGCGACGACGGCCCCGCCGCCCGGTTCGGGCGGCGGGGCCGTCGTACGTGTGCGTTCGGCCGACGAGGGGAGCGGAGCCGTTCAGCGGACGGCGCCCGGGTTCAGCGGGTGGGCACGGCGCCGCGCGGGATCAGCCGGAGCGCCGCACCACGTAGTCGCACAGGGCCTCGAAGGCGTCGCGCGCCGGGCCCTGGGGGAGCGTGGCCAGCTCCTTGCGCGCCAGGTCGGCCCAGCCTTCGAGGGTCGCCTCGGCCTCGGCCATCGCCGGGTGCCGACGCAGCAGCGCCAGCGCCTCCTCGGCCTCCTCGTCGCCGAGCGGGCGGCCCAGCAGCGACCGCAGACGCTCGTCCTCCGGGGCGGTCGACCGCAGCGCGTAGAACATCGGCAGGGTGAGCACGCCCTCCCGCAGGTCCGTGCCGGGCGTCTTGCCGGAGTCGGCGGTCTCGCTGGCGACGTCGAGCAGGTCGTCGGAGATCTGGAAGGCCATCCCCAGCGCGTCGCTGGCGCGGGTCAGGGTGCCCACGGCCTCCGGGTCGACCTTGCCGAACATGCCGCCGAACTCGGCCGAGGACGCGATGAGCGACGCGGTCTTGTCGCTGATCACCTGGAGGTAGTGGTCCAGCGGGTCGGCGCCCTCCGGCGGGCCGGAGGTCTCCAGGATCTGGCCCTGGACGAGGCGGCCGAACGTGGCCGCCTGCAACCGGACCGCCTCGGAGCCGAGGTCGGCGAGCAGCTCGGAGGCCTTGGCGAACACGTAGTCGCCGGTGAGGATGGCGATGTTGTTGCCCCAGCGCTGGTTGGCGCTGGCCTCGCCGCGCCGCAGCTCGGCCTCGTCCATGACGTCGTCGTGGTACAGCGTCGCCATGTGGGTCAGCTCCACCACGGCCGCGGCGGGGATGAGGTCGGGAACCGTCGGGTCGCCGAAGTGCGCGGCGAGCAGCACGAGCGTGGCGCGGAACCGCTTGCCCCCGGCGGAGATCAGGTGGGAGGCGGCCTCCGTCAGCATGGGGTTGCTGGACTCCACCGTCGACCTGAGCAGGCTCTCGACCTCCTCGAGGCCGGCCTGGACCTCACGGGCGAGTGTCGGGTCGACTCTCGGCAGAGCGAGAAACCCGCTCGGGACAGCACCGCTCACCGTAAAGCTCCACCTGTCGAGAGGGCGCGCGGGCGGTCCTCGGAGGAGGAGGACCACCCGCGCGCTCAGCACATGAACATGATCCGACTTGCCACGGTATCCGACCCGGATTGAACAGCCAAAGCCACACCCGGGTACCCGCTCACTCGCCTCCGATATCCGCCGTGACCTGGTACACCGTCACCGAGGCGGGCTGCGAACCCGGCTCCGTGGCCGGCAGGAGGTTCTCCAGCAGCGGCCCCGGGAGGACACCCAGCAGCAACGTGGCGGCCACCCCCAGGGCGATGACGCCGCCGGTGAACACCCCCGCCGGGGCGACCGTCGGTCCCTCGCCCTCCGGGTCCCGGAAGAACATCACGACGATGATCCGGACGTAGAAGAACGCGGTGACGGCGCTGCTGAGGACGCCGACGACGACGAGCGGCGCGGCGCCCGCCGCCAGGGCCGCCTCGAACACGGCGAACTTGCCGATGAAACCGCTCGTCAGCGGGATCCCGGCGAAGGCGAGCAGGAACAGGCCCAGGGCCCCGGCCAGTGCCGGGGAGCGTCGGCCCAGCCCGGCCCAGCGGTCGAGGTCGCCGAGTTCCTGACCGCCGTCGCGGGTGCGCACCAGCGTCACCACGGCGAACGCGCCCAGCGTCGTGAACCCGTACGCCGCCAGGTAGAACATGGCGCCCGCGAGCCCCTCGACGCTGTTGGCGACGACCGCGGTGAGCACGAACCCGGCGTGCACCACCGACGAGTAGGCCAGCAGCCGCTTGATGTCGCGCTGCGTCACCGCGATGACCGCGGCGGCGACCATCGTGAGAATCGCCACCGTCCACAGCATCGGCTCCCACAGCTGCGCCGACTCCCCGAACGGGACGAAGAACACACGCAGCAGCGCGCCGAACGCCGCGACCAGCGTGCAGGAGGCCATCAGCGCGGTGATCGGCGTCGGGGCGCCCTGGTAGACGTCCGGCTTCCAGTTGTGGAAGGGCACCGCGCCGACCTTGAACAGCAGGCCGACCGCGACCAGGCCGATCCCCATGAGCAGCAGCGGCTGTCCGTCGCCGCCCTCGAAGATCGCCGCGCCGCCGTTCGCCACCGCGACGCGCACGTCGGCGAAGTTCACCGAGCCCGCGTAGCCGTAGACCATCGCGATGCCGAACAGGAAGAACGCCGACGCGAACGCGCCCAGCAGGAAGTACTTGACCGCGGCCTCCTGGGAGAAGAGGCGGCGACGGCGGGCCAGCCCGCACATCAGGTACAGCGGCAGGCTCATCACCTCCAGGGCGATGAACATGGTGAGGAAGTCGTTGGACGCCGGGAACATGAGCATTCCCAGCACCGCGAACAGCACCAGCGGGTAGACCTCGGTGTGCTGGGAGCCCGCCATGATGTGGGCGCGCTCCTCCTCGCTGCCGGGCACCGTGGCCGCCTGCGCCGCGAAGGCGTCGCGGCCGTGGCGGCGCTCGGCGATCAGCATGAGGCTGACCAGCGCCAGGACCGTGATCGTCCCCTGGAAGAACAGGACCGTGCGATCCACGGCCAGTACCCCGGCGGCCAGCAGCGCGCCGTCCTCGGGCACGGTGCCCATCTGGACGAGCAGCATGACGAACGTGGCGAGCAGGGCGACGACGGCCAGTCCGAGCTGGAGCCCCCGCCGCCGCGCGCTGGGCACGAACGCCTCGAACAGGGTGGCGAGCACGCCCGCCGCGAACACGGTGAGCAGCGGCGCGAACAGCCACCAGTCCAGCTCGGGTGCCGCCTCGGTGAGTCCGGGGAGCGTCGGCTCCACCGCCTCGGCGGGGATGAGGGGGATCACTCCTCGTCTCCTTCCTGTGCGCCGCCGTCGGCGACCGCTCCGGCCTCGGAGGTCTCCTCGGCGACGGTGCGTTCGACGGCGGGGTTGATCACGTCCAGCAGCGGCTGCGGGTAGACGCCGAACGCGATGATCAGGGCGACCAGCGGGCTGACCGCCCAGGCCTCGCGGCCGGACAGGTCGCGCAGCCCGGACAGCTTCTCCGGGACCGGGCCGGTCATGGTGCGCTGGTACATCCACAGGATGTAGAGGGCGGCCAGGACGACGCCGGCCGTGGCCAGGACCGCCGGGACCGCGCTGAACTCGTACACCCCGACGAACACCAGGAACTCGCTGACGAACGGGGCGAGCCCGGGCAGCGCGAGCCCGGCCAGGCCTACGACCAGAAAGGTCCCGGCGAGCTTCGGGGCGATCTTCTGCACGCCGCCGTAGTCGGCGATGAGCGCCGAGCCCCGGCGGGCGATGAGGAAGCCCACGATGAGGAACAGCGCCCCCGTCGCGAACCCGTGGTTGACCATGTAGAGGGTCGCCCCCGCCTGCCCCTCCTGGGTCAGGGCGAAGATGCCCAGGGTGATGAAGCCGAAGTGGGACACGGACGTGTAGGCGACCAGCCGCATCATGTCGGTCTGGCCGACGGCGAGGATCGCCCCGTAGACGATGCTCACCAGGCTCAGTCCGACCACCGGCCACACGAACCAGGAGATCGCCCCGGGGAACAGCTCCATGCAGTACCGGAGCATCCCGTAGGTGCCGACCTTGTCCAGCACGCCGACCAGCAGGACCGCCGTGCCGGGCCGCGACGCCCCGGCCGCCGACGGCAGCCAGGTGTGCACGGGCCACATCGGCGCCTTGATCGCGAAAGCGATGAAGAAGCCGAGGAACAGCCACCGCGCGACGTCGGGCGAGACCGCCCGCAGCGGACCGCCGTCCGCGACCAGGTCGGTCCACAGGAAGGTGCCGCCGTACACGTACACGCCGATCACCGCGACCAGCATGACCAGGCCGCCCGCGAGGCTGTACAGCAGGAACTTCACGGCCGCGCGCGACCGCTCGTCGCCGCGCCCGTACCGCCCGATCATGAAGTAGACCGGGATGAGCATCGCCTCGAAGAACACGTAGAACAGGAAGACGTCGGTGGCGGCGAAGACGCCGACCATCATCGCCTCCAGCACCAGGACGAGGGCCAGGTACCCGCGCCCGCCGTCCTCGCGGTCGTCGTGTTCGTTCCACGCGGCCAGGACGACCAGCGGCACGAGCACCGCCGACATCAGGATGAGCGCCAGCGCGACGCCGTCGACGCCGACCGCGTAGTGGACCCCGAAGTAGGGGATCCAGGGGTGGACCTCCTCGAACTGGAGCCGCCCCGCGGCGGAGACGTCGAAGCGCAGCGCCATCGCCGCGATGACGAGCAGCGTGCCCAGGGAGAAGCCCAGGGCGATCCGCTTCGCGGACTCGGCCGAGCCGCGCGGGGTCGCCCAGAGGACGACCGCGCCGACCGCGGGGAGCGCGATCGCGATGGTGAGCCAGGGGATCATTGTCTACAACCTCACAACCAGCGTCGCGGCGACGATCACGGCGCCGAAGAGCATGGTGAGCGCGTACGTGCGGGCGAACCCGGTCTGGGCCCGGCCCAGCTCCCGGGAGGAGTCGCGCACGCTCATGCCGAGCCCGTCCACCGCCGCGTCGATGACCTTCTCCTCGACCACGACCATGGCCTTGGTGAGGATCTGTCCGGGCTTCATGAACAGCTCCTCGTTGATCTCGTTGCCGTACAGCTCCCTGCTCGCCGCGACGGTCACGAAGTTCCCGGCGGGCGCGGTCCGCGCGATCGGCCGGCGCAGGTACACGGCCCAGGCCGCGGCCACGCCGAGCACGAGCACGCCCAGGGCCGCCAGGCCGTAGGGCGAGGTGAGGGCGTGGGCCACGCTGAAGTGGTGCGGTTCGGCGGCCACGGCCGGGGCCAGGAAGGCCGCGAACCGGTCGCCGAACATCAGGAACGCGCCCAGTGCGGTCGAGCCGATCGCCAGCACGACCATCGGCGCGGTCATCACGCCCGGGGACTCGTGCGGGTGCGCGCCGTCGTCCCACCGCTTCTGGCCGAGGAAGGTCATGAAGACCATCCGCGACATGTAGAAGGCGGTCAGTCCGGCGCCGACGATGACCGCGACGCCGAGCACCGTGCCCTGCGTGCCGCCGATGTCGAAGGCCGCGGAGATGATGCTCTCCTTCGTCCACCAGCCGGACAGGAACGGGACGCCGATGATGGCGAGGTAGCCGAGGCCGAAGGTGGCGAAGGTGATCGGCATGACCGTCCGCAGCCCGCCGTACCGGCGCATGTCCACCTCGTCGTTCATGGCGTGCATGACCGACCCGGCGCCCAGGAACAGCCCGGCCTTGAAGAAACCGTGCGTGACCAGGTGGGCGATGGCGGCGACGTAGCCGACCGGGCCGAGCCCGGCGGCCAGGACCATCATCCCGATCTGGCTCATCGTCGACCCGGCCAGGGACTTCTTGATGTCGTCCTTGGCCGAGGCGATGACGCCGCCGGCGATCATCGTCGCCGCGCCGACCACGGCGACGGCGGTCTGGGCGGCGGGCGCGCCCTCGTAGATCGGTCCGGCGCGCACCACCAGGTACACACCGGCGGTGACCATGGTCGCCGCGTGGATGAGGGCCGACACCGGGGTGGGGCCCTCCATCGCGTCGAGCAACCACGCCTGGAGCGGGAGCTGCGCGGACTTGCCGCACGCGCCCAGCAGCAGGAGGAGGCCGATCGCCAGCAGCAGGCCGTCGCTGATCCCCGGCACCTGTGCGAACACGTCGCTGAAGCCGACCGCGCCCAGCGTCGTGTACATGATCATGATCGCCACGAGCAGGCCGATGTCGCCGACCCGGTTGATCAGGAACGCCTTCTTGGCGGCGGTGGCCGCGCTCGGCTTGTACTGCCAGAACCCGATGAGCAGGTAGGACGCCAGGCCCACGCCCTCCCACCCGAGGAAGAGCAGCACGAAGTTGTCCGCGAGCACCAGCACGAGCATGGCGGCCACGAACAGGTTGAGGTAGGCGAAGAACCGCCGCCGGTCGGGGTCCTCGGCCATGTAGCCGACCGAGTAGACGTGGATGAGCGAGCCGACGAAGGTGATGAGCAGGGCGAAGGTGATCGACAGGGGGTCGATCAGCAGGTTGACCTGCGCCGACAGGCCGCCCGTGGCGAACCACTCGTACACCGGCACCGAGACGGCCCGCGCGTCGGCGGCCCGCCCCAGCAGGTCGAACAGGATGAGGACCGCCCAGGCGCAGGACGCCACCGGCAGGGCCACGGCCAGCCAGTGCCCCCAGGCGTTGGTGCGCCGCCCGCCCAACAGCAGGATCGCCGCGCCCGCCAGGGGGAGGGCGATCAGCAGCCAGGCGTAGGACAGCACGGTGCTGTCGGCCGCGACCGCCACCGCGGGTTCGGCGGCGAGGTATGCGTGAGATGTCACTGCCACGTCGCCTTCTAGTGCTTGAGCAGGTTCGCGTCATCGAGCGACGCCGACCTGCGGGTTCGGAAGATCTGCATGATGATCGCCAGTCCGACGACCACCTCGGCGGCGGCGACGACCATCACGAAGAAGGCGATGACCTGCCCCTCGATGTCCCCGTGCATCCGGGCGAACGCGACGAACGCCAGGTTGCAGGCGTTGAGCATGAGCTCCACGCACATGAAGACGATGATGGCGTTGCGCCTGACCAGCACTCCGACGGCGCCGATGGTGAAGATCAGCGCCGCCAGGACGATGTAGTTCATCGGGTCCACGAGGACTCGACCTCCTGCCCGTTGCCGTTGGGACCGCCGTCCGCGTCACCCTCGGACTCCCCGGCGGAGCCGTGTCCCTCCGCCGAGCCGTCGGCGCGGTTCTCGTCGAGGGTCGGCGTGCCCTCCTTGGACCGCGCGGAGTCCGACGCCCCGCCCGGGAGCGGGGGCCGGCCCGCCCGGACGTCGCCCGGCACGCCCGACTGGAGTTCGGGGTCGCGCGCGGCGAGCACGGGGTTGAGCGAGAGGTGGGCGACCGTGCCGTCCGGCAGCAGCGCGGGCATGTCGATCGCGTTGTGCCGGGCGTAGGTGCCGGGGCCGGGCAGCGGGGTCGGGTGGTCGCCGCGGATCCGGTCCTCGGAGATCTCCCGCTGGGTGCGGCGCTTCTTGGTGCGGGCCGTGTGCGCCAGGACCAGCGCGCCCAGGACCGCGGTGATGAGCAGGGCGCCGGTGGCCTCGAACGCGACCACGTAACGCAGCAGCAGTTCGTTGGCGATCCACGGGATGCTGCCCCCGGCGACGGCCGCGCCCCCGGCGATGCCGACCGGGTCGCCCACGACGATCCGGGTGATCCCGGTGGTCAGGGCCCCGACGAAGCACAGCGCGACGACGGCGGTGAGGATCCGCTGTCCGCCGAGCGTCTCGGTGAGCGAGTCCGCGGAGCTGACGCCGATGAGCATCAGCACGAACAGGAACAGCATCAGGACCGCGCCGGTGTAGACGACGATCTGGACGACCATGAGGAACGGCGCCTCGTTGACGCCGTAGAAGACGGCGAGGCCGACCATGGCCAGGGCCATGGACATCGCCGAGTGGACGGCCTTGCGGGAGAAGACCACGCCCAGGGCGCCGAGGACGACGAGCGCGCCCAGCACCCAGAAGGCGTTGGCCTCCAGTCCGCCGATGGGGGCCGCGAGCGCGGGGGCCGACGTGGCGGCGGCGACGGTGGCGGGGGTCAACGTGCCGCCTCCGTCGTCTCCTGCGACCCGTGCTGGCCGCGCCCGGTGGCGTAGTAGTCCTCCTCGGTGTCGCCGAGCCGCATCGGGTGCGGCGGCGCCTCCATCCCCTCCCTGAGCGGGGCGAGCAGCTGCTCCTTCGTCCAGATCAGGCTCTGCCTGCTGTCGTCGGCCAGCTCGTACTCGTTGGTCATGGTCAGTGCGCGGGTCGGGCAGGCCTCGACGCACAGCCCGCACAGGATGCACCGCAGGTAGTTGATCTGGTAGACGCGCCCGTACCGCTCGCCGGGCGAGTACCGTTCGTCCTCGCTGTTGTCACCGGCCTCCACGTAGATGGCGTCGGCCGGGCAGGCCCAGGCGCACAGTTCGCACCCGATGCACTTCTCCAGCCCGTCGGCCCACCTGTTCAGCTGGTGACGGCCGTGGAAGCGGGGCGCCGTGGGGCGCTTGACCTCCGGGTACTCGACCGTCGGCACCTTGGTGAACATGGTGTGGAAGGTGACGCCGAACCCCTTGACCGGGTTGAGCCACTCAAGCACCGCTGACCTCCTCACGCTTGTCGTTGCGTCCGGCGGCGGCCGTGGCCGTCCGCGGCGGTTCGGCGAGCACGCTGCTGCCGTAGTGCGGGGCGGTGCTCGGGGGCACGGGGAACCCGCCGAACGACGCGTCCTCGTGGGCGCGGCGCGCGTTCTCGGCTCGCTCGCGGGCCGCCTCGGCCCGTTCCCGGCGCGCGTGGCGCACCCAGGCCCAGAACGCGGCGAGCGTGGCCGCGGTGAACGCCACCACGACCGCGCCGACGACCACCGGGGAGGCGCCGTCGAGGACGAGCATCCGCACGACGGCGACCGCGGTGATCCACACGAGCTGGACGGGGATGAGCACCTTCCAGCCGAACCTCATCAGCTGGTCGTAGCGGACGCGGGGCAGGCTGCCGCGCGCCCAGATGAACAGGAACATGACGGCGACGAACTTGAGCAGCCACCACAGGGCGGGCCACCAGCCCTCGTTGGCGCCGGGCAGGACCGCCTCGACCCCGGGCGGGGCGAGCCAGCCGCCGAGGAAGAGCGTCACCGACACCGCCGCGACCGTGCACATGTTCACGTACTCGGCGAGGAAGAACATCGTGAACTTCATGGACCCGTACTCGGTCATGAAGCCGCCGACGATCTCCCCCTCGCCCTCGGCGAGGTCGAACGGGAGCCGGTTGGTCTCGCCCACCATCGTCACCAGGTAGACCAGGAACGAGGGCAGGAGCAGCACCGCGAACCACAGGCCGCGCTGGGACTCGACGATCCCGGACGTGGTGAGCGTCCCGGACATGATGAAGACCGCCACGAACGACATGCCCATGGCGATCTCGTAGCTGATCACCTGCGCCGACGCCCTCAGGCCGCCGAGCAGCGCGTACGGCGACTGCGAGGCCCATCCGCCGAGCACGAACCCGTACACGCCCAGGGCGGCGGTGGCCAGGACCACCAGCGCGGCGATCGGCAGGTCGGTGAGCTGGAGCGGCGTCACCACACCGAACAGGTTCACCTCCGGACCGACCGGGATGACCGAGAAGGCGATGAAGGCGGGCACGGCCGCGATCATCGGCGCGGCGATGTAGACGAACCGGTCCACCCCGCGCGGGATCAGGTCCTCCTTGAGGGAGAGCTTGATGCCGTCGAACAGGGACTGGAGGAGGCCGAAGGGGCCCATCCGGTTGGGGCCGTGCCGCTGCTGCATCCGGCCCATGACCTTGCGGTCGGCCATGATCATCATCAGCACGCACAGCATGAGGAAGACGAAGATCGCCACGGCCTTGATCGTGGTGATCCACCAGGGATCCTGGCCGAAGGCGTCCAGTGTGGCCTCCGAGGCCAGCTGGACCGCGTGCGGGTCGAGGGCGGCGGGGGTCACTGGTTCCTCCCGGCGTCGTTGGCGGTGGCCAGGATGACCGTCTCGCCCGCGCCGCCGCCGAGGTCGCGCGGGACGTCGCAGCCGTGGGCGTTGGCGGGCAGCCAGACGACCCGGTCGGCGATGTCGGTGACGACGACGGGGACGGTCACGGAGCCGCGGGTCCCGGTGACGCGGAGCGCTCCGCCGTCGGGGACGCCGACCTCGTCGGCCGTGGCCTTGGACAGGTAGGCGCGGGGCGCGCGGGCGGTCCCGGCGAGGAACGGCTCGCCGTCCTCCATCCGGCCGGTGCCGAGCAGCTGGCGCCAGGTCGACAGGACCGCCTGCCCCGGCCCGGTGTCGGGGACCGGCTCGGGGCGGACCGACGGGCCGTCGGCGCGCTCGCCGCTCCACAGCCCGAGTTCGAGCAGTTCGCGGTAGGCGGTCGCGGCGTCGGGCAGGCCGAGGTGGACGTCCATGCCGTCCGCGATCGCCGCGAGCACCCGCAGGTCGGAGAGGGCTCCGGGCACCTTGAGCGCGTCGCCGAAGGGCCGGTGGCGGCCCTCCCAGTTGACGAAGGTCCCGGACTTCTCGGCGACCGCGGCCACCGGCAGCACCACGTCGGCGCGGTCGGTGACGTCGCTGGCCCGCAGTTCGAGGCTGACGATGAACGGCACCCGGGCCAGCGCCGCGCGGGCGGCGTCGGGGTCGGGCAGGTCGTCGAGCTCCACCCCGGCGACGAGCAGGGCGTCCAGCTCACCGGCGGCGGCCGCCGCGATGATGCCGGCGGTGTCGCGCCCCGGCGCCTCCGGCAGGGAGCCGACGTTCCAGACGCGGGCCACCTCGGCGCGGGCGGCCGGGTCGGCGACCGGGCGCCCCCCGGGCAGCAGTCCCGGCAGCGCTCCGGCGTCGACCGCGCCGCGCTCGCCCGCGCGGCGGGGCACCCACACCAGGCGGGCCCCGGTCCGCTCGGCCAGGTCGGCGGCCGCGGTCAGGGCGCCGGGGACGGCGGCGAGCCGCTCACCGGCGACGATCACCGCGCCCTCCCGGCGCAGCGCCTCGGCGGCCTCGGGCTCCTCGGTCTCCAGGGCGTTGAGGACGCGTCCCTCGTCGCCGGGGACCGCGCGGACGAGCCGCCCGCCGGTCTTGGTCAGGCCGAGGCTGGCGTGCGGGGCGACCGAGAAGACCCCGACCTTGTTCTTCCGGGCGCCCTTGCGCAGCCGGAGGAACATGCTCGGGGACTCGTCCTCGGGCTCGATCCCGGCCAGGAGCACGGCGGGCGCCTTCTCCAGGGCGGTGAAGTCGACCCCGATCGGGGCGCCCGCGACGTGGGCGGCCAGGAACGCGGCCTCCTCGTCGGAGTGGGCGCGGGCCCGGGCGTCGACGTCGTTGGTGCCCAGGGCGACCCGGGCGAACTTGGCGTAGGCGTAGGCGTCCTCGTAGGTGAGGCGCCCGCCGACCAGGACGCCGACCCGGCCGCGCGCGGCGGCCAGACCCCGGGCGGCGACGTCGACCGCCTCGGGCCAGGAGGCGAACTCCAGGGCCCGGGACTCCTCGTCGCGGACGAGCGGGCGGGCGAGGCGGTCGGGCTGGGTGGCGTAGGTGAACGCCCACCGGCCCTTGTCGCAGTTCCACTCCTCGTTGACCTGGGGGTCGTCCCCGGCCAGGCGGCGGGTGACCTTGCCGCGCCGGTGGTCGGTGCGCTGGGCGCAGCCGCCCGCGCAGTGCTCGCACACGCTGGGCGTGGACACCAGGTCGAAGGGGCGGGACCGGAACCGGTAGGCGGCGCCGGTGAGCGCGCCGACCGGGCAGATCTGCACGGTGTTGCCGGAGAAGTAGGAGTCGAACGCCTCGCCCTCGGCGATGCCGACCTGCTCCTGTGCGCCGCGCTCCATGAGTTCGATGAGCGGGTCGCCGGCGATCTGCGCGGCGAAGCGGGTGCAGCGGGCGCACTGGATGCAGCGTTCCCGGTCCAGCAGCACCTGGCTGGACAGTGCGATCGGCTTGGGGAAGGTGCGCTTGACGTCGACGAAGCGCGTCTCCCCCTGCCCGTTGGACATCGCCTGGTTCTGGAGCGGGCACTCGCCGCCCTTGTCGCAGACCGGGCAGTCCAGCGGGTGGTTGATCAGGAGGAACTCCATGATCCCGCGCTGGGCCTTCTCCGCCACCTCGGAGGTCAGCTGGGTGTTGACCACCATGCCGTCCATCACGGTGATGGTGCAGGAGGCCTGCGGCTTGGGCATGCCCCGGCCGTTGCCCATGTCGGGGATCTCCACCAGGCACTGGCGGCAGGCGCCGACCGGGTCGAGCAGCGGGTGGTCGCAGAACCGGGGGATCTGGATCCCGAGCAGCTCGGCGGCCCGGATGACCAGCGTGCCCTTGGGCACCTGGATCTGGAACCCGTCGATGGTGACGGTGATGAGGTCCTCCGGTGGCGGTGCGGGCGCCGCCCCGCCGGAGGAGTTGGACGTGACGGTCACTGGTTCCCTCCCCGTTCCGTGGTGGTCGAGGTCGGCCGGTCCCCCCAGAGGGTGGCCCGGGAGTGGTCGAAGGGGCAGCCGCCCTTCTCCACGTGGTCGATGTACTCCTGGCGGAAGTACTTGATGGAGGAGGTGACCGGGCTGGTCGCGCCGTCGCCGAGGGCGCAGAAGGAGCGGCCGAGCAGGTTGTCGCAGATGTCGAGGAGCTTGTCGAGGTCCTCCTCGGTGCCCTGGCCGTTCTCCAGCCGGTCCAGCACCTGGACCATCCAGAAGTTGCCCTCGCGGCAGGGCGTGCACTTGCCGCAGGACTCGTGGGCGTAGAAGGCGATCCACCGGCCGACCGCGCGGACGACGCAGGTGGTCTCGTCGAAGATCTGGAGGGCGCGGGTGCCGAGCATGGACCCGGCGGCGCCCACCGACTCGAAGTCGAGCGGTGTGTCGAGGTGGTCGTCGGTGAAGATCGGCGTGGAGGAGCCGCCGGGCGTCCAGAACTTGAGCCGGTGCCCGGAGCGGACCCCGCCCGCCATGTCGAGGAGTTCGCGCAGGGTGATCCCGAGCGGGGCCTCGTACTGACCGGGGTTGGTCACGTGCCCGGACAGGGAGAAGAAGCCGAACCCGGCGGACTTCTCGGTGCCCATGGAGGTGAACCACTCGGCGCCGTTGGCGACGATGCTCGGGACGCTGGCGATGGACTCGACGTTGTTCACCACGGTCGGCGAGGCGTAGAGCCCGGCGACGGCGGGGAAGGGCGGCTTGAGCCGGGGCTGGCCCCGGTAGCCCTCCAGGGAGTCGAGCAGCGCCGTCTCCTCGCCGCAGATGTAGGCTCCCGCGCCCGCGTGGACGACCACGTCGAGGTCGAAGCCGGTGCCGAGGACGTCCTTCCCGAGCAGCCCGGCGTCGTAGGCCTCCGCGACGGCCCGGCGCAGGCGGCGGATGACGTGGACGACCTCGCCGCGCACGTAGACGAAGGCCTGGTTCGACCTGATCGCGTACGAGGCGATCGCGATGCCCTCGACCAGCACGTGCGGGTTGGCGAGCAGCAGCGGGATGTCCTTGCAGGTGCCCGGCTCGGACTCGTCGGCGTTGACGACGAGGTAGCGCGGGTTGGGGTTGTCCGGCGGCAGGAAGCCCCACTTCATGCCGGTCGGGAACCCGGCGCCGCCGCGCCCGCGCAGCCCGGACTGCTTGACCGTGTCGACGATGGCGTCCGGCTCCATGGCCAGCGCCGTGCGCAGTGCCTCGTAGCCGCCGGTGGCCCGGTAGCCGTCGAGGGTGAAGGAGTCCGGCCGGTCCCAGTGGGCGGACAGGATCGGGGTCAGGGCGGTGCTCACGCGTTCCCCTCCTCTCCCTGCTCGTCGGGTGTGGAGGGGCGGACGGCCCCGGGGTCCGGCGCCGACCATCCGCGCCGCTGGGCCAGCTTGAGCCCGGCCAGGGACGGGGCCGCCGCCTGGACGCCCTCGTCGGCTCGGCCGTCGTCGAACCCGGCCAGCACGCGCGAGGCCTGCTTCCAGGTGCACAGGCTCGACGGGCCGCGGGTGGGCGCGACGTCCCTGCCCAGCCGCAGGTCGTCGACCAGTTCCTTGGCGGTCTCGGGCGTCTGGTTGTCGAAGAACTCCCAGTTGACCATCACGACCGGCGCGAAGTCGCACGCCGCGTTGCACTCGACGTGCTCCAGCGTGACCGTGCCGTCCTCGGTGGTCTCTCCGTTGCCCACGCCCAGGTGCTCCTTGAGGGCCGCGAAGATCTCGTCGCCGCCCATCACCGCGCACAGGGTGTTGGTGCACACGCCCACCTGGTAGTCGCCGCCGGGGCGGCGGCGGTACATGGTGTAGAAGGTGGCCACCGCGTTGACCTCGGCGAGCGTGATGCCGAGCTGGTCGGCGCAGAAGCGCATCCCGGCCCGGCTGACGTGGCCCTCCTCCGCCTGCACCAGGTGCAGCAGCGGCAGGAGCGCGGACCGCTCCCTCGGGTAGCGGCTGATCAGCCCCTTGGCGTCCTGCTCCAGCCGCGCGACCACCTCGTCGGGGAAGCGGTCGGGCGCGGCGCCCGCGCCGTCGGGTGTACTGTGCTCGGTCACCGGTCCACGCCTCCCATCACCGGGTCGATACTGGCCACGGCCGCGATGACGTCCGCCACCGTGCCGCCCTCGCACATGGCGGCGACGGCCTGGAGGTGGGTGAACGAGGGGTCGCGGAAGTGCACGCGGTAGGGGCGGGTGCCCCCGTCGCTCACCGCGTGGCACCCGAGTTCGCCCTTGGCGCTCTCGACGGCCGCGTACGCCTGGCCCGCGGGCACCCGGAAGCCCTCGGTGACCAGCTTGAAGTGGTGGATGAGCGCCTCCATGGAGCCGCTCATGATGTGCGCGATGTGGTCGGGCGAGTTGCCCATCCCGTCCGGGCCGAGCGCCAGCTTGGCGGGCCAGCCGATCTTGGCGTCCTCGATCATCACCGGGCCGGGCTGGAGCTTGTCCAGGCACTGCTCGACGATCTTGAGGCTCTCGGTCATCTCGGCCATGCGCACGCGGTAGCGCGCGTAGACGTCGCCGCCGTCGGAGACGGGGACGTCGAACTCGTAGTCCTCGTAGCCGCAGTAGGGCTTGGCCTTGCGCAGGTCCCAGGCCAGGCCGGAGGCGCGCAGCAGCGGGCCGGTGATGCCCAGCGCCATGCAGCCGGGCAGGTTGAGGTAGGCCACGTCCCTCGTGCGGGCGAGGTAGACGGGGTTCTCGTCCAGGAGCTTGCGCATGGTCCTGATCCGCTTCGGCATCTCCCTGAGGAGTTCGCGGATCTTGCCGATCGCTCCCGGCGGCAGGTCCTGGGCCACGCCTCCGGGGCGCACGTAGGCGTGGTTCATCCGCAGGCCCGTGATGAGCTCCAGGATGTCCAGGATCATCTCGCGCTCGCGGAAGCCGTTGGTCATGACCGTGGTCGCGCCGAGCTCCATGCCGAACGTGGCCAGCGCCACGAAGTGCGAGGCCATCCGGTTGAGCTCCATGACCAGGACGCGGATGACGCTGGCCCGCGCGGGGATCCGGTCGGCGACGTCGAGCAGCCGCTCGACGGCCAGGCAGTACGCCGTCTCGTTGAACAGCGGCGTCAGGTAGTCCATGCGGGTCACGAACGTGGTCCCCTGGGTCCACGTCCGGTACTCCATGTTCTTCTCGATACCGGTGTGCAGGTAGCCGATACCGACGCGCGCCTCGGTGCAGGTCTCACCGTCGAGGGTGAGGATCAGGCGCAGGACTCCGTGTGTGGACGGGTGCTGGGGGCCCATGTTGACGACGAGGCGTTCGGCGCTCGTGGCCTGCGCCCTCTCGATGACCTCGTCCCAGTCCCCGCCCGAGGCGTCGATGTAGTCCTCGGTGACGGTCATGCCGGGCCTCCCTTCAGGCCGAACCGTGGTGTGGTGGTCCGCGGGCTCACGTGTAGGACCTCCGCTCGTCCGGCGGGGGCACGGTCGCGCCCCGGTACTCGACCGGGACGCCGCCCAGCGGGTAGTCCTTGCGCTGGGGGTGGCCGTGCCAGTCGTCCGGCATCTGGATCCGGGTGAGCGCGGGGTGCCCGTCGAAGACGATCCCGAAGAAGTCCCAGGCCTCGCGCTCGTGCCAGTCGTTGGTCGGGTAGACCGACACGATCGAGGGGACGTGGGGGTCGGCGTCGGGGCAGGCGGTCTCGACGCGGATCTGGCTGTTGTGGGTGATCGACCGGAGGTGGTAGACGGCGTGCAGCTCCCGGTCCGTGTCGCCGGGGTAGTGCACACCGGACACCCCGGCGCAGAGCTCGTAGCGCAGGGCGGGGTCGTCCCGGAGGGCGCGGACGACCTCGACCAGGGCCTCGCGGCGGACGTGGAAGGTGATCTCGCCGCGGTCGACGACGATCCGCTCGACCCCGTCCGCCCGCTCGCCCAGGGCGGCCTCCAGGTCGTCGGCGACCCGGTCGAAGTCGGCGGTGCGCGGGTCCTCGGGGTCGGTGAACGGCCGGGAGCTGGCGGCGGGAGCGCTCCCCCGCACGCGCAGACCGCCGTAGCCGGAGGTGTCGCCGGTCGTGGTGGCGCCGAACATGCCGGTGCGGACGACGGGCGCGGCCAGGCGCTCGCTGCCCCGGCGCTCGGGGAGGTTCTCGGCGGGCGCGCCGCCGTCGCCGTTCTGGTTGGCCTCGTTCTCGGTGCTCATGCTCAGTCCTTGCTCACCAGCGGGAGCGAACGGCGCAGCATCCGCTCCTCGGTCTCGGCGATCTCCTGCTCCCGGTGGGCGCCGAGCTTGGTGTTCTGCACCTTGTCGTGCAGCTTGAGCACGGCGTCCAGGAGCATCTCCGGCCGGGGCGGGCAGCCCGGCAGGTAGATGTCGACCGGGACGATGTGGTCCACGCCCTGGACGATCGCGTAGTTGTTGAACATGCCGCCGCTGGAGGCGCACACACCCATCGCGATGACCCACTTGGGCTCGGGCATCTGGTCGTAGATCTGGCGGAGGACGGGCGCCATCTTCTGGCTGACCCGGCCGGCGACGATCATCAGGTCGGCCTGGCGGGGCGTGGCTCCGAACTTCTCCATGCCGAATCGGGCGAGGTCGTAGTGCGGGCCGCCGACGGCCATCATCTCGATCGCGCAGCACGCGAGCCCGAAGGTCGCGGGCCACATCGAGCTCTTGCGGGCGAGCCCGACGATCTGTTCGACGGTGGTGAGCGCGATGCCGCTCGGCAGTTTCTCCTCGAGTCCCATCAGTGACGGACCTCCTCGGGGCCGTGGTGCGGGGTGGGCCGGGTGCGGGACGGGCGTGCCGTCGTCGGGGTCAGTCCCATTCGAGGCCTCCGCGGCGCCACTCGTAGGCGTAGGCGATGGAGACGTTCACCAGGAAGAGGACGATCGCGACCAGTCCGAACCAGCCCAGGGCGTCGAAGTGCACGGCCCAGGGGATGAGGAAGATGATCTCGATGTCGAAGACGATGAACATCATGGCCGTCATGTAGTACTTGACGGTGAAGCGTCCGCCGCCCGCGGGCTGCGGGGTGGGTTCGATGCCGCACTCGTACGCCTGCATCTTGGCTCGGTTGTAGCGTTTGGGGCCCATCACCGCCCCCGCCACCATCGACACCACGACGAACGCGGCGCCGATCCCGCCGAGCACGAAGATCGGTGTGTAGAGCTCCATCGGTCACCCTCCTTCTGGCTGGTCGGGGAGGTCGTGGAACATGCTTGTGATCGCTTTCACTAGCGGCGGCTCATCCTTCTGGGCTTCTCCCCGCGCGGGGGGAGACGGGCGTGTGCGTGGCTGCCGTCCGACCGGCCCTAGGCGGCGGGCGCGATGCGCGACAGACCGTTGATCACCCGGTCCATGGCGTCTCCCTGGGTCGGTTCGGTGAGGTTGGCGAGCATCTTCAGCGCGAACTTCATGAGGGTGCGCTGGCGCAGGCCGTAGCGGGTCGCGTACTTCATGAACTCGGGCTGGCCGAGCATCTTCACGAAGTAGCGCCCGAGCGTGTAGTAGCCGCCGTAGGTGTCGGCGAGCACGTGGGGGTAGCGCAGGAGCGCCCGCTCCCGCGTCTGCTGGGTGGGGCGCCCGTGCGCCTGCGTGATCACGTCGGCGGCGATGTTCCCGGCCTCCATGGCGTAGGCGATGCCCTCGCCGTTGAAGGGGTTGACCATGCCGCCCGCGTCGCCGACGAGCATGAGGCCGCGGGAGTAGTGGGGCACGCGGTTGAAGCCCATCGGGAGCGCGGCGCCCCGGATCGCGCCCCTCTGGCGGTCCTCGGTGAAGCCCCAGCCCTCGGGCATGCTCTCGGTCCACCGGCGCAGCAGCCTGCGGTAGTCGACCTCCTGGAAGGAGGAGGTGGAGTTGAGGATGCCGAGGCCGACGTTGCAGGTGCCGTCGCCGACGCCGAAGACCCAGCCGTAGCCGGGCAGGAGGACGTCGCGGTCACCGCTGCGGTCCCACAGTTCGAGCCAGGACTCCAGGTAGTCGTCGTCGTGGCGGGGGCTCTCGAAGTAGGTGCGCACGGCCACGCCCATGGGGCGGTCGTCGCGTTTGCGGATGCCCATGGCCACCGACAGGCGGGAGGAGTTGCCGTCGGCGGCGACGACGAGCGGGGCGCGGTAGGTCACGGGTTCGCGGTCGGCGTCCTTGGCGTGCACGCCGACGATGCGGTTGCTGCGCTCGTCCATGACCGGCCCGGTGACCGTGGTGCGCTCCAGGAGCTTGGCCCCGGCGGCGACCGCGCGGTCGACCAGGATCTGGTCGAAGTCGAAGCGGGTGCGGACGAGTCCGAAACCGGGGTAGGCGGCGAGGTCGGGCCACGGCAGGTCCAGGCGGACCCCGGCGCCGATGATGCGCAGACCGTGGTTGCGGACCCACCCCTCGTCCTCGAAGGTGATCCCCATGGCGGTGAGCTGCTTGACCGCGCGGGGCGTGAGCCCGTCGCCGCAGACCTTCTCACGCGGAAAGGAGGTCTTCTCCAGCAGGAGGACGTCCAACCCTGACTGGGCCAGGTAGTACGCGGTGGTGGAGCCCGCGGGTCCGGCGCCGACGACGATCACGTCGGCGTCGTACTCGATCCGCTCCCGGCCTCTGGGGGAGGAGGTGGCTGTCTCGCTCACGGTGGGTCCTCGACTACTCGCGCGGTGCACCGTGGCGGGCCTGTGCGGGGTCCGACCCGCTCACGGGGTCTGTTGTGCGGCGACCCCAGCCGCCCGGGATGTCCGGTTTGTGGCTTGTGGGATACGCCTCGCGCCCTTGTGAAGCACTTCACAAGGCCACTTTTCCGCAGTCTAGACCCTCGGGGGGTCGATAGGCGAGCCCCGAGGGGGTATTCGGAACGCTTCGGCAATAAACAGGACATACGGCAACAGACAGTGCCATCAGCCACGGAAGGCCGTCACCCTCCGACAGACACGCAGGTCACGGGCGGTTTCTGGCGTCACATCGGCCACTCCAGCCACAGAAAAACCCTGACAAACACGAAGTTCATCAGGGTTTGAGCGTTTTGAGTTATATGCGATCTATGGGGTCAAGAGTTCCCCATGTCGGATTTTACTCTTCCCGGAACGCCCGGTGCAGGGCGACCGTCCCCAGCGTCAGGTTGCGCCAGGCGACCCGCGACCAGCCCGCGTCCTGGAGGTCGCGCGCGAGCTCGGGCTGGGTCGGCCACGCCATGATCGACTCCGACAGGTAGTCGTAGGCCTCGCCGCGGCCGGACACCGCGCCCGCGATCCTCGGCAGGGCCGCCATGAGGTAGGTCGAGTAGATCCGGTCCACGGCCTCCACCGGGATGTGGCTGAACTCGCAGATCACCAGCCGCCCGCCGACCTTCGTCACCCGCCGCATCTCGCGCAGGGCCTGGCCCGCGTCGTTGACGTTGCGCAGTCCGAAGGAGATGGTCACCGCGTCGAAGGTCTCGTCGGCGAACGGCAGCCGCAGCGCGTCGCCCGCCACGAAGGTGACCCCGCCCCTCGACGCTCCGCCGCGCCGCTCGACCCCCGCGCGCAGCATCCCCAGGGAGAAGTCGCAGGCGATGACCCGTGCGCCCTTACGCACGAAGGACTCCGAGGAGGTACCCGTCCCCGCGGCCAGGTCCAGGACCAGTTCACCGCTGTGGGCGTCCACCGCGTTCACCGCGGCGCGCCGCCAGACGCGGTCCTGGCCGAGGGAGATGACGTCGTTGACGAGGTCGTACCTGGAGGCGATGCCGTCGAACATCGCGGCGACGTCCTGGGGCTTCTTGTCGAGCTTGGCGCGGGTCATGGGACCAGCCTAAGGGGGCCGTCCCGGTCACCGGGCCCCTCCCCCGAATCCGCCCGCGCACCAGGGGGTGTGGCACCGGGGAGTGAACCGAACGCGCGCGCGGACCGTCTCAACCTCGTGGAAGCGGATCTCCCACGGACGGAGGGGGCGGGGACCGGCGTGAAGTTCGAGCTGGTGGAGCCAGGCGAGGAGCAGGCCATGCTCCCCGAGACCGAGCAGGAGCACACCGCCGAGGAGCCGGAGGCGGTCCAGGCCCAGGAGGCGCACCCCGGGATCCACCCGCGGCTCACGCGCGCCTCCGCGTCGATGCGCACCCGGGTCAGGGCGGACCTGGCCACCCTCCAGACGTCCCTGAACCGGCTGGGGCAGTCCATCGCCGCCGCGCACAGGACCGAGCCGCGCCCGACCGCGCAGGCGGCCCCGCCGCGCAACTTCCGCGCCGGGGCCTTCACCGGCCGCCACGACTGAACCCCACGGGAAGGGAACGAGCCACGTGTCCACCTGGGACATCACACCGAGCGACGTCGGCGGCGTGCTGACCGCCGTCGCCGGTCACCTCGGCGAGGAGGGCGGATCCGACGGACTCATCGGATCCATGACCGCGATCGAGGGGCGTCTCACCGCCATCAGCGAGAAGGCCGGGAGCGTCCCGGTCAGCGTCGCCCTCGGCGAGTTCGCCGAACACCACTTCGGCCTCATGGGCGACATGGCCTCGTTGACCGTCAGCGCCATCGAGGGAACCAGCGAGGCCACCACGGCGTACGTGAACGGCAACCTGGAGATGGCCGCCCAGCACCAGGCCGCGGCGGGCGAGGTCCCCGAACCCGAGCACCAGAACCCCGGCGGCCCGAACGACCCCCTGTGACGTCGGTCCCTCCCCCACGGCCCCGGACCCCGGGCCGCCGACTTCCCCCAGCACCACCGCGGCACCGCTTGGAGAGACGGCAGTGACCACCCGTATGTGCACGCCCACGGGCGGCGTGATCAACCCGAGCATGTTCCCGATCCCCACCACGGACCCCGACGAGCTGGAGGCGCTCGCCGGCGCCCTCCGCACGGACGGGGAGACGGTGTCCGACGTCGGCGCCGACATCAAGTCAGCGTGGGCGGGCCTGACCTCCTGCTACTCCGCTCCCGAGGCCGCGGAGCTGTACGCGGTGGTGGACCCGGTCGCCACCGACGGGGACTCCGTCCAGAGCGGCATGGCCAGCGCCGCGACCGCGCTGGAGACCTTCGCCGACGAGGTCCGCGGCATCAAGGCGCGGTGGGCCACCCTCACCACGGACGCCAACGACTTCCTCGCCAGCATCGAGGGCGACGACGACTGGCGCAGCCCCGACACGTGGTCGTGGGAGTGGTGGTCCGGCGGCGAGAGCCCGAAGGTCGCCGAGCACCAGGCGCTGCTGGACCGCGCCGACCAACTGCGGCAGGACTTCGAGGCCGCCGAGGTGACGTGCGCCAACGCCCTCAACGCGGGCATCCCGGGCCGCACCTCGTTCGTGCACGGCGACGGCGGCGAGCCGGGCCCGAACGAGTTCGCCCACGGGTACGACGGGTACCTGGGCGACGTGCCCATGGCCTGGGGCGGTCCGGTGGAGACCGACGACGCGTGGTTCGTCGACGTCGGCAACTCGGTCAAGGACTTCGGTGTGGGCGCCCTGGAGGACCTCGGCGGCCTGGTCGGCATGCACAGCTCCGAGGGCTGGTTCCAGATGTCCTGGGGCGACGCCCTGTGGGAGAACTACGAGGGGGCCGTCCAGGGCGCGGCCTCGCTCGTCGGCATGTACGACTCCGAGAGCGGTGACTGGGGCTGGGCGGGCTGGGACAACGTGGGCTCGGCCTGGCGCGACGCCGCGCACGCGGTGGTGCCCTGGGAGGAGTGGGGCGACCGGCCCTGGTACGTCATCGGCACGGCCGTGCTGAACATCGGCGCCACGGTCGGCGGCGCGCTGCTGACCGCCACCGGTGTGGGCGCCGTGGTCGGTGTGCCGCTCATGGCCTGGCGCGGTTCGGCCATCCTCGGCCGGATGGGCGGCGGCCGCACACCGGACGTGGACCTGCCCGACGGGGGGACCCCCGACCTGGCCATCCACCTGAACCTGCCGCGCTTCGCCGGGGGCGCCCGGGAGCTGTTCAGCGTCGACCTGCCCCACCTCGACCTGGCCGGGGTGAGCCCGTCGCGGATGGCGGACATGCGGGAGGCGCTGGACCGCCTGGTCGGCCGGTACGGTGTCGGCGACGGAGCGACGGACGGCGCCCACGGCCCCCGAAGCGACCGTCGGTACGGTGACGGCGGCGAGGACCCCACCACCCAGGACCTCGCGGACGCCGTCACCGTCGAGGACGTGCTCAACCCGGCCTCGCCCGAGGCCACCCGCCTCCGGGACCGGTACCAGGGCGAGTTCCTGGAGAACGACCTGCGGTCGGAGGGCGGCTGGGAGGCGTCGCAGACCGGGCGGAACGACGGCCCGGAACTGGACCGCGAGCCCGCGCTGCTCGGCCCCCGCGCCGACACCGGCGACGCCGCCGCAGCCCCCGACAGGCCGTCCCGGCGCGTCGACCTGACCGGCGACGACGGCCTCGACGACCTGCCGGACCACCGGCGGAACGACGTCGACACGGGCGATCGGACCCCGGACGTCACCAACAGCGTGGACGGCGCCGACGGGACCCGCCCGCGCGACACCGGCGACGACGGCCCGTCGAACGGCACGCGCACGAGCGACCCGGGCGACGGACGGGTCGATCCCCCCAGCGACACCGGTGGCCACGGGCCAATGCCCCCCACCCCGCGACCGGTGTCCGGCCTCCCCGACGACACCGCCTCGGAGACCCCTGAACCCCTCGAGACCCCCGAACCCACGCAGCCGAGCAACCTGAAGCCGGACCACGGCGGACCGATGTCTCCCGAACTCAGGGACGACGTCCGGGCCAGGATCCAGGAGGTCCCCGGCTTCAGGCAGCTCCGCTTCGACGCCAAGGACTTCGAGAGCCTCTTCAACTCCCTGGAGAACAGGAGGTCCACGGTCGGCGCGCAGACGGCCGACATGCTCCTGGGCGGACGCCTCGCCCACGTGGAGGGGTTCGGCGACATGATCTCCTCCCTGAAGAGCAGGCAGGACCTTCCCGCCCGGAACCAGGAGATGAGGATCGCGACGGACCTGCTGGACGCGGGATTCCCAGCGGAGAGGGTCGCGTTCCCCGGAAAGAACCCCGTCACCGGCGAGGACCTCGACGTGGCCGTGCGGGGCGAGGACGGCAGGATCGAGTACGGGTACCAGGCGAAGGTCGTCGACAACCCGGAGGGCATCAGGAGCGCGCTCCGAAAGATCAGGAAACAGTTCCCCGCGACGTCAGAGGCGACCCACCGGGGTGGCATCATCGAGGCGAACTTCGAGATGGGCAAGCTCCTCGACAGGGACCTGAGGGCCCTCCACGACGCCGCCAGGGCCGATGGCATCTCGTTCCACATCCACTTCCTGGACGGAACCCTCGACTTCCCCCCTGGCACGCCCCTCTACCCGACCAACTAGGAAGAACTCATGTCAACGCTCCTGCGGGCACCAAGTGAAGTCGGTTCGTGGCTGTGGTACGTCGAGGGCCCCGAGAAGCCTGACATCGGTGACAGCCTCGACGTCCTGGCCAGGGTGGCGGGCGTGCTGGAGAAGCACGGCCTCTTTCGGTCGGATGTCCTGGAGGTCTGCTGGAACGAGTACGGGAGGGGCAAGATCGGCGTCTGGACGCGGCTGGCTCCGGGCGTCCCGTACACCGACCCCCGATACGCAGCGTTCGTGCGACAGAGCAGGCCCTCCGGCTTTCCCCAGGCGCACGCCGCGCACCTCGACACCGTCAGCACCGGCACGTGGATCGACGCCCGAGGCGGACGGCGGCAGGAACTCCAGTTGGTCAACCTGACAGTCTCCCCCGAACCGGGGGAGATCGAGGTGGAGGTCAGCGTCCACCACGACATCTGGTCCTGGTACGACTTCTCCGGGCACCCCCATCCCGAGGTCCACGACCGGAACGCTCCGCGCCTGGCCGCGGCTCTCGAAGAGGTGGAGACGGCACTCCAGACCGGGACGGAGAACGGCGAGAGCACGTACTTCGGCGTGTCGGAGGGCTTCTGGATCAAACGCCCGGACCCCGAGGACCTCGTGGACGGTCTGGCCATGGACGCCACCGACAGGTTGTGACCGCTATGCGACCCCACGAGGAAGGCGCGCGCTTCGACCAGGTCTGGTGCACGGAGGACGGGGGACTCGTCCTGGTCGAACTCAAGGGGGACCCGGAACCTCCGTGCCCTGCCGCGTCCATGGAAAGCCGGACACCCGCGACACAACACCCATAACAATGTGTGATTAAGGAGCGACTCTTTGCCACAATGTGGTGGCGCCCCAATCCCGTGGCACACCGGCCCCGGCCGACATCCACGACCGAGGAGAGTCCTCCGTGATACCCACCCGACTGACCGCGCTCACGATGAGCGCGATGCTCCTGCTCCCCGTCGGGGTCGCCGTCGCGGCCCCGACCGCCGCGGCGACCGGTACGGGCGCCGTCAGCGAGGAACCCGTCCCCTGGACCCCGCACGTCCTGGACGGGCGTGTGAAGGACATCCTGCGCGTCGGTGACGTCGTCGTGGTCGCCGGGGACTTCAACCGCGTGGCGGACAGCGACCGGCTCCGCATGCACGACCGGCGCAACCTGTTCGCGTTCGAACACGGAACCGGCCGCCTCATCGAGGAGTTCGACCCCGACGTCAGCGGAACCGTCCACTCCGTGGTCCCCGGCCCCGACGGCTCCGTGATCATCGGCGGCGCCTTCCGCCTCGTCAACGGTGAGCGGAGCGGGGGTCTGGCGCGCCTCTCCCTGGCGGACGGCGGCACCGTCCCCGGGTTCGACGCCCGGCTCGACGACGGCACCGCGATGCGCCTGGCCACGGACGGCACGCACGTCTACGTCGGGGGCGCGTTCCACGGGGTCAACCGCGAGGCGCGCGTGGGCATCGCCCGGATCGACGCCCGCACCGGCGCCGTGGACCCCGGCTTCGCCCCCCGGATCTCCGCTCCGCGCCGCGGAAGCACGCGCCTCCAGGAGCTCGCGCTGAGCCCCGACGGCGGCCGTCTGCTCATCAACGGCACCTTCACCAGGGTCGACGGCCAGAAGCGGTTCCAGATCGCCATGATCGACACGGCCACCGGCGCCCCGACCCCGTGGTCGACCACGGCCTTCGAACCCGACTGCGACTACTCCCGCATGCACACCTACATGCGGCAGATGGACTTCTCCCCCGACGGGTCCTTCTTCGCCGTCGCGACCGCGGGCGGCCCCTACATCAAGCCCGGACTGTGCAAGGCGGTCGTGCGCTTCGACGTCACCGACACTCCGGACGCCAGCCCCACCTGGTACAACAAGACCGGCGGCGACGCGGTGTACTCGGTGGAGGTCACGCCCGGCGCGGTGTACGTCGGCGGGCACCAGCGCTGGATGGACAACGAGCTCGGCGCGCACAACGCCGGCCCCGGCGCGGTCGCCCGCGAGGGGATCGCCGCGGTCCACCCGGAGACCGGCCGCGCGCTGCCCTGGAACCCCGGCCGCCCCCGCGGCCACGGAGCCGAGGCCCTGCACGCCACCCCGGACGGCCTGTACGTCGGCAGCGACACCGAGCGGCTGGCGGGCGAGTACCGCGCCCGGCTCGGCATGTTCCCGGCCGCCTGAGGGCGCGGCGCGGGAGCCGTCGGCCGGGGAGGACTCAGGCGTCCCCGGCCGACGCGCGGGTCTGGTCCCCGTCCTCGCGCGAGGCCCCGGCCGAGAGGCGGTCGCCCACCCCGGGGTCGCGGCGCTCGTTCAGGCGCTCGATCGTGGCGGCGGACATCTGGTCGCGCAGCCTCGACAGCAGGACGTAGGAGACGAGGCCGCTGACGAGCCAGGCGAGGACCAGTGCGATCCACGATCTGGCGCCGAACAGATAGACGACTCCGAAGGCCGCCGCGAACAACCCGAGGCGGGCAGCGGTATAGGTCAGCCAGCTACGCATGGAAAAGCCTCACAACAGACGATTACCTGGACTAGATTGGTCGCAACACCCATCAGCGCGCGTTTGCGTCCGACCCCCGACGGGCCGGGAGCGTTCCGGGCGGCCGTTCCGCCCGTGCGCGCGCTGGCCGGGTGAGACGCCCCAGAAGCCCTGACCTCAAGGTTAAGGGCGTGCACCGGGAGGCCCGCACCAGGGCGGCGTGTGTCGTCTCTCAGGGGGTGGCCGGGACGGTCCAGCCATGGGTCTGGACGGTCATGGGATGTTTCAATCCCGACAGCAAGGTCCGAACATCACGTTCCGGTCACATATCCCGTACTCCTCCCCCCAACAACGCAATTTCTCCGAAAACTAGGGAGGAAACGGACCAACTCGTGCACACTAGGGGATCAAACGCCCGCCGCCCCCGCAGCCGAGGCGGGCACGATTGGGGGAATGTGAAGGTGGAACGAGCTAGCGAACGCCTGTTGACCCCCGGGGAAGTGGCCTCACTCTTCCGGGTTGATCCCAAGACCGTCACTCGCTGGGCCGCCTCCGGGCGGATCAGCAGCATCCGCACCCCGGGCGGTCACCGCCGCTTCCGGGAGTCCGAGGTACGCGCGCTCCTGTCCGGGGAACCGGCCGAGAGCTCACACTGAGGGAGCCCTTCCGACGCGGGGCCGCGCCGCTCAGCTCCACGGTCCGCAGCACCCCCGTACGGCCTCCCCCGAACCCGTGTCCGGTGTCCCAGCTGTGAGGAGTCGACAGCAAGAGTAGGCTGGAAGCATGGTATGGCTCGGTGGCCTGATCACTCTCGCGACGATCGTTCTGTGGGTGTACGCGTTCTGCGACGCGCTCACCACGTCAGTCCAGGATGTGCGCAACCTGCCGAAGTTCCTGTGGTTGGTCGTCATCGCGGTGTTCATGCCCGTCGGCGCGATCCTGTGGCTCTTCCTGGGGCGACCTCGCCAGTCGGCCCCGGCGTCCGGCGGCACGCCCTCTCCGGCCCAGGCCGGGTCGACCGCGGACGATCTCGACCCGTCCGACTTCACCAAGCCCTCCAGCGGCCCGCACCCGCTCGGGCCCGACGACGACCCCGAGTTCCTGCGACGGCTCGACCGCCGCATCGACCCGGACGAATGACCGACCGCGCGATCACACGACGGTGGGGCCGCACCCGCGAGGGGGTGCGGCCCCACCGTCGTCCCGGGACCCGAACGCGCGGGCGCGGGCCCCTCAGGCGTAGGAGTGCAGTCCGCTGAACAGGTAGTTCACGGCGAAGAAGTTGAACATGATGGCCGCGAAGCCCACCAGGTTGATCCAGGTCGCCTTCCGGCCGCGCCAGCCGCCGGTGGCCCGGGCGTGCAGGTAGGCGGCGTAGATCACCCAGGAGATGAACGACCACACCTCCTTGGGGTCCCACCCCCAGAACCGGCCCCACGCCTCGTCGGCCCAGATCGCGCCCGCGATGATGCCGAACGTCCACAGCGGGAACGCGAACAGGACGAAGCGGTGCGACAGCCGGTCGAGCATCTCCGAGGTGGGCAGGCGCCCGGCGATCCCGGCGACCTCCTCGCCCCGCGCCCGCCTGCCCTCGGCCCAGTGCGACACCAGGTACACGATCGCCGCGACACCGGAGACCATGAACGCGCCGCCGGAGATGATCAGCGCGGTGATGTGGATCGGCACCCAGTACGAGTCGAGCGCCGGGATGAGCGGCCCCGGGTCCACGTACAGCCAGCGCACGCCGATCCCCAGCAGCACCAGCACCGGGACCAGGACGAACGCGCCGAGGTACCGCGCCTGGTAGCGGAAGGACGCGAACAGCAGGCCCGCGACGGCGACCAGGCACAGGGCGACGATGAACTCGAACATGTTGCCCCACGGCCACCGGTCCGCGGCCAGACCGCGCGTGACCACCTGGGCGACGCTGAGCAGGAAGCCCAGCGACGTCACCGCGAGGGCGATCCGGCCGAGCACGCTCTGGGAGGCCCGCGCCTCGCCCTCACTCGTGCGGACCCGGACCTCGATGCCGTCGTCGGCGGCGTCGGGGTCCGCCGTGGCTCCCGCGCCCACCGGCATGAGCCGGCCGGCCTTCAGCTTGGTGCGGCGCCCGTAGGCGGCCTCGATCGCGAAGAGGAACAGCGCCGCCGCGTACGCGAGGATCATTCCGATGATCAGCGTGTCGCTGGCGGACGCCATCGCCTCGTTCGACAGTGCGGCAATCGTCACCGCTCACTCCGTTCGTCGACTGGGTCGGATGGTCTGTCGTGTCGGTCCGCTGAGTCGGATCCCTGGCGGAGCCGGTCGGCGAGCCTGGTGGTGAGTTCGTGGAACTCGGCGTTGTCCCCCGCCACCTCGGTCTTGCCGAGCCCGGCCAGCTCGACCGTGGTCCGGCCGTCCTCCCCCTTCGTCGCGCGCACCCACACGCGGCGCGGACGGACGAACAGGGTGATGAGCAGTCCCCCGACGGCCGCGACGGCGGACCCGAGGGCGAAGGGCCGGGCCCCGTCGCGGTTGGTCTGGAGGCTGACGTACTCCCGGACGCCGGTGAAGGTGACGGACCCGGCGCCGTCCGGCAGCTCCCAGGTGTCGCCGACCTCCATCACGGGCGAGGAGCCGAGCTCCTCCATGCCCTCCGTGCGCAGCTGGTACACCGACTGCGGGTCGAGCAGCCCCAGGTCGCCCCGGTACCCCTCCAGGGTGACCCGCGGATTCCGCGCGCCGGGGAAGGTCGAGACCATCTCCCCGTCGGCGGTCTCCTGCGCCGTGGGCAGGAAGACGCCGACGAAGCCCAGCTGCTCCCCGCCGGTGTCGGGCACCTTGAGGACACCGTCGGAGGTGAAGGTGGCGGTCTCGCGGAACAGGAACGGCACCGCCTGGTCGAAGACCACCTCGCCGTCGGCGTCGCGGACGACGAACTCCGGCGCGTACCCGTGCCCGAGCAGGTAGAGCTGCACCCCGTCGACGGTCAGCGGGTGGTTGACCTCCAGCCGGTGCCGCCCCTCCTCGGCGTCGGGCGACTCCCGGTAGGTCATGTCGGCGACGTAGGACGAGGCCTGCCCGCGCAGACCCCCCTCCTCGATGAAGGTCGCCTCGAAGTCGTCGAGGCGGAGCGTGAACGGCTGGAGGTCGTCGGTGTCGGTCCAGTGCCCCGGGTAGATGGCGTCGTAGGAGGGCAGCGTGTTGGCGAAGCCGTCCCCCTCGACGATGAGCATGTTGCCCCGGTAGCCGAAGAACGCGCCCGCGGCCAGGGCCGCCAGGAGCCCGAGCAGCGCTAGGTGGAACAGCACGTTCCCGGCCTCGCGCAGGTAGCCGGTCTCGCTGGAGAGCGAGTCGCCGTACCGCTCGACCCGGTACCCCCGCAGGATCCGCCGGGCCTGCTCCAGCGCGGTCTCCGGGCTCGCGTCGGTCGTGAAGCGCGCCGCGTACGGCATGCGGTCGAGGTTGCGCGGGGTGCGCACCGGACGGGCGCGCAGCGCGCGGGCGTGCGCCACGGCGCGCGGGAGGACGCAGCCCGCCAGGGAGACGAACAGCAGCAGGTAGATCGCCGCGTACCAGGGCGAGGAGAAGACGTCGAAGAGGGCGAACCGGTCCAGCCACGGGGCCAGGTCGGGGTGCTCCCTGAAGTAGGTGTTGACCTCATCCACGCTGACCACGTTCTGCGGCAGGACCGACCCCGGGATGGCGCCGACCGCCAGCAGGAACAGCAGGATCAGCGCGGTGCGCATCGAGGTCAGGGTCCGCCAGGTCCAGCGCAGCCATCCGAGGACGCCGATCCCCTTCGGCCGCGGCGCGGCGGTCTCCCCCTCGGCGGCGGGTGTTCCGGTCTCGGTCGTCGTCATCAGATCACCGTCTGGAATCCGGCGGTCCAGCCCTGCATGACGGTGGTCAGCTCGGTCCACAGGCCGGTCACCATGGCGAGGCCGACCAGGACGAGCATGACACCGCCGATCACGGTGACCGCCCGGGTGTGGCGTTTGAGCCAGGCGAACGCGCCCAGCGCCTTGCGGTAGAGGAGTGCGGCCAGGAGGAACGGCAGGCCCAGGCCGACGCAGTACAGGAGGGACAGGAGCATGCCGCGCCCGGCGCCGCCCTCGACGAAGGCCAGGGACTGCACGGCGGCCAGGGTCGGCCCGATGCACGGGGTCCACCCGAGCCCGAACAGCACGCCGAGCAGCGGCGCCCCGGCCAGGCCCGCCCGCGGCAGCCGGTGGAACCGGAACTCGCGGCCGAATCCGGGCAGGACGCCCATGAAGGCCAGGCCGAGCACGACGGTGAGCGCGCCCAGGACCCGGGTGATGGTGTCGGTGTGGTCGAGCAGGACGTCGCCCAGCCAACCGACGAACCCGCCGACCGCCACGAAGACCAGAGTGAACCCGGCGATGAACAGGGCGCTGCCCGCGACCATGGTCCAGCGGCGCGAGGCCAGCTCGGTGTCGATATCGGTGGCCGTGGCCGTTCCGCCCCCGGACGCGGCCCGGCGCTCGCGTACGGCGGCGCCGCCCATGCCGGTGACGTAGGAGAGGTAGCCCGGGACCAGGGGGAGGACGCACGGGGAGAGGAAGGACACGAGTCCGGCGGCCATCGCCAGGGGCGCGGCCAGGAGCAGTGATCCGCTGAGGACGGTGGCGCCGATCGACTCCATCAGTCGGTGCCCTCGTCGGCCGCGCCGTCCGCGCCCTCGGTGGGCTCACCGGTGGGCTCGGCCTCCTCGGCGGAGGCGTCGGGGGAGGCCTCGGCGGACTCCCGCGCCTCCTCCGCCTCCTGTTCGGCGACGCGCGGCCGCTGCTCGGGATCGCCGAGGCCGAACTCGACCACGATCGGGTCGAGCAGGTCGGTGAGCTGTCCGTAGGTGGTGGGGCCGATGACGCGGGCCGCGATTCGGCCGTCCGGATCGATGACGATGGTGGAGGGGATCGCCCGGGGCGGGACGGTGTCGCGGAAGGCCTGCGGGATCTCGCCCGGCTGGTCGTAGACGCTGGGGTAGGGGATCTCCTGGGCGGCGACGTAGGCGCTCGCGGCGGTGTCGTCGTCCTTCATGTTGACGCCGAGGAAGTCCACGCCCAGGTCGGCGTACTCGGTGTGCACCTCGTCGAGGACGGGCTGCTCCGCCCGGCAGGGGCCGCACCAGCTGGCCCACACGTTGAGGACGAGGATGCCGCCCTCGTAGTCGCTGAGCGCGACGTCCTCGCCGTCCAGCGTGGTGCCGGAGACCTCGGGCGCCTCCAGCCGCTCCGCCGCCTCGAACACGGTCGCGCTGCCGTCGCCGGAGATGAAGCGCTGGTCCTCGTTGCTCTGGATCTCGGTCCCGCCGGCGCAGCCGGACAGGACGAGCGCGGCGGCGACGGGGAACGCCGCGAAGCGCGGCGCACGGGGCCGCGCACCGACTCTGGCACTGGGCATCGAGGATCCTCGCGAATGGGGCTGAGCAGGGCGGACTACGACAACGACAAAGTGTAGTAGCTGCCCGGCACCCCACCTCGGCGGCCCGGCGGTACCGGTGTTCGCCCAGCGCAGGGGGAAGGGGGATCCCGAGGGGGCCGGTGGTGGAGGACACACCCGCCCCCGGGATGGTCAGCAGACCGGGGGCCGGGCACACGGCCCCGCCCCGGTCGGCCGCTCCGCGCGTCAGCCGGCCTCGACGAAGGCCTCGCGGAGATAGTCGTGCACGGCACGCTCGGGGACCCGGTAGGAACGTCCCACGCGAATCGCGGGGAGAACCCCCGAGTGCACCATTCGGTAAACGGTCATCTTGGACACGCGCATGATCGTGGCGACCTCCGCCACGGTCAAAAACCTGACCTCGTCGAGAGGCGGCTTGCTCCCGTTCATCTTCCGACGCCCTCATTCCCGGACGTGAGCATTGGCTACCGTTCGGCCCGGCGTGGAAGCCCACGGAGGGGCGACCCCGGAATGCGCCCGTCCCACCGCCACGCCGGTGTGTCATACCGTCACTACTGACACGTCCGTTTTCAGAGTAGAACGGAGTTCGCCCGAGCGAAAGGGCGTTGGTCCCCTCTTCTCCGCACCGCCTCTCCAGCCCGCCCCAAGAGGTTTAGCGCTGGGTATAAATGGTCGACCCCGATCACACGAGTCCCGCCCGGGCGAGGACGTAATCACGCAGGGGCGCGTAGTCCTCGGGCGGATATCCGTCGTCCAAAGGCACGGTGACCAGCAGTTTTCCCTCGTGTTCACCGAGGAACAGAGCGGGGTCGTTACTGTCGGCGAAGCCCATCGCGGGCACCCCGGCCTCACCCGCCGCACCCGCGAAACCGTGGTCGGCGATGACCAACTGCGGCCACGCCTCACCGCGGTTCGAGAGGTCGCCGAGGATGGCACGCATGGCGAAGGGGTGATGGCTGTGACGGGGGTGGTGGCCGTCCGTGACGATGGCGACATCGTCCCTCCAGACCACGGTTCGGCGGCTCGGGGGGCGTTCCGCGGGCACCTCGTAGCTGTAACCCTCGGCCGCGGTCACGACGGGGCACCCCCGCGCGGCGAGGGCGCCCTTCCAGGCGGCGTACATCGCCCGGAGTTTGAGGGGGTGCCCGGTGGCGAACATGACCGACTCGCGCCGCTCGGCGGCCAGGGCGAGGCGGTCGGCGACCCCCTCCAGGGCGTCGACCGTGAGGTCGGGGTCGATGGTGTCGATCCCCCAGGTGTACTCCTCGTCGGCGACCACGCCGCACCGTTTGCTCATGAGCGCGAGCACCTCGGGGAATGTCCAGTCGTGGGAGAAGGTCAGACCGAACCGGTGGTAGGGGTCGCCGTCCACGAGCCGCCGATAGTGCCGAAGATTGTTCTGGCGAGGGGTGTCGACATGTCCCGCGATCCCCTTGCGGACCAGATACGTGACGAGTTCAGCGCGTGTCGGCGGCGTCACCGGCGTTCCCCTTCCTCGAATGCGCGGCGAGCGTGCGCCACGCTGTGCGGCCACCACGACGCCTGCTCCCGTTCGCCCGGTATTCAACCTCTTCCTACCCACTGAACGCACGCCACGCCCAATCCTGCCGATTTCGGCCGTGTGCGCACACACGTACGGACTCGCGGGGAAACTCCCGAAGGGCGCCGTCAGAGGCTGGGGTCGATTCCGTGGCTGGGGAAAACCGCGGTACGGGTCGCGTGGATCGCCCGGTCCACCGGGTCTCCGGGGTCGTACCCCTCCTCGAACCGGGCGAAATCCACCTCGCGCCCGTCGGTCATGTACAGCGGGGCCTGTTCGCCCGTGCGCAGCCGCACGAAGTCGCGCCACGCCTGCGGGGTCTCGGTCTCGGGGTCGACCGGCGCGCCGGCGGCCTCGGCCAACAGGTGGGTCCACGCGCGCGGGACGACGTGCACCAGGCCGTACCCGCCGCCGCCGAACAGCAGCCACCGGCCGCCCGCCGTCTTCTGCGCGAGCTTGTGCAGCTCGGTGTAGGCGCGGCGCTGCCCGTCGAGGCTCAGGGTGAGATTGGCGAGCGGGTCCAGGGCGTGGGTGTCGCACCCCTGCTGGGTGACGAGGATCTCGGGCTGGAACTCGTGCAGCAGCGGCGGCACGACCGCGTCGAAGGCCCGGTGCCACCCGGAGTCCCCGGTCCCCGCCGGGAGGGCGACGTTGACCGCGTACCCCTCGGCGCCCGGGCCGCCCGTCTCGAAGGCCTGCCCCGTGCCGGGGAAGAGCGTGGTCGGCGACTCGTGGAGGCTGATGGTGAGCACGCGGGGGTCGTCGTAGAAGGCCCGCTGCACCCCGTCGCCGTGGTGGACGTCGACGTCCACGTAGGCGATCCGCTTGGCGCCCTGCTCCAGCATCCACGCGATGGCCAGCGCCGGGTCGTTGTAGACGCAAAAGCCCCAGGCGTGGCCGCGCATGGCGTGGTGCAGGCCGCCCGCGATGTTGGCGGCGTGCGCGGTCTCGCCGTTCCACACGGCCTTGGCGGCGGCGACCGAGGCCCCGGAGATGAGCGCGGCGGCGTCGTGCATGTCGGGGAAGACCGGGTTGTCGGCGGTGCCGAGCATGTGGGCGTCGTCGGGCTCCAGTGTCTTCCCGGCCCGCTTCACCGCCTGGATGTAGGCGGGCTCGTGCACCAGGGACAGCAGCTCGTCGGAGGCGGGTTCCACGTCCAGGAGACCGACCCCGGGGGCGTCCAGGACCCCCAGCTCACGGCTGAGCGCCATGGTCAGCTCGACGCGGACCGGCGCCATCGGGTGCTGCGGTCCGAAGTCGTAGGCGGTGAGTCCGTCGTCCCACGCCAGCCGAAGCGAACAGGACGTGCGCCCTCCCATGCCGTGACCCCCGTTCCAGGTGCGCGTGCTCCACTGCACACAGTACGCACCGGGGACGGCGGACCGAACCGCGGGGTCGGTCCGGACCAGTCGGCCCGGACGCGGAACGGCCCGAGTCGGACGCTGGGTCCGGCCCGGGCCGCCGACGCGTCACTACTCCTCGCGCATCACGTAGAGGCAGGTCTCGTACCGGTCACCGCCGCTGAGGTTCAGCGTGCCGTGCAGGGGGATGGAGCGGCCCGAGTCGGAGACGAGCAGCATCCGGTACTCCCCCGGCTCGAACTCGACGCGCATGACCTCTCCGCCGCGCTCGAAGCACGAGTTGCCCGACGGCGGCGACGTGTACTCGCCGCAGTCCTCGCACGCGGGCGTGACGACCTCGTCGTGGACGCCGTCCGGCCCCACGTAGAGGAACCGCATGTCGAACGGACTGTCGTTGGTGACCTCCATGACGACCCGGTCGCCGTCCGTGCTGCCAGTGGGCCGCGCGTCGAAGTCGGAGTCCCCGTAGACGGTCAGGATGTCCATCTCCTGCTCGATGCGCGCGGCGCCCACGAAGCGGACCAGGTCCTCGACGTCGTCGGCCTCGTGGTCCGGGTACTCCGCGGTGAGGAAGTCGGTCATCTCCTCGGCGGTGTCGGCCGAACCGTCCTCGACCTCGGCCCATCCGCACTGGCGGGCCGCGTCGGGAGCCTCGGCGTCGATCCGCTCGGTGACCGCGGGGGCGGCGGACCAGTCGAGGTCGGCGAAGACCTCGATCTGCCGGAACGCCGCGCACCAGCGCTCCGCCGCGTACTCGGACGTGCCGAGGTCGTACAGCTCGACCATGGCGTCGGGCACCCGTCCGGCGGCCTCGGTCCCCGCGTAGTCGCCGGGGATGACGCCGTAGATCTCGTGCGCCCGCTGGAAGCCGTCGCGGATCTCGTCGGTGACCTCGCCGGTGTAGGCCTCGGCGGTCTCGTTCGCGATGCTCCCCGCGTAGGAGAGGTAGGTGTCGGCCACCTCGCCGTCGGTGTCCTCCCAGCGGGAGGCCGGGTGGGCGAAGTAGCTGCCGTAGGTGTCCAGCGCCTCGTCGTACTCCTCGTCGGACACCTGGTCCTGGGCCTCGGCGAGCAGGCGGCAGGCGTCGGCGCCGGCCCGCGCGCGGTCCATCAGGGACGGGGACATGGACAGCTGGAAACCGGCCTCGATCTGCTCGTAGTCGTCGACGGCCGCGTCGCAGTCACCGCGCGCGTGCGTGGCGTCGGCGACGCGCAGCCGCCACTCGCCCGCCTGCCACACACCGGCCAGGCCCGCCAGGACGGCGACCACCAGGGCGGCGGCCGTGAGCACGGGGGCGAGCTTCTTCGCGGGCTGCTCCCCGGCGGCCGTGGTGCGCTCGTCGCGGACCCGACCGGCGAACAGACCGTGCGTGGCCGCGGCGAGGAACCACACCAGCAGGACGGGCGCCCAGATCAGCAGGTGGTCCGCGGCGCCGTGGAACGCGGCGCCGACCAGGAGGCCCACGGTGACCGCGAGCGCGATCCCGAAGAACGGCCACTGGCGCAGGAACACGTACCCCGCGCCCAGTCCGGAGAGGTTGAGCAGCGCGGCGCGCACGCCCGAGGGCGAGGCGAAGAGCCCCAGTCGCGGCGGCCGGGGCGGCGGGGGTCCGAACTGCCCGGGAGGCATCCCGCCCGGGGGCATGCCGCCGGGGGGCATTCCTCCGGGAGGCATCGCACCGGGCGGCGTGCCCATGGGGGCACCGAAGGCGCCGGGCGGCGGCGAGCTGAACTGGGGTCCGGAGGGCGGCCCGACCGGAGGGGGCGGGGGAGCGCCGCCGGGCGGCTGCTGCGGTCCGAACTGAGGCGGCTGTGGCTGCTGGGGACCGGAAGGCTGTTGCCGCGGGGGCTGTTGGGGTCCCGACTGCGGCTGCTGCGGGGGCTGACCGGGCTGGGGCTGGCCCGGGGGCTGCTGGGACGGGTCGAACGGGGGTGGAGAACTCATGGGGGCCCTGGGGTCGGGAGGGGATGGGATGTCCCGCACACACGGGACCGAGATGGGGAGCGATGTCCCCTTCCTCGCACACTATCCGTGTCTGAGGACGTCCCACCCCGTGGTCAGCGGCCGATCCCGGCCAATCCCGCCCCCCGCCCCAGGCCCGCTCGGGCCCGCCCGAGCGCGGCCCGTCCGCGGATCAGCTCCCGGACAACGCCCGGCTGCGGTCGCGGGCGGCCTCGATCGCGTCGGTGAAGGCGGTGCGCACACCGTGGCGCTCCAGCTCACGCAGGGCGGCCGCGGTGGTCCCGCCCGGTGAGGTCACCGCCTCCCGCAGCACGACGGGGTGCTCGCCGGAGTCCGTGAGCATGGCGGCGGCGCCGGTCATGGTCTGCTCGACGAGCTTCTGCGCGGTGGCACGCGGCATGCCCATCGCCACACCCGCCTCGACCATCGTCTCGGCGATGAAGTAGAAGTAGGCCGGCCCGCTCCCGGAGATGGCGGTCACCGTGTCCATGTGCTGCTCGCCCACACGGATCACCTCGCCGACGGCGCCCAGCAGCTCCTCGGCGCGGTCCAGGTGCTCGGGCCCGGTGTTGGCCCCGCCCGAGATGGCGGTCATGCCGCGCCCCATGAGCGCGGGGGTGTTCGGCATCGCCCGCACCACGGGCACCCCGACCGGCAGGTGGCTCTCCATCACGGAGGTGGTGAGCCCGGCGGCCACCGAGATGACGAGGCGGTCCGGGGCCAGGTGGGCGGACAGGTCGTCCAGCAGCGCCACCATGTCCTGCGGCTTGAGGGCCAGCAGCAGCGTGTCGGCCCGCTTGGCGGCCTCCTCGGCGGGCACCACCTCGACCCCGTACCGCCGGCGGAGCTCGTCGGCGTGCTCCACCCGCGGCTCCGTGACCAGGACGTCCTCCGGCGCGTGGCCCCTGGCCAACATCCCGGCGAGGAGCGCCTCGCCCATCTTCCCTGCACCGATGATCGCGATCATGAAGGTTCCTCTCCGCGGGTCTCCTCCACGCTAACGGCACGGGGGCTCCGGTGCGGACGGGACGTCTCACACCGTGGACGGTCAGCGGCGGTCGGGACCCTCCGTGCCCTGGTCGCCGTCCTGGTCGTCGACGGTTCCCTGCGGATCGACGGAGAAGTGGCGGGGCGGCGCGGGCGGCCTGCGGCGCAGCAGGGCGATGCGTTCACGCCGGTCGTGCGGCTGGGTTCCGGCGTCGGCGGTGGGCTTGGCGAAGTGCAGGCGCGTGAAGGCGAGCGCCTCGGCCAGTTCGCGCATGCGGGACGTGCGGTCGGGCGACTTGCGGGTGCTCACCTCCAGGACGAGCTGGCCCTCGTAGCCGTCGGCCGCCAGGTACTCCAGGAGTTCGGCGACGGGCTGGCGTCCCCGGCCGGGGATGAGGTGTTCGTCGAGGTTCTGGCCGCCGAATCCGTCGGCGACGTGGACGTGCGAGAGGCGGTCGCCGAGCCGCTTGGCCATGTCCATGGCGTCGGAGCCGGACATGGCGGTGTGCGACAGGTCGAGTGTGACGTCGGGGTAGTCCCGGTCGAGCGGGTTCCAGCTCGGCGCGTAGGGCACGACCTCGCGGTCGCGCACGCGCACCGGGTACATGTTCTCCACGGCGAAGACGACGTCGGTCTCGTCCTGCATGCGCGCGACGCCGGTCTCGAACTCACGGGCGTAGTCGCGCTGCCAGCGGAAGGCCGGGTGCACGACGATGGCCTTCGCGCCCAGGGCCTCGGCCATCTCCTTGGACCGGACGAGCTTGCCCCAGGGGTCGCGGCCCCACACGCGCTGGGTGAGGACCAGGCAGGGGGAGTGGACGGCGGTGACGGGCATCTGGTGGTAGTCCGAGAGGCGCCGCAGCAGGTCGATGTCCTGGCTGGCGGGGTCGGAGGAGACGAGCACCTCCACGCCGTCGTACCCCAGCTTCGCGGCGATCTCGAAGGCGGCCGGGGTCTTCTCCGGGTAGACCGACGCCGACGAGAGGACGACGGGCGCGTCTGGGACCTGGATAGGGCTCACGAGACCCAGACTATGCGCTCCGCCCCCTTCCACGGGTTCCGCTCCGGTGAACGCGGCGTGCCGCGTCGGGAAGGAGCGAAGGAGTACGAGGAAGAGGCACCAGGGACACGGGTGCCGGGTCCGGGTCGATCAGGCCTGGCGGGCGGCGTGCGCGCCGCCCTTGGGCAGGGTCACAGCCGTACGGCTCCCGCTTCGGCCATCACGTCGCGCTCGCGCACGTGGTCGCCGCTCTCCGGGGCGTCGATCATGCGGCCCCCGCCGAGGTAGATGCCGACGTGGTAGACGTCACCGCCGCCGTGGGTCCAGTAGACGAGATCACCGCGCCGGGCGCGGGAGTAGGGGATGCGGGTTCCGGCCGCCGCCTGGTCGCGGGCGATGCGGGGCAGTGCGACCCCCGCCTGGCGGAAGGACCACTGGACGAGGCCGGAGCAGTCGAAGGTGTTCGGCCCGGTTCCGCCCCAGGCGTAGGGCGCGCCCTTCTTCGACTCGGCGGCGCGGATCGCCGTCTCCACGGCCGACCAGGGAAGTGCCTGGTGGACGCGGTCGGCGGTCCCCCCGGCGGGCGCCGGGGCCGCGTGGGCGAGGGCCGGTGCCGGGGCCAGCGCCGCGGCGAGCAGGGACACGGTCGCGACGGTGACGCGGAGCGTCCGCACGACGGTCCGCACGGAAACGGCCTGCCGCCCGGGATGGACCGGACGGCAGGCCGGGATTTGCTCGTGGTGTCGGGAGTGGGTCATGGGGTTCCCCGTTCGGATGTGCGTGCCCCGTGCCGGGTCGGCCCCGGGGCGTTCCATCCCAACGGATCACCCTTCGTCGCTTTCGTGCGGGAGCGAATCACCCTCGGTGATCAACTCTCCGTGCGACGACGGTAAAATCTCGCACGTAAATGGCGCATTTCAGTCGATGGATACGAAACCTCCATCACTCCTGACACGGTCGGTGACAGTGATCAGGACTGGACGCCCACGCCGGCCAGGAGCCGCTCGGCGACGGCCTCCATGCCCGCCTCGTTCGGGTGCACGGGAGCCGCGGTGTTCTCCGGGACCAGCCCCTCGACCCAGCGCCGGGACGAGGACTGGCAGACGTCGTGACCGCGTTCGAGGACGTCGACGAAGACCGCGCCCGCCGCCCGCGACTCCTCCGCGATCATCTGGTTGAGGGAGGTCTGGACGCCGTCCAGGTAGGCGACGTCGCCCCGGGCGATGGGCGCCTCGGGCCAGCATCCCCTGCGCTCGGGCAGGATCTGGAGGTACCCGACGCCGACGACGGTCGCCCCCGGGCTGCGCTCGGCGATCTCGGTGTAGACGCCCGACACGTCGTCGCGCAGGTCCTCGATCCGCTGGTCGAGCTCGTCGCCGTAGTGGTCGGCGCACGGGCTCCCGAACGGGTTGCGCAGGCTCCGCTTGGCGCACTGCATGAGGATGTCGGTGAACCCCAGGTCGTTGCCGCCGATCCCGACCGTCACCAGGTCGGTCTCGGGGGTGAGCGCGTCGAACTGCGGCGGGACGTCGGTCAGGTCGGTGTGCTGGGGCTCGCGCAGGTCCCGGATGACCGCGCCGGAGCAGCTGGCGTCGGTGAACTCGGCGACGCCCAGCGCGTCGGCGGCGAGTCGGGCGTAGTTGCTGGACGAGCGGAGGCAACGCGGGTCGGAGCCCGGGGCGTACGGGGGGATGAGCGGCCCCGAGGTGAACGAGTCCCCCAGGGCGACGTAGTGGTCGAAGGAGGCGGCCTCCGCGGTCTCGGCGGAGGCGGGGGCCGCGGCCAGGCACAGGGCGGCGGCGAGCGGAAGGGCGAGGAGCGGGGTTCGTCGGGGGCGGTGGGGCCGGGAAGCGGACACGGTCGTGCTGGCGTCGGTGCGGGGCACGCGGGTTCCTCTCCAGGAGCGGGGGTCAGGAAGCTTGGGACCCTACGCATTCTGTAACACAACCTACGAACGACGTTGACTAACCCGTAGGTAACTTTCATCTGTCCCGATGTGCCGCTGATCTGTCCCGCCCGGGGTGTCCCAGGGAGGCGTTAGCGTGACGGACATGGCCAAAGCAGCGAAGACGACGTTCCGGTGCACCGAGTGCGGGTGGAGCACCCTCAAGTGGGTGGGCCGGTGCGGCGAGTGCCACGCCTGGGGCACGGTGGAGGAGGCGGGCGCCCCGGCCCCGACGGCGGTCGCGCCCGCGCCCGTGACCTCCCGGGCCCGGCCGATCACCGAGATCAGCGTCGAGACCGCCGAGGCCGTGCCCACCGGGGTCGACGAGCTCGACCGGGTCCTCGGCGGCGGCGCCGTCCCCGGCGGGGTCGTCCTGCTCGCGGGCGAACCGGGCGTCGGCAAGTCGACGCTGCTGCTGGAGGTCGCGGCGATGCGGGCCGCCCAGGGCCCCGTGCTGTACGTGACCGGTGAGGAGTCCGCCGGTCAGGTGCGGCTGCGCGCCGAGCGGCTCGGCGCGCTGTCCGACAAGCTGTACCTGGCCGCGGAGACCTCGATCGCCTCCCTGGCCAGCCATGTCGAGGAGGTCGCCCCCCGACTGCTCATCGTGGACTCGGTGCAGACCATGGTCTCCCCCGACGTGGCGGGGGTGCCCGGCGGCGTCACCCAGGTCCGCCAGGTGACCGGCGCGCTGATCCAGATCGCCAAGGAGCGCGGGATCGCGACCGTCCTGGTCGGCCACGTCACCAAGGACGGCTCCATCGCCGGACCCCGCCTGCTGGAGCACCTGGTGGACGTCGTGCTGCACTTCGAGGGCGAGCGCCACTCCCAGCTGCGCCTGCTGCGCGCGGTCAAGAACCGCTACGGGCCCACCGACGAGATCGGGTGCTTCGAGCTGACCGAGACCGGCATCGTCGGACTCCCCGACCCCAGCGGCCTCTTCCTCACCGAGCGCACCGACCCGGTCCCCGGCACGTGCGTGACGGTCACCCTGGAAGGACGGCGGCCGCTCATCACGGAGGTGCAGGCACTGGTCGCGCCCACCCCGCTGCCCGCGCCGCGCCGGGCCACGTCCGGGCTGGACACGTCACGGGTGAACATGATCCTGGCGGTCCTGGAGAAGCGCACGGGCATGCGACTGGCCAACATGGACGTGTACGCGTCCACGGTGGGCGGCGTGCGGCTGGGCGAGCCCGCGGTGGACCTGGCCCTGGCGATGGCGGCGGGCAGTTCCAACAACGACGTGGCCCTGCCGCGCGGGTTCATCGCGATCGGCGAGGTGGGCCTGGCCGGGGACATCCGGGCCGTGAACGGCGTCCAGCGCAGGATCGCGGAGGCGCGGCGCCTGGGGTTCACCGAGGCGGTCGTGCCCAAGCACAGCGGGGACCCCGTGCCCGGCATCCGCACGCACGAGGTGGAGGAGCTCAGCGAGGCGCTGGCCTGGGTGGCGCGGCGCTCCAAGCGCGCATGAGTCGAGTGCCACGGCACACGCCCTAGAAGTCGAAGACCGCGCGCTTGGCCGCCCGCAGCAGGCAGCCGTTGCCGTAGGTCTCCTGGAAGGCCTCGGCGCCCATGGCGGTCGCGGCCACCGGGCGGTACTCCAGCGTGCAGACGGCGGCCGGGTCGGCCGGAACCGCCGCTATCGAACCCGCCCTGGCGATGGCGGAACAGGCCGCGGCGGCACGCGGGTGGGTGCCTCCGCTGCCCTGGGAAGCGCACAGGAGCGAGACCTCCCGCACCGACTCGTTCCCGAACCCCACGCCGTCGACCACGATCAACCGGTAGACGGCCCGGCCCCCGGCCCCCCACGCGGCGGGGTCGGGCGGGCTCGCCGGATCGGCGGGCGCGCTGGGAACGATGGGCGGCGCCGGAACGGCGGGCGCGGTGGTGGCGAGGACGGTCGCGGCTGCGACGAAGGCGGCCCGGGCGATCGCGACGAGTCTCATGGTGGCCTCCAGTCGGCCGAATGTGACGGCACGGGGCGGGGCCGCCGTGCCGTCACACCAGTCCCTTAGGACACTCCTACCCCGAACGGGACGCGGTGGCCTACCAGTAGATCTTGTGGCCGTTGTCGTCGTAGTAGTAGCCGTTGTGGCCGTCGTGGCCCTTCGGCTTCTTCGGCTTCTTGCTGTCGTGGTCACCGTGACCGTGCAGACCGTGGTGGCCGTGCAGACCGCCGTGGAAGCTGGGGTGGCCGACCCCCTCCATATCGCGGCCCTCGGTCATGCCGGGACCCTCGATCATGCCGCCGCCCTCGACCATCCCGGCGGTTCCCCGGTCCTTCTTGCCGTCCGAGAAGTCGAAGACCTCGCCCTTGACGTCGAGCAGGACGCACTTGTTCGGGAAGATCTTCTTGAAGTGCTCAGAGCCCTCGGAGCGCGCGACGACCGGGTCCCAGATCAGCGGGCAGGCGCTGTCGGCCAGGTCGATCTTCTTGATGGAGCCGAACGCGTAGATGAGGTCACAGGCCTCCTCCGCGTGCGGGTGGTTGCCACCGGGCGGGTCGCAGAACAGGAACTTGTGCTGCTTCTTGCCCGAGTGCTTCTTCTCGATCGAGAGGCGGTAGAACTCGCGCCTCTCATCCTCCGCCGCCTGCGCCGGAGCCGCCATCGACAGTGCGAAGACGGAAACGGCGATACCCGACAGGACGGTCCCGACAAGCTTCACGACTACTCCAGATGACTGCGGAATCGCTTGACGACACCTACAGTAACAGCTTCATAACACAGCGTGCTGACTCCCTCCGCGACTCCGCGTGGCGTGCCCTCGGCGAGCACGCCCCGTCGTCGGACACGGGGAAGGGCCCGACCGGACGATCCCGGCCGAGCCCCGATCGGTGTCGCTAACGCAGCTGGAAGACGATCTCGTCGGTGTCACCCGCGTAGTCGCCCCGCAGGTTCGCGCGGTACCAACCCGGGCGCGCCGAGGTGGCGTCACGGCAGTCGGTGAAGGACCGCTGCCGATCCCAGCCGAACGTGCTCTCGAACGGCACGCCCCGGCGGAGCTGGCGCTCGTCGGCGGCCTCACCCTCGACGCAGTCGCCCGTGGAGAAGACGCGGTCGTCACCGGAGTGGATGCGGATCTCCATCGCCTCGGGGCCCACGTCCACGGTGCAGGTCTGGTTCGCGGTGTTGACCACGGTGACCCGGAACTCCGGCTCGGCGCCGCTCCCGTAGACCTCGCGGTCCTCGTCGGCCAGCTCGAAGGTCACGACGACGTCCTCCGGGCGGCAGGCGTCCTCCGGGCTCTGGGGCGCGGCGACGGCCTCGGCGTCCTCACCGGATCCCCCGGCGGCCCCACCGCCCCCGCCCTCGGCGGCGCCGTCGGTGTCCGCACCGTCCTCGGCGTCCCCCTCGGACGCCTCGTCCCCGGGTTCACCGTTCGCGGTCGGGGAGGGCGTCTCGGGTGGGACACTGGCGGAGGGGTCGTCGTCCGCCACACCCGCCTCCGACCGGACCGGATCGGAGTCGTCCCCGTCGAAGGGGCGGCAGGCGAACGCGATCAGCGTGAGCACGAGCATGACCCCCGCCAACACGAGTGCACGCCGCTTCCAGTAGGTCTCGCGGCTGACGGCTCCTGGATGTCCGGTACTTGACGCCATGGGCCGTAGTATTGCGGTTTCGCGTGCCACTCACCTACCCAACCCGCCGATACCCCGTAAAAGATGAGCGATAACCCTTACAGCACAGCGGTTCTGGCGTGGTACGAGGCCAACGCCCGCGACCTTCCCTGGCGTGCCCCGGACGCCACCCCCTGGTCGATCCTGGTCAGCGAGATCATGCTCCAGCAGACGCCCGTCGTGCGCGTGCTGCCCGCCTGGCAGGCGTGGATGGAGCGCTGGCCCACCCCCGCTGACCTGGCCGGGGAGCCCTCCGGCGAGGCCGTGCGCATGTGGAACCGGCTCGGCTACCCCCGCCGAGCGCTGCGCCTGCACGCGTGCGCGGTGGCGATCACCGAGCGGCACGAGGGGCGGGTACCGGACGACCACGCGACACTGCTCGCGCTCCCCGGCGTCGGCGCCTACACCGCGGCGGCCGTGGCCAGCTTCGCCTTCGGACAGCGGCACGCCATTCTGGACACGAACGTTCGACGTGTCCTCGCCAGGGCCGAAACCGGGGTCCAGTACCCGCCGAAAACCCAGACGAAGGCGGAGACCGCGCTCGCCGAGTCGCTGCTGCCGGACCTCCCCTCCGTGGCGGCCCGCTGGGGCGTGGCCGTGATGGAGCTGGGCGCGCTCGTGTGCACCGCGCGGACCCCCACGTGCGTCGACTGCCCGATCGCCCGCCAGTGCGCCTGGCGGCTGGCGGGCAAGCCCGCGCACGACGGCCCGCCGCGCCGGGGGCAGACCTACGCGGGCACCGACCGACAGGTGCGCGGTCGGCTGCTGGCCGTGCTGCGCGACTCCGCTGACCCGGTGTCCAAGGACGCCCTGGACGCGGTGTGGGACGACGGCGTCCAGCGCGAACGCGCCCTCGACGCTCTGGTCGCGGACGGCCTCGTGGACCCCCTGGACGACGGACGCTACGCGCTGCCCGGCTGATCGCCGGACGGACGCGCCCGTCAGTCGTCCGTCTCCGCCGGGGAGTAGCCGTCCTCGCTCGCCGCGGCCGAGAATTCCTCGGCGGTCTCGCTGACGCCACCGCTGCACGGTGCACCCGGTTCGGGCGCGTCCGGGCTCTGCTCGTACTGGCGGACGAAGGCGGCCAGTCGCGGGTCGTCGGGGCCGTCGAGAAGGATCTGCGCGCCCCACGCGGAGGCCACGACCGGCGCGGGCAAACCCGCCAGCGGGCTGACGAGGAGATAGTCACCCGTGGTGTAGTGGCTCTCCAGGGTGGCCACCCCGTCGCCGTCGACGGCGACGGGGTCGTAGGTCACCCACACGGCGCCGTGCTCCAGGGAGTGCACGGCCGTCTCGTCCCGGATCGGCTCGGAGTAGACGCCGCAGTTCTGCCAGAAGGCGTAGTGCCGACCGCCGGCGGGCGGGAACATCTCGTAGTCGACGGTCCCCGTCACGTCCACGTGGTCGGCGGGCAGATTCGGGTACTCGACGACCGCGTCCAGATCGGCCGTCCCGCCACCGGGGGACGCACCGTCCCCGGAGTTCACCGCCCACAGGACGGCGCCCGCCCCGGCGGCGAGTAGGACCACCAGGGCCCCGGCGCCCGCCACCAGGCCGATGACGAGGCCACGGCCCTCCTTCCGCGGCTGGGGCTGGGGGTACTGGCCCGGCGCCGGGCCGTACTGACCGGGCTGTCCGGGCTGTCCAGGCCGCTGGCCGTACTGACCCGGCTGACCGTACGGGCCCTGGGGGGTGTACGGCTGCCCCTGGGGACCGTACGGCTGACCGTGCGGGCCCTGCTGGACCTGGGGTGGGAACTGGCCGGGCGGGACGGGGCCACCGGGCTGCTGGGGGTCCTGTGGATGGGTCACGCGGACACCCTAACCACACCCCGCGCCGGGCCGGCAACCCCGGGACGGGCGCCCCGAGGCCGCGCACACGCGGGCGGGGACACCCCCGAAGGGATGCCCCCGCCCGTCATCGGAACCGGTCCGCGACCGGTGCCGCTACTCGCTCTTGGCGGCCGACTTCTCCACCTCGGGCGTGTCCGGCACCGCGGCGGGCTTCGGCACACCCTTGAAGGTGAACTTGGCGTCGGTCCCCTCGCCCTCGGCGTCGATCACCACGATCTGACCCGACTTGAGGTCGCCGAACAGGATCTTCTCCGACAGCTGGTCCTCGATCTCGCGCTGGATCGTGCGACGCAGCGGCCGTGCGCCCAGGACCGGGTCGAACCCGCGCTCCGCCAGCACCTTCTTGGCGCCCGGACGCAGCTCGATGCCCATGTCCCGCTCCTTGAGCCGGGAGTCGAGGCTGGAGATCATCAGATCCACGATCTGGAAGATCTCCTTCTCCGTCAGCTGGTGGAAGACGATGACGTCGTCCACACGGTTGAGGAACTCCGGCCGGAAGTTCTGCTTGAGCTCCTCGCTGACCTTGCCCTTCATCCGCTCGTAGTTGGTCTGGGCGTCGTCCTCCTTGGCGAAGCCCATCGCCACGCCCTTGGAGATGTCCCGCGTACCCAGGTTGGTGGTCATGATGATGACCGTGTTCTTGAAGTCGACGTTGCGACCCTGGGCGTCGGTGAGGCGGCCCTCCTCCAGCACCTGCAACAGCGAGTTGAAGATGTCGTTGTGGGCCTTCTCGATCTCGTCGAAGAGAACGACCGAGAACGGCTTGCGGCGCACCTTCTCGGTGAGCTGGCCGCCCTCCTCGTAGCCGACGTATCCGGGCGGGGAGCCGAACAGCCGCGAGACGGTGTGCTTCTCCATGAACTCGGACATGTCCAGCTGGATCAGCGCGTCCTCGTCGCCGAACAGGAACTCGGCCAGCGTCTTGGACAGCTCGGTCTTACCCACACCGGACGGACCGGCGAAGATGAACGAACCACCGGGACGCTTGGGGTCCTTCAGACCGGCACGGGTGCGGCGGATCGCCTGCGAGAGCGCCTTGATGGCGTCCTCCTGGCCGATGACCCGCTTGTGCAGCTCGTCCTCCATGCGCAGCAGACGCGAGGACTCCTCCTCGGTCAGCTTGAAGACCGGGATGCCGGTGGAGGCGGCCAGGACCTCGGCGATGAGCTCCTCGTCGACCTCGGCCACGACGTCCATGTCGCCGGCCTTCCACTCCTTCTCCCGCTGCGCCTTCTTGTTCAGCAGCTGCTTCTCGTCGTCACGCAGCGACGCCGCCTTCTCGAAGTCCTGCGCGTCGATCGCGGACTCCTTGTCCCGGCGGACCTTGGCGATCTTCTCGTCGAACTCGCGCAGGTCCGGCGGAGCGGTCATCCGGCGGATGCGCATCCGCGAGCCCGCCTCGTCGATCAGGTCGATCGCCTTGTCCGGCAGGAACCGGTCGCTGATGTAGCGGTCGGCCATGTTGGCGGCGGCCACCAGGGCGCTGTCGGTGATGGACACGCGGTGGTGCGCCTCGTAGCGGTCGCGCAGACCCTTGAGGATCTCGATCGCGTGCGTGATGGTCGGCTCGTCCACCTGGATCGGCTGGAACCGGCGCTCCAGCGCGGCGTCCTTCTCCAGGTACTTGCGGTACTCGTCCAGCGTGGTCGCGCCGATGGTCTGGAGCTCACCGCGGGCCAGCATGGGCTTGAGGATCGAGGCGGCGTCTATGGCGCCCTCCGCCGCCCCCGCGCCGACCAGCGTGTGCAGCTCGTCGATGAACAGGATGATGTCGCCGCGGGTGCGGATCTCCTTGAGCACCTTCTTCAGGCGTTCCTCGAAGTCACCGCGGTAGCGGCTGCCCGCGACCAGGGCGCCCAGGTCGAGGGTGTACAGCTGCTTGTCCTTGAGCGTCTCGGGGATCTCCCCCTTGACGATCTTCTGCGCCAGCCCCTCGACGACCGCCGTCTTACCGACGCCGGGCTCACCGATGAGGACCGGGTTGTTCTTGGTACGGCGCGAGAGCACCTGCATCACGCGCTCGATCTCCTTGTCCCGGCCGATGACCGGGTCGAGCTTGCTCTCGCGCGCCGCCTGGGTCAGGTTCCGCCCGAACTGGTCCAGGACCAGGGACGTGGACGGAGCGGACTCGGAGGAGGCGCCCGTGGCCTGGGGCTCCTTGCCGCTCTGGTATCCGTGCAGCAGCTGGATGACCTGCTGGCGGACCCGGTTCAGGTCCGCGCCCAGCTTGACCAGCACCTGCGCGGCCACGCCCTCGCCCTCGCGGATCAGACCCAGGAGGATGTGCTCGGTGCCGATGTAGTTGTGGCCGAGCTGAAGGGCCTCGCGCAGTGACAGCTCCAGGACCTTCTTGGCGCGCGGGGTGAAGGGGATGTGCCCCGAGGGCGCCTGCTGGCCCTGACCGATGATCTCCTCGACCTGCTGCCGAACCGCTTCGAGGCTGATGCCAAGACTCTCCAGGGCCTTGGCGGCGACACCCTCACCCTCGTGGATGAGGCCGAGCAGGATGTGCTCCGTACCGATGTAGTTGTGGTTGAGCATCCTGGCCTCTTCCTGGGCCAGAACCACCACTCGCCGCGCGCGGTCGGTAAACCTCTCGAACATGTCTCGTCGCTCCTCTACAGAGCGGTCAGGCAGGGACGGTACTCGCCGACCCAACTCTTCCGCATATCGGCCCCACAGGGATAACCGCCCCGGGGAGCACTGTCGCACCCGTCCGTCCCAGGCGGCTGGCTGCCGACCGGTCGGACGTCTCCGCACGGCCGACCGTAGCCGTCCGTGCCAGAGACTTTCCCCGACGATAGGGCGTTCACCCAACATCCAACTACCAATTGGGGCGCCAGATTTCGGTGTACGCCGAAGGCGAACGGCCCGGGGCTCCCCTCCATCACGGGAGTCCCCGGGCCGCACGCGCGTAAGCCCGATTATCGGCTCTTAGCGAACACACCGATCGTTGAGTTGTTCTTCGCCGCCCGCTGTGCGAGGGGAAAGCCTCCGCCGGAACTTTCGCGCGGGTGCTCGCGTCCGCCGACCGTCCACCCGCGGCGGGGAGCGTCGGCCGACGACCGACCCCGTGGCGGGCGGGTCCTCCGTGCGACCGGAGCGAGACTCGCGCGACGGAGCCGGATCGTGTCCGGGTCCGTACCTCCTCCAACGGTGTGACGGGGTGGGGTGTTCCCCGTCGGGTTCCGGAGGTGCGGGCGAGCGGTGCGTCGAGAGTGCCGTCCCCGGCCCCGCGGCCCGTGGGCCGCGGGGCGGACGATGCGGGGGCCTCCGCGAGAACGGGGACCGCGGGGCCGTCACCCGTGCCGGACCGTGGCCGTACCGAACCGCCCCGCCGTCACGGCTCTCGCCGAGTCGGAGGGTCACGCGGTCCGCAGCGGTCTGGTCGCCAATCCGTGTCGGGTGTGGCGGCGGTGGATCCGGTCCACGCCGCCCGGGGCCCAGGAGCCCGTGCTATCCCCTTCATCCCGTGTCACGTCGGACCCTCGTGGGCCCGGGGATGGTCGGGTTCGGGTACGCGCCCCGGGACGCCGGTCCTGAATCGATCAAGACCTGACAACATTTCGGCGAACCCGGGTGCCTGCGGCAAACCTAGCCCTTGACGGCCTCATATTCGGCGACGATCTTCGCGGGGATACGGCCGCGCTCATTGACCGGCTTGCCCGCGGCCTTGGCCCACGCGCGAATCTCGGCGCTGCGCTCGCGGCTGGGCGCATTCCGGGTTCCGGTCCGGCGGGCGCCGCCGCGGCCGACGGCCTTGGCCGGAGCCTTGCGAGCGGCGTCGACGAAGGGCGTAAGAGCCTCGCGGAGCTTGGCGGCATTACCCGCGCTGAGGTCGATTTCGTACACGGAGCCGTCCAGACCGAACGTCACCGTCTCCTCGGCCTCGCCGCCGTCGAGGTCGTCGACCAGGAAAACCTGGACCTTCTGTGCCATGGATTCAAACCTTTCAGAAGAGCAGTGCCTTCGCACCTGCAATATAAAGCTATCTCGCGCGAACGCAGAAGACAATTCCCGACGTGCCAGTAATCACCTGGACTTGACCCGGGGTTTCGGGGGTCGCCGGAGCGGCGCGGGGCCCTGACGGGCCGACCCGCGCGGATGAGCCCTGATCAGGGCCACTCGGGGCGCGACTTGGTCAAGTACCGTATCAACGACCGTCGGATTCGGCGCGTTCCCCACCCCGGGTAATCGACGCCTCATCGCTCGCACCGGTCGCGGCCGTCGCGGTCGCCTCCGCCCCCGCGGCCTCGGTCGCGTCACCGCTGACCAGGCTGCCATCCATGCGACGGGGGGCCATCTCCCTGCGCAGCAGCTTGATGACGAAGGCACAGAAGACGGTCGCGACAACCACCGGAGGGATCAGCGCGGACAATACGTCGAGCAGCCCGGCGGGAAGCACCGACGAAAGGTCACCCATCGAAGCCGTCCACCCTTCCTGGTTGTTACTTATCGCAGCAAATACCCGACTCAGCGTCGGGCCAGTCCTGGGGGATGAGCACCGGGAACCCGGGCAATCGCATACCCGACATCATAGACATCGCTTGCCCCCGGTTTGACACCGGACGTACCGAAGCCCGCCCGGGCAAACCCGATGGTGGCCAATGTCCGGCCAAGTGGTCGGTGTCCCGTTGACCACGACACCCCCTGAGCGAACTCGATTCGCGACCCTTCGTAGCCGCCCCGGGGAACTCGATCCGCCGGAGGACCGCTGAGCGCAGCTACACATTACCCCCCGTCTTCCCCTCTCATACCACCCGGTGGACATAAGCGAGAGGTCAGGACGGCGCACGCGGACGCGCCTCGGGCCGGCCCAAACAGGCACTCAGTCCCAAGAGCGTCCGAAAGCCTTTAGGTGTGGGCGGTTCGGGACCCGGTCCCCAGATGCACAAGCATCCGCGTGTTCCCCAGGGTGTTGGGTTTGACCCTCTCGAGGTCGAGGAATTCCGCGACGCCCTCGTCATAGGAACGCAGGAGTTCCTCGTACACCCGGGAGGAGACCGGGGTGCCCTGGATCGGGGCAAAGCCGTGTTTGGCGAAGAAACCGGTCTCGAATGTCAGACAGAACACACGCCGCACATCCAACTCACGCGCCGCGTCCAGCAGTTTGGTCACGATTCGGTGTCCCACCCCGAAACCACGCAGAGAGGGATCGACCGCGACGGTGCGGACCTCCGCGAGGTCCTCCCAGAGGACGTGGAGTGCGCCGCAGCCCACGACCCGGTACTCGGTCTCCCCCGCTGCCTCGGCGGTGTCGGAAAGCGTCGTGGCGTCCCCGACGACCTCGGCCTCGGCCACCCAGAACTCCTGGATGTCCTCGTAGAGGTTGACGGTGCTCTTGGAGAGGACGCGGCGGTCGACCGTGTAGGTGTCGACCAGGCGGCGGATGTGGACCACGTCGCGCGTCTTGGCGCGACGGACCCGGACATGACGAACGGACATAGCCGGACCAGACTACGCCCACGTACGCGCCCGCACCCACCGGATCGCTCTTCCTCCGGCGGGTGCCGCGTACCCGTTCGCACTGGGCCGGGTATGCCCGTGGTCTCTCCCGGCTCATGGCGCCGGGACGGCCAGACTCAGATGAGCTGGCGTCGTGCGGCCCAGACGACCGCCTCGATGGGGGTGTTCACGCCGAGCACGTCGCAGATGTTGCGGATGCGTCGGCGCAGGGTGCGGGCGCTGAGTTCGAGTCGCCGCGCCGCCACCTCGGTGGTGACGCCGGTGGCGATCTCGGCGAGGAGCTCGAGGTCCTCGTGGCCCAGTTCGACCGGGGCGAAGGCGCCTCCCAGCGCCGTGTCGCGCGAACGCGGCTGCAGGGGAACCACGTTCTCCCGGTGCTCCCGCGGCTGGAGAGCGCTCTGGTCCTCAGCGTTTCGCCGTACGAGTGTGGCCTGTTCCACTCCGTCCTCCCTCATCCATGTGAGTGCGGAACATCAACTCGTCACCGGGCGAATCGAGCGCGCTTGGGGGTGACCGAGCCCCGTGGGCCCGACCGCCTTCCGAGAGGACCCCTCTGGCACAGGGGTGGAGGGCGTTGGGGGACACGGGTCGCACGGGGCCGGTTCGCTGTGGTCTGGGACGGTCAGACCACGCCGAGGGCACACGTGCGTGCGGGATGGGTGGGCCGTGGGGCGGCCCTCACACCTCGCTCACGGTCGTACTCGATCCACTTCGGCAATCTCGCGGACCAAGGTCCGCTCTCAGCACGCTAGGCGGCCGAGATGATACCGTCAAGGGCCGTTAAATCACCATGCGTAGCTCTGACACGCCGTTCGGTGACAGAGTGGCGGGTGGGACGCATTCGCCACCGGATTGACCTGCGTAAACCTTCATCACTCTCGGTCGACGTGCCGGGAACGGCGTCCCAAGGAAAAAGTGTGACCTGTCGTCGGCGACACTCCTCCCCCACTGCGATTTGGCGTGATATGCCCCAAGAGTGAGGTCTGTCCCGTGGCACGCGCCACATTCCGGCGACGGAAACGGGGGCACCGCGCTGAAGCGCGGCAGCCCCCTTCCTGTTTTCGGTCCTCCGGTAGCCCCGATTCGGTTCGGGGAAAGGACTCAGTCTCCGGAGGGCTTCACGATCGGGAAGAGCACGGTCTCACGGATGTTCTTTCCGGTGAACGCCATCAGGAGCCGGTCGATACCGACACCGACGCCACCCGTGGGCGGCATTCCGTACTCCAGGGCGCGGAGGAAGTCCTCGTCCAGCTGCATCGCCTCGGGGTCGCCCTCGGCGGCCATGAGCGACTGCTCGGTCAGGCGGCGACGCTGTTCGACCGGGTCCACCAGCTCCGAGTAGCCGGTCCCCAGCTCCATGCCGAAGCCGATGAGGTCCCACTTCTCGGTGAGCAGCGGGTCCTCGCGATGCTGGCGCGTCAGCGGGCTCGTCTCGACGGGGAAGTCGCACACGAACGTCGGTTGGACGAGCGTGTGCTCGACCAGCTCCTCGAAGAGGTGCTCGACCAGCTTGCCCTGGCCCCACTTGTGGTCGAACTCCACGCCCCTGGCCTCGGCCAGACGCCGGACGTCCTCGAGCGGGGTCCGCGAGGTGACCTCCGTGCCGAGCGCCTCCGACACCGCCCCGTACAGGGTGATGCGCGGCCACTCTCCGCCCAGGTCGAAGGTTTGGCCGTCGCGCTCGACCACGGTGGAGCCGAAGACCGCCCGCGCCGCGTCCTGGATGATCTCCCGGGTGATCTCCGCCATGTCGTCGTAGTCGGCGTAGGCCTGGTAGAACTCCAGCATCGTGAACTCGGGGTTGTGCGTGGAGTCCGCGCCCTCGTTCCGGAAGTTCCGGTTGATCTCGAAGACCTTTTCCAGTCCGCCCACCACGAGCCGCTTGAGCGACAGCTCCGGAGCGATGCGCAGGTACAGGTCCATGTCGTAGGCGTTGATGTGCGTGGTGAACGGACGCGCCGTGGCGCCACCGTGCACGCGCATCAGCATCGGGGTCTCGACCTCGATGAACTCCCTGGTGCTGAGCCCCTCCCGGATCGCCCGGATGGCGGCCGAACGGCGGCGCACCATCTGCTGGGACTCGGGGTTGACGATGAGGTCGACGTAACGCTGGCGCACGCGGGCCTCGGGGTCGGTGAGCCCCTTGTGCTTCTCCGGAAGCGGGCGCAGGCACTTGGCGGTCAGCGTCCAGGAGCGGACCAGGACCGACAGTTCGCCGCGGCGGGAGGTGATGACCTCGCCCTCGACACCGACATGGTCGCCCAGGTCGACGTCGGCCTTCCACGCGTCCAGCCGCTCCTGGCCGACCTGGTCCAGGGACAGCATGATCTGGACGTCGCCGGTCTCGTCGCGCAGCGTGGCGAAGCACAGCTTGCCGCCGGTGCGGTACAGCATCACCCGACCCGCGATCGAGACGTCCACCCCGGTGCGTGTGTCGGGCTCCAGGCCCTGGTGTTTGTCGCGCACGGCACCGATCGACGTGGTCCGCGGGAAGGTCACGGGGAAGGGGTCGATGCCCTCCTCCCGGAGACGGTCCAGCTTCTGGCGCCGGACCCGCATCTGTTCGGGCAGGTCGTCGTAGGAGTCGTGCGCGTCATTCACGGCCCCGATCCTACTCGCATCCGAGCACCCGAATGCCGCTGTCCACAGGCCGTCGGTCGCCTCGCCAGCGACGAGGACTGAACGGCGGTGCGGGGAGTCCCCGCACCGCACGGCGGCGCTCAGGCGACGTTGCGCTCGAAGACCAGGCGCAGGCCGGTGAGGGTCAGCCACGGGTCGTGCACGTCCACGGTCTCGCACTCGCCGACGACCACGGAGGCCAGGCCGCCGGTGGCGATCACGGTCACGTCGTCGGGGGCGTCCGTGAGCTCGGTGACCATCCGGTCCACGATCCCGTCGACCTGTCCCGCGAACCCGAACACGATCCCCGAGCGCAGCGCCTCCGTGGTGTTCTTCGCGATCGCCGCGCGCGGCTTGACGATCTCCACCATGTGCAGCTGGGCGCCCCTGCGCGACAGCGCGTCCACCGAGATGTCGATCCCCGGCGCGATCGCGCCGCCCACGTACTCCCCCTTCGCGCTCACCGCGTCGAACGTGGTCGCCGTGCCGAAGTCGACCACCACCGCCGGCCCCCCGTAGAGGTGGCTGGCGGCCAGCGCGTTGATGATCCGGTCGCTGCCCACCTCCTTGGGGTTGTCCATCCGGATCGGCACGCCCGTCTTGACCCCCGGTTCGACGATCACGGCGGGCACGTCCCCGAAGTGGCGGCGGAACATGTCGCGCATCTCGTGCTGCACCGACGGCACCGAGCAGCACAGGGCGATCCCGTCCACGTCCGCCGGGGACCCCAGCTCGCTCCCGTCGATGAGCCCGCGCAGCACCACCGCCCACTCGTCCGCGGTGCGACGCGTGTCGGTGCCCACTCTCCAGTGTTCGAGAAGGTCGTCTGCCTGGAACAGGCCGAACACCGTCTCGGAGTTGCCGACGTCGATGGCGAGCAGCATGCTGGGGACCCTCATCCGTGGTCGAAGTGGCGTGTTCTCAAGGAATCTTCCACCAACCGGGCCGTTCACGACAGGTCGAGCGCGATATCCAGTGCCGGACTGGAATGCGTGAGGGCGCCGACCGCGAGGTAGTCGACCCCCGTGGCGGCCACGTCGGCGGCCACGTCGAGCGTCAGCCCCCCGGAGGACTCCAGCCGCGCGCGCCCGGCGACGAGCCCGACGGCGGAGCGCAGCCCCTCCACGGTGAAGTTGTCCAGGAGGATCTCCTCGGCCCCGGCCGCGATCGCCTCCTCGATCTGGTCGATCCGGTCCACCTCGACCTCCAGGGGCAGGTCGGGGAAGCGCTCGCGGATCGCGCGCACGGCCGCGCCGACGCCGCCCGCGGCGACCACGTGGTTGTCCTTGACCAGTCCGGCGTCGCTGAGGCAGTAGCGGTGGTTGACGCCGCCGCCGCAGCGCACCGCGTACTTCTCCAGCGCGCGCAGCCCGGGGCGGGTCTTGCGGCTGTCGCGGATCCGGGCGCCGGTCCCGGCCACCGCCTCCACCCAGGCGCGGGTGGCGGTCGCGATGCCCGACATGTGCGTGAGGAGGTTGAGCGCCGTCCGTTCCGCGGTGAGCAGGTCGCGGGTGCGGGCGGTGACGGACATGAGCACGTCCCCGCGCTTGACCGCGTCGCCGTCCCGGGCGGGGCGGGCGATCTCCAGGGCGCCGTCGGTGACCAGCCAGAAGACCAGCTCGGCCAGGGGCAGGCCGCTGACCGTGCCGTCGGCGCGCGCCACGACGTGGGCGGTGCGCACCTGGTCGGCGGGGATGGTGGCCACGGTGGTCACGTCGATGCGCGGACCGGCGGTGAGGTCCTCGGCCAGGGCGCGGCGCACGAGGTCCACGTGGGACTGGTGGGGCGCGGTGTAGGGGAGGGTGAACTGGGCGCGCGTGTCCGGGTCGGGGGTCCCCTCCGCGAGCGGGAACGCGACGGCGTCCAGCTCGGCGACGAGCGCGGGCGGCAGGGACGGGGTCCAGTCCTCGTCGGCGGTCACGGGTGTGCTCCCCTCCAGTCGGACGACGGCCGGGCGCGCCCGGTACCCGGGGTCGGGTGCGGGGGCGTCGGCGCGCTGGTGCGAGCCGCGGCTCTCGGTGCGGTGCAGCGCGGCGGCGGCGACCAGCCGGGCCACGGTGAGCAGGTTGGCGGACTCCCAGGAGGCCGTGTCCGGGGGGACGTCCGTGCCGTGGGTGGTGAGCGCGTCGAGTTCGGTGACCAGCGCGGCCAGCCCCTCGGCGGTGCGCAGGACCCCGGCGTGGCGGGACATCAGGGCCCGCACGCGGGTGGCGGCGGGCGGGTCGACCAGGCGGGCGGCCTCCCCGGCGGGCACGCCCCGCGTCGGGATCGGACGCGCCTCGGCGGCGAGGCGGGCGGCGATCCGGTCCGCGTAGACCAACCCCTCCAGGAGGGAGTTGGAGGCCAGGCGGTTGGCGCCGTGGACGCCGGTGCGCGCCACCTCGCCGACCGCCCAGAGGCCGGGGACGCTGGTGGCGCCGTCGATGTCGACCTCGGCGCCGCCGGACGCGTAGTGCGCGGCGGGCGACACGGGGATCGGCTCGGTGACGGGGTCGATCCCGTGCGCGCGGCAGGCCGCCAGGATCGTGGGGAAGCGCCGCTCCCAGGTCCGCGCGCCGAAGTGGCGCGCGTCCAGGTAGACGTGGTCGGTGCCCTGCTCGGCCATGACGCGCGCGATGGTCCTGGCCACGACGTCGCGGGGGGCGAGGTCGGCCAGCTCGTGGACGCCCTCCATGATCCGCTCCCCGCGCCCGTCGACGAGGAAGCCGCCCTCGCCGCGCACCGCCTCGGAGACGAGCGGCTGCCTGCCGCGCGCGTCCGGGCCCAGCCAGAGCACGGTGGGGTGGAACTGGATGAACTCCAGGTCGCGCAGGCGAGCCCCGGCGCGCGCCGCGAGCGCGAGGCCGTCGCCGGTGGACACCGGCGGGTTGGTGGTGGAGGCGAAGATCTGGCCCATCCCGCCGGTCGCCAGGACGACGGCGGGGGCCAGCACGGCGCCGACGCCGTCGCGGGCGCCCTCACCGATGACGTGGAGGGTGGCGCCGACGACGGCGGAGGTGTCGGGGTCGCGCAGGACGTCCAGGGCGAGGGCGTGCTCAATGACCTCGATCCGTTCCTCGGCCATGACGGCGGCCTGGAGCGCGCGCTGGATCTCGGCCCCGGTGGCGTCGCCCCCGGCGTGCGCGACCCGGTCGGCGCGGTGTCCGCCCTCCCGGGTGAGGGCGAGGTCGCCGCCGTCGGTGCGGTCGAACTCGGCGCCCACCCCGATGAGCCAGCGCAGGGCGTCGGGCCCCTCGGTCGCCAGGACGTGCACGGCGAGGGGGTCGCACAGGCCCGCCCCGGCCAGGTGGGTGTCGACCATGTGCGCGACGGGGTCGTCGCCGGGGGCCATGGCCGCGGCGATGCCGCCCTGGGCGTAGGAGGTGGAGCCGGTGGACAGGCGGTCCTTGGTGACGAGCACGACGCGGCCGCGCTCGGTGCGCTGGACGTAGCGCAGGGCCGTGCTCAGCCCGGCGACGCCCGAGCCGATGACGGCGACGTCGGCGCCGACGGTCCACGTCGGGGCCGGTGCGTCGATCCGGGTCTGTCTGGATGAGGTCATGTGCGTCTCTTTCGCGAGTGCCGACCGTGGCTGGGCGGTCGTGGGCCGGCTCGGTCCCCAGGGGCGGTCACCGTCAGGGGGGCGGCGGCCCCGCGTCGCCCCTAGTCGTGGGGAAGCCGCACCGACACGTTGTCGATGAGCCGGGTCGTGCCGACGCGGGCGGCGACGGCGAGGACGGCCTCGCCCGCGTGTCCGGCTGGGACGTCGGCGAAGGTGGCGGGGTCGACCAGGGCGAGGTAGTCGAGTTCGACGGGCGGCGCGGCCTTGGCGGCCTCGTCGAGGACGGCCCGGGCGGCGGCGCGGACGGCGTCGGGTCCGCCGGCGGCGGCCTCGCGCCCGGCGTTCAGGGCCCGGGACAGGGCGAGGGCGCTGGCGCGCTCGTCCTCGTCCAGGTAGGCGTTCCTGCTCGACGTGGCCAGACCGTCGGGGTCGCGCAGGGTGGGGGCGCCGACGATCTCCACGGGGAGGTTGAGGTCGGTGACCATCCGGCGGACGACCGCGAGCTGCTGGGCGTCCTTGCGCCCGAAGACGGCCACGTCGGGGCCGACCAGGTGCAGGAGTTTGCTGACGACGGTGAGCACTCCGGTGAAGAAGCCGGGTCGGGAGGCGCCCTCCAGGCGCTCGCCCATGGGCCCGGCCTGGACGGTGACCATCTGCTCCGACGGGTACATGGTGTTCACGCTCGGGGCGAAGACCACGTCGACGCCCTCCTCCGCGCAGACCGCCGTGTCCGTGTCGAGCGTGCGCGGGTAGCGGTCGAAGTCCTCGTTCGGGCCGAACTGGAGCGGGTTGACGAACACGCTCACGACGACGGTGTCGGCCTGGGCGCGGGCGAGGCGCATGAGGCTGCGGTGGCCCTCGTGCAGGGCGCCCATGGTGGGGACGAGGGCGACGCGTCCGGCGTCGGCGAGGGCGCGGCGCAGGTCGTCCGCCGTGTGGACGAGCAGGGGTCCGTCGGCGGGCGCGGTCCGTGGCGTGGGTTCGGTCATGGTGGTTCCCCGTGGTGGTGGTGTTCGGCGCGGGCGCCGGCACGCGTCCGGTGTCGTCGGGTGTCGCGGCGGGCCTCAGCGGCGCAGGACGTCGAGCAGGCGCGCGGCGTCGGCGGGGTCGAGCATCCCCGCGTTGATCGCCCGGTCCGCGGTGAGGCGGGCGAGTTCGACGTAGCTGGCGACGCTCTCGGGGGCGTTCTCACGCAGCTGCTCGATGTGTCCGGCGACGGTTCCGGCGTCGCCGCGCAGGACCGGCCCGCTCAGGCCGTGGATGCCGAGGCGCAGTGCGTTGTCCAGGGCGGCGCTGAGCATGGGGGCGAGCATCCGGCCGGGCTCGGGCACCCCGGCGGCGGTGAGCAGGGCCGCGCTGTCGGCCACGAGCGTGACCAGGTGGTTGGCGCCTCCGGCGAGGGCCGCGTGGTAGAGGGTGCGTTTGTCCTCGGCGATCCACACCGGTTCCGCGCCCATCTCGACCACGAGCGCCTCGGCGATGGGGCGCAGCTGGTCGGGGGCGGTGACGCCGAACGCGCAGTTGGCGAGCCGCTCGATGTCCTCGTCGCGCCCGGTGAAGGTCATCGCGGGGTGGAGCGCGAGCGGCAGGGCCCCGGCGATGGTGGCGGGGGCCAGGACGCCGTAGCCGTGCGCCCCGCTGGCGTGGGCGAGGAGCTTGCCCCGCAGTGCGGCGCCGGTGGCGGCGAGTCCCTCGACGAGGTCGGGCAGGGCGTCGTCGGGCACCGTGACGAGGACGAGGTCGCTGGCCTCGACGACCTCGGGGGCGTCGAGCACCCGCGCGGTCGGCAGCCGGGACGCGACGTTGGCCTTGGAGGTCTCGGAGACCGCGGTGGCCGCGACGACCTTGTGGCCGGCCCTGCCCAGGGCCTGGCCGAGGACGGAGCCGACCCGGCCGGGTCCGATGACGCCGACTCGCAGCCGCGCCGGGCGGCCCTGCGTCGTCTCCATGGTCGTGCCCCTTCGTGGTCCGGTGCGTCCGGTCGCTCCCGCACCGTGACGCCTGAGCACACGATAACTCTCCCTGGCCGGTGACCCGCCGACCAGCCCCGGGCACGGATGCGGGGGCGGGTGTGGCGTGCCCGCCCCCGACGTGGGCGCTCCCCCGGTGTGCCGGAGGAGCGCCCGTCCGGCGCTGCCGTGGGCCGGCCCTCTCGGAACGACGGTTCCGGCGGACGCCGGCGGGAGGGCCGGAGCGAGGACCCTCGGGCGCATTCCGCGGACACCTTCCCTGCCGCGCGACGGGCGGTATCCACGGCACACGTCCTAGCCCTGGATGATCACCCCGGAGTTGTAGCAGGACGCGAGCGACTGGCCGAGGACGGCGTTGGAGTTGCCGCAACCGGCGTTGACGTTGTCGATGCCGTTGATGTAGGCGATGTTCCCGCTGACGTTGGAGCCGTCGCCGGAGGTCCAGGCACCGGCGTGGGCCGCCGCCGGTGCCGCGGTGAGGACGACCCCGGCGGAGGCGAGGGCGACGGCAGCGGTGGCGAACGTCTTCTTGAGCACTACGTGTCTCCTTCTGTGCCCGGCAGGGGGGACCGGCCGGACGCTCGGTGTTCTTTCGGAGCACCTTGGGGGCGCTGGTGAGGAAGTTACCCCCGGCAAACTCCGATTCACCCGCCTTGAGCTGGAGTTATCACGAGATACTTCGGGTTGTTCACACTCCGTGGCATGACACCTCGGGGCCGATCGGGACATAGGTTTCACATCGAAGCGCCCCGCATGCGCACAGAGTCACGGTTCGTCTGGATTCCAGCCGTACCCCAAACCGGGTTGCGGTTGACCGCTGGCGACGGGCTCGGACCGGCCCCGGACACGCGAGAAGGGCGCCACCCCGCGTTCGCGGGATGACGCCCCGAGCGTGCCGCTCTGGAACCTGACCGGATCGGATCACCCGGGACGTCTCCCGGGTGGACACCCCCGACCGGTCAGGTCGCTTGCTCGCGACCCGATCGCCCGTTCGACTACTCGATGACCTTGGCGTCGGAGCCGACGCAGCTGGCGCCCGCGACGCCGAGGATGCCGATCGCGTTGCCGCAGATGTTGATGGGGACGTTCAGGTCCGCCACGAGCTGATTGCCTCCGAGGATGCTCCCGTTACCCGAGGTGGCGATGTTGTCGTCGGCCATGGCCGGAGCGCCGGTGAACAGGACGCTGGCGGCAGCGGCGGTGATGGCGCTGGCGGCGAGAGCCTTCTTCAGCATGGTTTCTCCCACTTGACTGGCTGGCTGGGGGCGCCAACCGGGCCAAATCATTGACGATGTGTATGACTGTGAACACTCCCCGTGTTCGTAGACCATTTAGCCATACTCAACCGCCTCGCACGACCGAAACGACGAGGCGTGGCGTGACCCTCACCTGGAAATATCACACCGGGTGAGCAGACATGTCGGACATGCAGCCCACAACTCGGACCACATCCACCGTCCCGTGTGACACATCACACACTCACGTCTCGGGAGTGTCACCGGATCGCTCAGACGGGCCCTCCGTCGACCTCGTCGCCCACCGCTCGGTGCCCGCCTCCCGTACCAGCGCGCGGCGGGCGGACTCCACCAGGGCGTCCAGGAGGGCGCGGCCCTCGGCCGCCGCCCTGCCGGCGGCCCGACCGTCCGCGGGACCCGGCGGCGTGTCCACGTCCAGCGCCACCCGGCCCGTGAGGCGCGCCAGGGGCCCCGCCGTCAGCCTCAGGGTCTGCATCCGCTCCACGGGCACGATGTCCGTCACCCGGCCGAACAGGCCGCGCACGGTGACGAACAGGTGCTCGTTCGCGCCCATCAGCCCCGGCGCCCACCGTCCGCTCTGGACCAGCGGCACGAAGGCCGGATCCGAACCGACGAACACCTCGTTCACCAGTGAGAACGCCAGGCGTCGCGGCGCCACCGGCAGCAGCGTCGCCGAGTCCCCCTGGCGGGCGCCCGCGTACCCGGCCACGTTGGCCTCGACCCGCGCCACACCGAGGACCCGCCACAGCAGCGGCTCCACGACGCGCACGGCCTGAACCCGCCCGGGGGGCACCGTCTGCATCCGGCGCTGGAACATGCCGTACCGCAGCCGCAGGCCGTCCGAGGACAGCGACGCGTAGTAGTCCGTGTAGCGCGCCAGCGGTCCCCAGAAGTAGCGGATCAGGCCGAGGACCAGCGGGATGAGCGCGCCCGCGACCCCGGCCTCGGCGAACAGCAGTCCGATCATCGTCAGCAGGAGCACCGCGACGAACGAGAGCAGGATCGGGACCCGGAAGGTCAGCGCCCCGAGCAGCAGCGGGAACGGCAGCCGGTAGAACGGCCACTCGGGCGCCTCGGGCGACCTGCCCGGCAGCCCGGCCGCGTGCGCGAGCACGGCCACCCTGAGGCGTTCGGCCAGCGGCTTGGCCAGACACCGCAGACGGATCGCGGTGCGGTCCCCGCCCGCCAACTCGATGCGCAGCTCCGCCAGTCCGAACACCTGCATCAGCAGCGGTTGGACCACGTCCACCGCCTGGAGGCGGCTCAGCGGGATCTCCCGCGATCCGCGCAGCACCAGGCCGCTGTGCACCACCAGGTGGTCCTCACGCAGGCCGAAGGTGCCGTACCACCACGCGGGGAGCGCGTAGGCGAGCGATCCGAAGACGACCGCGAGCGCGAGCAGGAACACCCAGGCGACGCCGAAGGTGAACAGGATCGGCCCCACGAGCGCCACGAACACCAGCGTGACGGCCATGACCCGCATCGGGATGATCGACCAGTGCGACCGGAACACCCCGCTGGTGACGTCGTCCTCCGGCCGGGGACGCCACAGCGGCGGAGGCCGGTACCCCACGGTGGGCGGCATCAGGGCGACCCCCGGCGGCACGGGGCCGGGATGCGGAACCGGACCCCACCAGGGCCGTCCCGACGGCCCTGGAGGCACGTGCGGCCCAGGGGGTCCGGGGGGCGCCGGTGGCAGCGGTCTTCCGGGGGACCCCTGGGGGTGTCCGAGTGGCGGCTGTCCGGGCCGCGGGTACTGGGTCGATCCGTCCACTACAGCCCCGTCGAGAAGCTCTCGCTGCGCGCCGCGAGCCGGTCGCGCATCCCCACCGCCTCGCCCAGCGGAAGCCCGACCACCCGGGTGTCGGCCGTGCTCGCCGCGGTGCGCAGCCGCACGGTCGCGATGCCCAGGGCCTGTTCCAGGAGGTCCGCGGTCACGTCGACGACCTGCATCCGGCCGTAGGGGACCACAACGAGCTGGCGCAGGAACACGCCGTAGGTCAGGTAGAGCTCCCCGGGGCCCTCCACGTAGCCCCACGACCGCTGGAACCGTCCGGCGAGGAACCACCCGGCGGTGAGGGCGAGGAGGGTCAGGGCCCCCACGGCGGCGGCCCACACGGGTCCGAACCACACGTACGACAGGGTCGCGGCGGCCGTGCCTCCGACCAGGCACAGCGAGCCGACCACCAGCCTGCGGTACAGGGCCAGGGCGGGCGACACGCGCAGCCAGGACGTCCCCTCGGGCGGGGCGAACGCCGCCGCGAGCGGGTCGTCGGACGGAGGCGGGCCGGGCGGAGGCGGCGTCGGTGCCGGGTCACTGGTGTCCACGACGCCAGTCAACCATCAGCGGGCAAACGGCGGCCGTCACGCCTCGGCGTCGAGTAGCCACGTCTCTGAGAGGACACGGTGGTCCCGTGGGAGTGTGCGGTGTTCGCCGGACAGCGTCCCCATACGTCCACCCGTCTCGCGTTCGGGGACGCCGGACTCACCTCAACCGAGATGCGGCGGCCCGTTCCTGAGTGCGTGTTCCACCCGCAGCCGCTGAGTGTGGTGCATGTCCAGCCCGCCCAACTCCTCCGCCGCGAACCAACGCACCTCGTGGGACTCGCGACTCACCTGAAGCCCGCCGCCCACCACCACGGCCCGGAAACAGACATTGAACTGACGGCGCACCTCGCCATCGGTGTAGGCGATGATGTGCCGGGCATCGGTGTACGTGCCCACCAGCCCGGTGACACGGACGTCGTACCCCGTCTCCTCCTTCACCTCCCGCACGGCCGCCTCCGGCAGGCTCTCGGTCATCTCCATGCCGCCACCGGGCATCGCCCACAGCCCGTTGTCAGTCCGCCGCTGCAACAACAGGCGACCGGAGCCGTCGAACACCGCGGCGCTGGCCGCCACCACCAGGCTGTTCGGCTCCGGAGCCTCCGGGTCGTCGTAGAACTCGGTTCGGGCCATCGGCATCACTCCTGGAGGGGACGGGCAGTACGCCACACGGCATCGACGCTCTCGGCGTAGGCGTCGAACAGACCGCTGTCGGTCTTCCTGTACAGGTGGAACAGCGGGTTACCGTAGGCGTTCACACCGTAGATGTGGGTGTTGACGTACATCTCGTCGTCGGCACGGTAAACCGAGTTGTACAGCGTGGTCGTGTGCTGGGCGATGTCCACCCCCTGCATACCGAGAAGCGGCCGGTAGTGCAGGTGCGCGAGCCGACATCGAGACTCGATTCCATGCCCGAAGACTTCCTCCTCGCCACGTGTGCGAACAGCGTCGCAAGCAGGATCCCCGATCAGAATGCGGACGCGCACCCCTGCCCGCGCACGGGACCGAAGCAGGTCGTTCCAGTCCGAAATCTGCTCATGCAGGAACAGTGCGGCATAGACCATGACATCGATGGACTCCGCCGCGTGGGCGAACATGGTCCGCCACTTTTCCGTCGGAACGTCGGAACGCTGCCGGTGGACCGACACGAGATCTGAACCGATGCGTTCCGACGACGTCTTCCGGGTGTTCAGCGTCGGCCACAGGTGGTACACCTCCACACCAAGCGCCCGTGCCGCCGCGTGGGCGTTGCGCAGGCGAGGTGCCCGTCCCTTGTTGACCCACCGTTCAACGGTCTTGGGGTCTGTGCCCAGCTGTTCGGCGAGGGAGGCCGCTGTGTGTCCTGAACGCGTGAGGGCGATACGCAGTCGCTCATTGGACATGAGGACGTTTCTACCGCAGAGGGACGTCCCTCAGGACATTCTTTACGTGGTAGCAGCGTCCTCACTGGTGAGCCAATCTGGGGCTCCCCGAGAGAAACGGAGCCTGAGACGATGGTGAATCACCACTCCACAGCCGACGAAGACAGCATGGACCTCGATGGTGACCTGATCGAGGTCGGTAACGCCGCGGACCTGACCGAGGGAACCAGCACGAGGAGCGGCAGCGAGGACAAGCGGTACAAGTACCAGTAATTCGCCGCGTGGGGTGGTGTGGCACGACCGCACCACCCCGATCTGTCCGGCAGGAGAACACATGCGCTATTTCGGAGGATCGTTCGCGCCCGGCGGTGGTCCGCTTCCTCTACCCTCGAATGCCCGCTGGAAGCTGGGACGCTCCTCGGGAAATGTATGGACGACCAGTGGGACTCTTCAAGTCCAGGTCGCGGAGGTGCCTCCCCAACACCGGTGGGCGGCGGTCATCGGCACACATGATGTGACGAAGCCGGAGTTGGAGCGCTGGCTGGGAACGAGGAGCGGCACCCCCACCGCGCCTCCCGCATGGCCCGGTTCCTACACGGTCGTCGTTGGCGACGAGCTGAGTGTGTCCGTGTTCGCCGACCCGGCGCACGCGGCACCGATCTACTACACCGAGGTGAACGGGGTGATCGTTTGGGCTTCGTCCAGCTACGCGCTGTCGGGGCTGGTGAGAGTCGATATCGACGTGGACTGGATGACCTGTCTCGTCCTCGATCCAGCCGGATTCGACCCAGCGGACCGGTCGGCGTTCAAGGGCATCGCGATGGTGCCGCCCGGACACCGTCTGGATCTGGGTGTGTCGTGTCCCGCGACCGTCCGCCGCTGGTGGAGTACTCCTCGCCCAGTGCATCCGAATCGCGCCGCAGCGGCGTTGCGGCGGGCACTTGAAGATGCCGTGAACCTGCGCCTGCGTGAGAGTCGTACGGTCTCCTTCGACCTCAGTGGCGGACTCGACTCGACGTCGCTCTGCCTCCTGGCGGCAGAGCGGGCCATGCCGGGGCAGCGGCTGATCGCGTGCACGGTCAGGCCGGAGAACGTCGGTCACGGAGGCGACCTCGATCACGCGCGCGCGGCACTGACAGAGCACGGGAACATCCAGCACCTGGTCATTCCGTTGGGGGGCGACTCGGCACCGTACGCCGAGTTCATGGATGCTCTGGCAACGGACGAACCCGCGCCCTCAACCATCACCAAGGCCCGCCACCAGCGCGGCTACGAACTGGTCGTGGCGCACGGAAGCACGGTTCACGTCAGCGGTGACGGAGGCGACGGGCTGTTGATGCAGAGCCCCGAACACACGCTGCGTCTGGCGAGGCGAGGACGGCTCCTGCGGGCGCTGCGCGATCTGCATGGTTGGGCCAAACTCAACCGCGTCAGCCCAGCTCGGCTGGCGGGGGACATGGCCTACTCCCGCCGGAGGCCCTCTCTTCCTCAGCCCTGGCTCACGCCCCGAGCCCTGGAACGCTGTGTGCGGCACCCCCTTCGTAGCCCAGGTTCGGGCACTGAGCTCGCCGGGCTGGTCGGTGTCGGGCGCACGGCTCGCGCCGACGTCCAAGTCGCCGATGAATCGGGGGTTCGGCTGGAAAACCCCTTTCTGGACAGGACAGTGATCGAGGCGGCGTTGAAGTTTCCCATCACCCACAGAGGATCGCCGTGGGAGTACAAGCCACAAATCACAACGGCGATGGCCGACGTGCTGCCACCCGCGGTACTCCACCGCCGCACCAAGGGCGGAACGGACGCCGACCACCACCGAGGGCTGCGCGCCAACCTCGATTCGGTTCTGGATCTCGCGGACGGATGGCTGGCCAGTCATGGAATCATCGACCCGTGCGCGCTGCGGACGGAGCTGAGGAGGGCGGCGTCTGGCCGCGCGACCGCGTGGGGGCTGCTCGAACCGGTCATAGCGTCGGAGGTTTGGGCCCGGTCCGTCGAGTCGGCTTCGTCTCCTGACTGGGGCGAGGACGCGGAGCGAAGTGAGGCACTGACATGAGCCTTCCCCGAACCCTGGCCCCCGCCCCTCGGATGAGGTTCGTGAGTTTTCCGTCCGTGGTCGTCGGGCTGGACGTCAGCGACGGATCCCTCTACCTGTTCACCGGGGCGGTGGCGACGGTCATGGACGAGTTGGCTTCGGCCGAGGGGGTGACGGATGTGGCGCGAAATGACGGTCGCAACGCCAGTGCCGTTCGGTGGTTGATCGATCATGGCTGGCTTTGCGAAGCTCCCGCAGCGTCCGCCTGGAGGAGCATGCGACGAGGCGCACCGCAACCACCGAGCTGGGGCACCCGGGAGTCCGCTGCGGCACTGGCACCCGTCGGGTTGGCTCCGTTGCGGTGGTACCCGCTCAGCGCGGCGGCGCTCGCCACCGTCTTGGCCATACGTGGCCTGGGGTCCGCACGGACACGTTTCGCCCGCATCAGAAAGCTTGTACTCCGGCCACCACAGCGAGGCATGTCCGATGCTTCCGGATCTGGGAACGCCATCCTCGCGGTTCGTGGGCTCGGCCGTCTTCTGCCGCTGAGGGTGGCCTGCCTCGAAGAGTCCGCCGCTTCCGCTCTCGCCCTGCGCTGGGCGGGGTACCGCGTCGCGTGGCGACACGGAGTGGCCACCGACCCTGTCCGACTTCATGCCTGGATCGAAGTCGACGGACAGCCGGTCGGAGAATCCGACGACATCACCGACTACACAGCATTCGAGGAACCGCATGAGTGAAGGCGAAGCCCCCGTTCTGTGGGGCGAGACCGACGCGGTGGCTCTCGGGCCGCTGCGCGCGGATCTGGCCCGCGAGTACTGGCGATGGGAGAGCGACCCGGGCGCGGTACTCGGGTACGGCCGCCAGGTCCCCGAGAGCCCGGAGTCCCGGGCCGAAGGACTGGAGCACCAGCTACGCGGCGCGCCCGACCAGGCCCGGTTCACCGTCTACGACCTGCGCTACGACGAGCCGCGGCCGGTGGGGCTGGCGAGCCTGCTCATCGACCACCAGGTGCGCACCGCCGAGTTCATCCTCGTCATCGCTCCCGAAGCCCGAGGCAAGGGGGTGGGAATGGCCGCCACTCAGCTGACCCTGGACTACGCCTTCCACGTCACCGGGCTGGACATGGTGTGGCTGAAGGTTCTGGAGCCCAATCAGGCTGGGCGGCGAGCTTACGCCAAGGCCGGGTTTCACGAGGTTGGTGTCATGCGCAGCGCGGGGATCTGGAAAGGCCGCCGGTGCGGCGAGGTGGTCATGGACGCCCTTCCGGAGGACTTCACGGGGAGGTCGGTGTTCGAGGTGCAGGGCTGACGCCCTGAGGCGTTGCCTACGTCTGGGCCCCATCTCGCATCCTGTCCCGGCTGCCTCGGCTCAGGGACCTTCTCCTGTTCGCCTTGATCGCGGCGCACACACCGTGAGCGTTGATCATCCGCAAATCGTCTCTGCCGGAGCCGCGGATCGCGGAAGAGCTGGTGCCGGTCGTGGCGTCGCCCGAGTCCGTGACCGCCAACCACTTCGCGGAGTTGTCTGAGATGCTGGCTGGAATGGTCGGCGGTGCGGAGACCGCCACGAGGCTGGTGGGGGACCTCGATGGGTGGACAACACGGGACCCCGGGCAACGACGTTGCCCGGGGTCCCGCTCCGCTCTGGGGGCTCCTACCGCGTGACGGACGCCAGCAGCGCCGCCCACTCGCGGGCGTCGAACGGCAGGTGCCCCAGCTCCCGATGCTGGGTGTCCCGGACGTACGCGCCCTGCTCGTGCTCGTAGACCTCCACGCAGTCATGCCCTTGGGTAGGGCTGTAACTCGACTTGTGCCACTCGTTCACTGCCACATTCCTTCCATGAGGGTTCTCGACCGGATCGCGGGCAGTGCCGCCCCCAGCATCCTCTTGGCCTGAGCCGTGAGGCGTTCGACGTCGCCCGGGTCGTCGTAGGTCTCCATCCCCCGCACGTGTTCGCCAGCGGCGACCGTGCCCCCGTCTCGCTGATGGAACAGGACTACGGGGGCGACGAGGGAAACGGGGGTGTCCTCGGGGATGAGGTGCACCCGCACACGTTCTCTGTTGGTCAGGGAGAGTAGCCGCATCACCTGGTCGTGACGTACCTGGTCGGGCAGGCACGTCAACGCGTACACGGGGAAGATCGCCACGATCCACGGGTTGTGGGTCGCCCGGAGTCGGTCGTACTGCGAGGCTTGACGTTCAGCAACCTGTTGGATCTCCTCATCCGTTCCAGGATGCATCGCCTCTTCCAGCATCATCCGGGCATAGGAGACGGCCTGTAGTAGGTCGGGGACCGCGTTCGGAACGACGGTCTCGATCGTGTGGGACGCCCGGCGGAGCTGGTCCAAGGGGCGTCTCCAGTGGGGGATGATCGACCCCGTGGCCTCGTATTGCCACGACCGGAGGAGTCGGCCGTTGCATCCCAGTTCACGATCAAGGGACTCGGCCATATCCCGCTCGGGGAGGTTCTCGCCGTTCTCCCAACGGCTGACGGTGCCGCCGACCACGCCGACGATCCGGCCCAGGGCATCCTGGGTCACTCCCGAGTTCCTGCGGGCTTGCCTCAATAGCTTGCAGAATTCCTGCGCGCTCATGCGGCGACTCTAGGCCGCACAAGCGGACTGGTCATCCGCTCGCGACACACCGTTACCCAGGTGTGAGCTGGGCCTCATGAAAGACCACACGAAGCCGCTGGCCGCCCTTCGCAGACTCCACCCCGCATGGACGATCTCCCGTGACGCTGGCGGGTACGTCGCAGTCCGCACCAACCCGACCACCGGCCGCGCCGACGACGTCATCCGGGCTGACCGCGCGGAACTCCTGGGCGTGCGCCTGCACGCCACCGAGCACCCCCGCGAGGCCATGTGATGACCGCGAACTGGCGGGACCGCCCCGCCCACCAGCTGCGCCGTAACGACATCGTGTTGATGCACGCCGGACACCTGCGGGTGGTCACCGACACCCGCCCGCCCGACGGCGGACAGGTCCAGGTCCGGCTGGGCACCACCTGGTACACGTTGCCCGCCGGGCAGATGATGGCCGTGGACCGGAAAGGGTCCGGTGGTGGTTTCCGGTAACCCAGCAGCCGCCTATCTGGGGCGGTCGGAGTGGCTGGTCAACGGCAAACGCGGCGGGTGGGCGGAGTCCTACCACCGGCTGATCCGCGAACACGGACTGCGACACTCCGTCGCAGTCCTGACGCTGGCCGAGGCGGTCCGGTTGGACCCGCCCGTGACCGCTTGCGGGCAGGCCACGAGATCGCATCCGCACGCGGGGTAGACACCAAACTCCCCGCCGTCCTGAGAGAGGAACGACCCATGGCCAAGTGCGCGGCATGTAACGGTGAAGGAACGATCGTCGCCGGTGGGGACGGATCGGGCCCCTGGTCCGACAAGGAGATCATCACCTGCGGGGACTGCAACGGAACGGGGGAGAAGTGACGGACCTGGACGACCTGCACGCCCGGCTCGTCGAACGCCTGGACACCACCGACACCATTCGCGCCGCGTTCGCCGACCACCCGCGCCACCACTACATCCCCGATCTCATATGGCCGGACATCCAGGGGCTTCCGCTCCTGCGCAGGCAGAATCCGCGGCGCTGGGCGGAGTGCGTCTACTCGGACGGCTTCGTCGTCACCCAGGCCAACGACGGAGGCAGCGGCCTGGTCAACACCCCCTCCTCCTCGTCCTCGGCCCCCCAGGTGATGGCGGACATGATCGAGGCGGCGAACATCGCCCCCGGGGCGCGGGTGCTGGAGATCGGCACGGGAACCGGATGGAACGCCGCCATCCTGGATTCCCTGGTCGGCCCGACTGGTTCGGTGACGTCGCTGGAGATCGACCCGGACGTGGCCTTTCGTGCCCGCGCACTGCTCGCCGGAACCCGGGTGGACGTCGTCCACGGCACACAGCCGCCACCCGGCACGGTCTTCGACGCGGTCATCGCCACGTGCGCCGTCCGACGCCTCCCCATCACGTGGTTGGACTGCCTCGATAGGGGTTCGACGCTCGTCGTGCCCTGGGCCCCCTACACCGAAGGCGGACCGACCCCGATCGCGGCCCTGCGCAAGACGGGCCATGCCAGTGCCGCGGGTCCCGTGGTGCGTGACGCGGCGTTCATGCGGGACCGCACCCAGCGCCAGGGCGGGCCGTCCTTCCCCGGAGTCGGTCAGGCTCCCGACACCGCAGCTCGGTTCCCACTGGGATCGGACGATCTGATCGGCCGTGACCTGCTGACCCGGCTCGTGCTGGCCTGCCCTGGCATCCACGTCGCCGTGGGCGGACGGCCGTGGAAGGGCGGGCGGGCGAGATTGGTCGCCGTGGGGGACGCCCAGAGCTGGGCGTGGATCTGGCCGGACGCCTCGGTCACCGGCAGCGATAAGACCACGGCGCTGGAGACCTTCACGGCAGCCTATGCGGCGCTGGACGAGGCGGCCTGGCCCCCTCTGGACGCGTTCACGCTGGATGTCGATGCGCAGCGCGGTGTGTGCGTCGTCAGGTCCAAGGTTGGCTCCTGGGAGCACGAGGTCTGACAGACCACACACCTCCTCACCGCCCTGAATCCGGTGCGCTGGGTGCTCACCGGATGTCGGGACGGACCCCGAGCAACGGAACTCTTGGAGGTCTTCCCCTCCAGGCTGATCGCGCCCCGTCTGGCGTCGGCCCGTCAGGAGTTGAGCCGACCCAAAGCCGCCCGCAACCGTGCCAGCGTGCGCTCACGCCCCAACAGCTCCAGCGACTCGAACAGCGGCAACCCGACCGTACGGCCGGTCACCGCCACGCGTACCGGTGCCTGAGCTTTGCCGAGCTTGAGCCCATGGGCGGCCCCGGCCCGCTCAAGGGCTCCCTTCAGAGATTCGGCGTCCCAGACCAGGGCCTGGTCGGAGTAGGCGGCGATCGCAGCGGTGAGCATCTCCTCCCCGATCCCGGGCTTCATGGCCTTGGCCCAGCTCTTCTCGTCGAAGACCGGGACGTCCAGGAACAAAAAGTCCACATTCGGCACGATCTCGCTCAGCACCGCCACCCGGCTCTGCGCCAGCGGCGCGATCCGGGCGAAGACGTCCGCGTCAAAATCATCGCTCCGCCACGGCACCCCCTCACCCTCCAGGTAGGGGGCGCACCGCTTGACGAACTCAGCCGTGTCCAGGGCGCGGATGTAGTCGCCGTTGAAGGCGCGCAGCTTCTTCTCGTCGAAGAACGCGGGCGAGGAGTTGACGTCGACCAGGTGGAAGAGCGGGATCATCTCCTCGATCGGCATGATCTCCCGGTCCTCCCCCGGTGCCCAGCCCAGCAGCATCAGGTAGTTGACCATCGCCTCAGGCAGGTAGCCCTCGGCCTGGTAGGACTCCATCGCGACCTTGTCGCGGCGCTTGGACAGCTTCTGGCGCTTGTCGTTCACCAGCACCGGGGCGTGCGCCCACACCGGCGGGGTGTGCCCCAACGCCTCCCACAACAGCTGCTGCTTGGGGGTGTTGGACAGGTGCTCCTCACCCCGGATGACATGGGTGATGCCCATCTCGACGTCATCGACCACGTTGGCCAGCACGAACAGCGCGGTGCCGTCGCCCCTGGCGATGACGAAGTCCTCCAGGGCCTCGTGCGGGAACTCCACCCGGCCCCGGATCTGGTCCTCCACCACGGTCGGACCGCCCTCGGGAACACGGAAGCGCAGCGCCCGCCCCGGTCCGGCGTCCAGGCCGCGATCGCGGCAGAACCCGTCGTAGCCCAGATTGGGGTTGTCACGCCGGGCCTGGACCTGGTCGCGGGTGCAGTCGCAGTAGTAGGCCAGCCCCTCCTTGCGCAGACGCTGGGCGGCCTCGGTGTGCTTGTCGGCGTACTCGGTCTGGGAGAAGGGGCCCTCGTACTGGGTGGAGTCCACCCCCAACCAGGCCATGGCCGCGAGGATCCCCTCGGTCCATTCGGGGCGGGAACGGGCGGCGTCGGTGTCCTCGATCCGCAGCACCATGGTGCCGCCGGATTGTCGCGCGACCACCCAGTTCAGCAGCAGGGACCGGGCATTACCCACGTGGAACATACCGGTCGGGGACGGTGCGAACCTGGTGCGAATCGAGGTGTCAGTCACCCCACAGAGCCTAGCGGGATCCGCTGCTGCACCGGGGCGGGGTGAAAGATCCGGTGGATGGACCCATGTTGTGGCCGGACATGCCCCCAAAGTGCCCGGCATGCACGAGTCTCCATCACACCCGGGAGATTCCGATGGACCCCTCAAGCTCCACGGCTCACACCCACGCACCCAGGGGCGCTACTCCCCAAGGGGTGCCGTCCCTTCACTGGACCCAAGGGGACATGCAAATGCCTTCAATTCGGACTTAGAGGATAGTTCTGGCGAGGCAGGGAAATGAGTCCAACCCTTTCGACATAAGCCATGAACTGCGACGACACCGAGGGCGTGAAGTTTTTCCCGACGAGTTCGCAGAAAAGTTCGCCTCCACTCCACGCGTGCTCTACTCTTCTTGCCGAACCCACAACTCCATACGACGAAGACCCCGCGACGGTAGCTAACCGCCCGGGGTCGTGGTCAGCAATTACGTACCTTCAAGAACAGGATTGCCGACATGGCTCAGTTTAGCCGTGCGGTCCTCAGGTCTGCCCTGGCGACCCTCCAGAACCTCCTCGCCCCCGCGTGCGGCCGTCACTCGGCCCGACGTCGCCGCTCCACGCGCGTCCGCCGCTACGCCCCGCTTCCTGTTCCTGAGCAGGTCAGCGCCCCGCCCGCGGAGTCGGAACCGCCCGTTCCCGCACCTCGCCCCGCACCCCGGCTCTCCCGGCCCACCGAGCGCGTGCGCGCCGACGAAACCGTGTTCGTTCGCCCCTACTACGTGGCCTTCGAACGGGAACTCGCCTACGCCCAGGCCCACCCCGCCCGCCGTCTGCGCGCCCGCACCACCCGGCCGACCAGCGCCGCCGCACCCACCACCACACGCGCGAACCCCTACACACCCAGGCACGCCGCCCCACGGATCCCCGCTCCGCGCCCGACCCCGGACAGCGACCCGCTCGCGGCCCCGGTGACACGCGTGCCCGGTGAGTTCGACGAACTCGCGAGCCTCGTGCGCACCTGGCACGCCCAGCGCGGCGGCCAGCAGCGGGAGGTGGTCGCATGACCACGAGCGTGGTGCGGGAACCCCGCCCCTCAGGCGCGTCCGGACGGGCCGTCCTCGCCCTCGCCGTCCTCCGGAACCCGGCACGCGGACTCCAACCACAGCGCGGCCCCCAGCAGCAGGCCGCTGGCCCCCGCCGTCCCCAGCGCGGTCACGAACACCTCGCGGTGGCTGGGCAGCACCAGGGTGTCGACCACCGCCAGCGCCATCCCGAGGAAGAAACCCGCCGCCAGCGCCGCGAACAGGGCGCTGGCCTTGGCCAACGCCACCAGCCGCGCGGCGCTGAGCGGCTGGATCGGCTCGGTGCCCGGGGCCCGGCGGATCCTCCGCCGTGTCCTCCTGGCCGTGAACGCCTCGGCGAACGCCAGCAGGAGCAGCGTCGGGATCGCCGACCACGGCAGCGGCGGCAGCACGTCGATCGAACCCGTGATCAGCCAGCCCAGCAGCGCGCCGACCACCATCAGCAGAACGGGGACCCGCCAACCCGTCGGGCGGATCCTCCCCTCGCGTTCCTCGGTCACCGGTTCCCCGACCCCTCGGGCAGCCGCAGCCGCAGGTCGTCACGGCGGCGCAACTCCTGCTCCCCCGCCGTGTCGCCCGCGACCACCGCCGCCAGCGCGTCCGCCACCGGGCCCTGTCCGGGCAGGTCGGCCCCGGGATCGGCGTCGAGCCACGGCCGCAGCACGAACGCCCGCAGGTGCGCGCGCGGGTGCGGCAGGGTCAGCTCGGCGTCGTCATCGCGGACGTCCCCGAAGGCGATGACGTCCACGTCGAGCGTGCGCGGACCCCAGCGGACCTCGCGGACCCGGTCGAAGGCCCGCTCGGCGGCCTGGGCCCGGCGCAACAGGTCGATCGGCTCACCGTCGACCTCCACGACCAGCACCGCGTTCAGGTACGCGCCCTGCTCGGGGCCGCCCACCGGCGCGGTCTCGTACACGGGCGACACGGCCACCGGGCCCGGCGCGCCCGCACCGGTCAGGAGGTGGTCCACCGCGCCCTGGAGGGTCGCCATCCGGTCACCCATGTTCGACCCCAGCGCCAGCACCGCGCGCGTCACGACCCCGTCCCCCTTCCCCGCGTGACGGTGACCGCCACGTCCGCGAACTCGTGCGGAATGGGGGCGGACGGCTTGTGCACCGTCAGCTCCACCCGCTCGACCAGCGACTCGGCCAGGCACTCGGCGGCCAGCCGCTCGGCGAGGGTCTCGATCAGGTTGACCGGCTCCCCCTCGACGATCTCCACCAGCCGCTCCGCGAGCAGCCCGTAGTGCACGGTGTCGTCGACGTCGTCGCTGGCCGCGGCCGGTGCGGCGTCCAGGTGCAGCACGGCGTCGACCACGAAGTCCTGGCCCTCGCGGCGCTCGAAGTCGAACACGCCGTGGTACCCGCGCGCCCGGAGCCCGCGCAGCGCGATGCGGTCCGCCATCAGGCCTCGTCCTCCCCGTCGTCGTCCATCAGCACGGGCGAGGCGTGGTGCGACCACAGCCGCCACCCCAGCTCGGTGTCGACGAAGAGGTTGGTCGTCACCACCTTGCCCCCGGCCACGAACCCGGGGCTGTCGTCCTCGGCGGTCAGCACGTTCTCCTCGCAGGTGACCATCGCGACGTCCCCGCCGACCCCGATGTGCGTCTCGGTCAGCACGTACTGGATGTAGGTGACGTTCGCCATGATCAGCGACCACGCCCGCATGATCTCCTCGCGGCCGCGCAGCAGCGGCCAGCCCGGGTTCACGCAGACGAGGTCGGGGGCCTCGTGCTCCTCGGCCCACACACTGCGCATCAGGTCGATGTCGCCGTTCTCGATGGCGCTGTAGAACTGCGCGTTGGCCTCGGCCACGCGCTCCATGACCTCCTGGCGGGATCTCACAGGCCGCCCCGGTCCAGCGCCGCCGCGCGTCCCTCGTCCAACCGGGCGCCCCCGTCGGACCAGGCCGCGGCCACGCGCACGGCGTCGGCGTTGGGACGCACGTCGTGTACGCGCACGGCCCAGGCCCCCCGGTCGGCCGCCAGCGTGGTGACGGCGGCGGTCGCGGCGTCGCAGTCGACGAACGGGCGGTCCCCGCCCTCGCCGTCGCCGAGCAGCCGACTCAGGAAACGCTTGCGGGATCCCGCCACGAGCACCGGGCGGCCCAGTGCGTGGAACCGATCCAGATGCTGGAGGAGCGCCCAGTTGTGGGCGCGCTCGGGGCGTTTGGAGAATCCCAGCCCCGGGTCCAGGACGATCTGGCCCGGGTCGACACCTGCACTGATCATGGCCTCCATACGGTCGCGGAGCTCATCGAGGACCTCCTGGACGACATCCGTGTACACGGCACGGCTCTGCATGTCATGACTATGCCCACGCCAGTGCATCAACACGTACGCGACTCCGGAAGAGGCCACGAGTCGCGCCATCGCCGGGTCGGCGAGCCCTCCGCTGACGTCGTTGACCAGGACCGCCCCCGCCTCGACGGCGCGTTCGGCGACCTCGGCCCGCATGGTGTCCACGCTGACGGCGACGCCGCGCGCGGCCAGCTCCCGGACGACCGGTTCGACCCGGCGCAGCTCCTCGGCGGCGACGACGCGCTGCGCCCCCGGCCGGGTGGACTCACCGCCGACGTCGACGATGTCCGCGCCGTCCTCGACCAGGCGCAGACCGTGCTCGATCGCCCGTTCGGGGTCGAACCACTCGCCACCGTCGGAGAAGGAGTCGGGCGTGACGTTCACGACCCCCATCACCAGGCACCGCCCGAGGTCGGGCAGGCCCGGAACTGTCTGTTTCGGCCCCATACGGATCAGCCTACGCTCAGGCCACCCTCGCCGGACACAGGCCCTGCCGCGCGACGACGCCCCGGTCCGGGCCTGGCGGCCGGTACCGGGGCGTCGGGGTCGGGCGGTCGCGGGTCAGCGGCGGTCCAGGATGAGGCTCATCGCCTCGGACCGCGTGCGGTCGCTGCTCCGGAAGATCCCGCGCACGGCGGAGGTGACCGTCTTGGCGCCGGGCTTGCGCACCCCGCGCATGGTCATGCACAGGTGCTCGGCCTCGACGACCACGATCACGCCGCGCGGCTGGAGGTGGTCCATGATGGCGTCGGAGACCTGCCCGGTGAGCCGCTCCTGGACCTGCGGGCGGCGCGCGTACACGTCCACCAGGCGGGCGAGCTTGCTCAGGCCGGTGATCCGGCCGTCCGCGCCCGGGATGTAGCCCACGTGCGCGACCCCGTAGAACGGCACCAGGTGGTGCTCGCACGTGGAGTACAGCTCGATGTCCTTGACCAGGACCAGCTCCTCGTGGTCGGCCTCGAACACCGTGGTGAGCACGTCACCGGGCTTCTGCCCCAGGCCGGAGAACTGCTCCTCGTAGGCGCGGGCGACCCGCTCGGGTGTCTTGACCAGGCCGTCGCGGTCGGGGTCCTCGCCGATCGCGATGAGGATCTCGCGCACGGCGCGCTCGATGCGCAGCCGGTCGACGGTTCTGGGCGGACGCTCCTCCTCGAAGATGTCGCTCACGCCTCATCCCCCTCGATCGTGCCGGCGGCGCTGGGCAGCTGGCCGTTGGTCGAGGAGCCGTGCACCTCGGCGCCGTTGAGTTCGGCCAGCTCCTTCTTGGACAGGACCGGCGGCTGCTGGGAGGGCTGGCGCTTGCCGTAACCGGTGTAGGAGCCGCGCGAGGGGCGCTTGCGCACCGGCGCGAAGATCTCCAGCACCTGGTCCTTGGTGAGCGTCTCCTTCTCCAGCAGGGCGACGACGAGGTCGTCCAGGACGTCCCGGTACTCGACGAGGACCTCGTAGGCCTCGTCGTGCGCGGACTCGATGAGGCGGCGCACCTCCTCGTCGATGATGGAGGCGATCTCCTCGGAGTACTCGCGGGCGTGCGCCATCTCGCGGCCCAGGAAGGGCTCGGTGCTGGCGGAGCCGAACTTGCGGGCGCCCAGGCGCTCGCTCATGCCGTACTCGGTGACCATGTTGCGGGCGAGGGTGGTCGCCTTGTCGATGTCGTTCCCGGCGCCGGTCGTGGGCTCGTGGAAGACGAGCTCCTCCGCGGCGCGCCCGCCGAGCATCATGGCGAGCTGGTCCATCATCTGGGAGCGCGACGTGAGGAACTTGTCCTCGGTCGGCACCGACATGGTGTAGCCGAGCGCCCTGCCGCGCGGCAGGATCGTGATCTTGTGCACCGGGTCGGCGTTGGGCAGCGCGTGACCGACCAGGGCGTGACCGCCCTCGTGGTAGGCGATGACCTTCTTCTCCTCGTCGGACATGACCCGGGTCTTGCGCTCGGGACCGGCCATCACCCGCTCGATCGCCTCCTCCAGGGTGGCGTGGGTGATGACGCTGCGGTCCGCGCGGGCGGAGAGCAGGGCGCCCTCGTTGACGACGTTGGCCAGGTCAGCGCCGGTCATCCCGGCGGTCTGGCGGGCGATGACGTTGAAGTCGACGTCGTCCGCCATCGGCTTGCCCTTGGAGTGGACCTTGAGGATGTCGCGGCGGCCCTCCATGTCGGGGCGGTCCACGACGATCTGGCGGTCGAAGCGGCCGGGGCGCAGCAGCGCCGGGTCGAGGATGTCCGGGCGGTTGGTGGCGGCGATGAGGATGACGCCGCCCTTGACGTCGAAGCCGTCCATCTCGACCAGCATCTGGTTGAGGGTCTGCTCGCGCTCGTCGTGGCCGCCTCCCATACCGGCGCCGCGGTGGCGGCCGACGGCGTCGATCTCGTCGATGAAGATGATCGCGGGCGCGTTCGCCTTGGCCTGCTCGAACAGGTCGCGCACGCGGGAGGCGCCGACACCGACGAACATCTCGACGAAGTCCGAACCGGAGATGGAGTAGAACGGCACCCCGGCCTCACCCGCGACGGCGCGGGCCAGCAGGGTCTTACCGGTCCCGGGCGGGCCGAAGAGCAGCACGCCCTTGGGGATCTTGGCGCCCATGGACTGGAACTTGGCCGGGTTCTGGAGGAACTCCTTGATCTCGTGGAGTTCCTCGATGGCCTCGTCCGCGCCGGCGACGTCGGCGAAGGTGTTCTTCGGGGTGTCCTTGGTGATGAGCTTGGCCTTGGACTTGCCGAAGTTCATCACGCGCGACCCGCCGCCCTGCATCTGGCTGAAGATGAACCAGAAGATGGCGATGATGATGACCAGCGGGAGCAGGCTGAAGAGGGCGGTGGTCCAGATCGGGGTCGTGGCGACCGAGACCTGGTACGACTCGAGGTTGCCGTCCTCGGCGTCGGCGTTGGCCTGGAGCATGTCGGCGAGCTGGGAGCCCTGGCCCTCGACCCAGTAGGCCTCGAGGATCTCGTCGTCCGTGGTGGTCAGCAGGATGCGCTGGTCCCGGTCGACGATCTCGGCGCTCTCGACCTCGTCCCGCTCGATGAGCTGGTGGACGCGGGAGATGTCGGCCTGCTCGGGTTGGGGACCGCCCCCGATGTCGAACACGCGGAAGCCGATGACGAGCATGACGGCGACGGCCAGGATCCATATCCACGGGCCGCGGAAAAAACGCTTCAGATTCATGTGAGCGGAACCCTGTCGGGTCCGTCCCTCCTGACCAGGCCGCCCCGCCCCAGTTGACTTCCGAAGCAGGACCAATCGGACATGTGCTCCCTGCGCGAGACGCCGGGATCTTCGACGGTACACCTCGCCCTGTCGAGCGGGCGCACCCTTGCGGGCGCCCGGAGCGGGGCCGTCACCGAAGCAACGACGAAGCCCCGTGCGGTTGTTCCCGTGACCGGCGTCACCGTCGCCCCGGGGGGAAGCGCCCCGGCGGCCCCGGGCGCGCTACTTCTCGTAGACGTGCGGGGCGAGGGTGCCGATGAAGGGCAGGTTGCGGTACTTCTCCGCGTAGTCGAGGCCGTAGCCGACGATGAACTCGTTCGGCAGGTCGAAGCCGATGTAGCGGACGTCCAGGTCCACCTCGAAGGCCAGCGGCTTGCGCACCATCGTGCAGACCTCGACCGAGCGGGGCCCGCGCGACTTGAGGTTGCCGATCAGCCAGGACAGGGTCAGACCGGAGTCGATGACGTCCTCGACGATGAGGACGTCGCGGTCCTTGATGTCGGTCTCCAGGTCCTTGAGGATGCGCACCACCCCGGAGGAGGTGGTCCCGGCCCCGTAGGAGGAGACGGCCATCCAGTCCATGGACACGGGGGTGTGCAGCGCCCGCGCCAGGTCGGCCATGACCATGACGGCGCCCTTGAGGACTCCGACGATCAGGAGGTCCTTGCCCGCGTAGTCGGCGTCGATCCGCTCACCCAGCTCCACAAGGCGCGTCTTGATCTCTTCCTCGGTGACCAGGATCTTCTCAAGGTCCCGGCCCATGTCTTTGGCGTCCACGCTCACTGTCCTCGCTGCTGGGTTCCCCGTTTGCGGCAACCAGGATAAACGTGCTCAACGAGGCGACGGAGCCACCCGCCCCGGAAACGGGCGGCGTGCGGCGGGGCGCGGTCAGCGCTCGAACCGGAGCCGTCCGGCGGCCCGGCGCGCCCGGATCCCGCCCGGCAGGTCGATGTGGGCCTGCCCACGCCACTCCGTGACGAGTCGGTCGATCTCGCGCACGTGGCGGGCGGTCAGCGCGCTGGCCGGGCACCCGGCGGCGAGGGCGGCGCGGCGCAGGACGCGCGTGCGCAGGGACGCCGCCGCGGCGGCCAGCGGTTCGACCAGCAGCTCCGGTCCCGGCGAGGTCCGCACGGCCTCCGGCGCCCGCCCTCCCCGGGCGGCGGTGTACAGCTCCCCGGCCAGGTCGTCGAGCGTGTCGGCGTCGGCGCGCAGCAGCGTCGCCGTGCGCGCCAGCGCTTCCGCGATGCCCGGACCGAGGGCCCTCTCCAGGGCGGGCAGCGCGTCGTGGCGCACCCGGGAGCGGGCGTAGCGCGGGTCGGTGTTGTGCGGGTCCTCCCAGGGGACCAGCCCCATGCGCTCGCAGGCCGACCGCACGGTGGCGCGGTCCAGGTCGAGGAGCGGACGCAGGTAGGGACCGGTACGGAGGGCCATTCCGGACAGGGAACGGGCGCCCGACCCGCGCGCCAGACCCAGCAGGACGGTCTCGGCCTGGTCGTCGAGCGTGTGGGCGAGCAGGACCACGGCGGGCGCGTGCTCGGCGACCGCCGCGTCGAGGGCCGTGTAGCGGGCGCGCCGGGCGGCGGCCTCGGGGCCGCCGCCACCGCCGACCTCCACCGTGCGGACGGTGACCGGGTCCAGACCCAGACCGCGCAGGACTCCGGCGACGGCCTCGGCGCGCGCGGCGGATCCCTCCTGGAGCCCGTGGTCCACGGTGACCGCCCCGGCCCTCCTGCGCATGCGCGGGGCCTCGAAGGCGACGGCCCCCGCCAGGGCGAGGGAGTCGGCGCCGCCGCTGCACGCGACGAGGACGGTGGTGTCGGCGGGCAGGTCGGTCAGGACCCGCCGGACCGCCGACCGGACGGCGGCCACGGCGGGAGGGGGTCCGCTCACTCGGTGATGGCCGCCGTGCGCACGACCCGGTCGATCCACGCCTGGGGGTCGCGGATCTCGGTGAGGGTGGGCAGGGTCTCCCGCGAGGTCCACACCTTGTTGAACTCGGCCATGCCGACCTCGGCGACGACCGCGCCGACGAACGCCGCGCCCTCCTCGTACTGGCGCATCTTCAGGTCCATGCCCAGCAGCTGGCGCATGATCCGGTCGAGCGGGTTGGCCGTCTCCCGGCGCTTCTGGAAGCGGGCGCGGATCCGCTCCACGCTCGGCACGACCTCGGGCCCGACCGCGTCCATGACGTAGTCGCCGTGCCCCTCGGCCAGGCTCATGACCGCGGTGATCCGGTCCATGATCTCGCTCTGCTCGGGGCTCTGGAACGCCGTGATGAGGTTGGCGTCGCCGCCGCGCATGGCGTCCGCGACGGCCTCGCCGGCGGCGCGGAGCCGACCGATGAGGTCGGTGGCGTCCATCTCCGACGACAGCAGGAGTTCGCGCATCAGCTCCTGGACGTGGGAGCGCAGCCACGGCGTGGCCGTGAACTGCATGCGGTGGGTCTCCTCGTGCAGGCACACCCACAGCCGGAAGTCGCGGGAGTCGACGTCCAGTTCGCGTTCGGTGTTGACGATGTTGGGCGCCACCAGGGTGAGGCGGCCGGTCGGCGCGTGGCCGTCCGGGTCCGGCGGCAGGAAGAGTTCGTACTGACCCAGGACCTTCCCGGCCAGGTAGGCCAGGACCGCGCCGAGCTGGACGCCGGTGATCCGGGAACCGACCGCGGAGGTCAGGTTCGCGGCCGTGCCGTTGTTCAGCCGTTCCTCGGCCATCTGCTCCAGGACGGGTTCGAGCACCACCCGGAACCCGTCGACGTTGGCCCTGATCCAGCCGGGACGGTCGACGATGACCGCCGGCCCGGAGGGTTCGAGGGGGTTCATCCCGGTGAAGTCGCGCACGTGCCCGGCGGCCACACCCGAGAGCTCGCGCAACTGCGCCACGGCCCGCCGTGCGTCGGAGAGGTCCACCTGCGGCCCCGGGCGGACGAGGCGGACACCGGTGTTGACGGCTACGTCCCAGTCGATCACAGTCACATCGCCAGCCTACCCACGCGTCGCCGCGCGGCACGGGGATCGGGGGACGAATTCCGGGACGGGCCAGGGTGATCCCCCGGGTGGTCCCCGGGGCGGCGCCCGGACCTGGGCGCCGTCACCCGGCGGCGTCGCGCGAACCGTGCCGGGGCCGGATCCGGTCAGGTGCAGCCGCAGCGGCTCAGGGCGGCGGCGAGCGTGTCGAGCGCGGGGCCGTTCGCGGCCGGGGTGTTGGCCATGAAGGCGAACACGAAGGTGTGCCCGTCCCGGTCGCTGATGGTCCCGGCGAGGGTGCTCACACCGTTGAGCGTGCCGGTCTTGCCCCGGACCAGACCGGCGCCGTCGTGGCTGGACGCGGACGGGGAGTAGCGCCCGTTCCTCCCCAGCGTGCCCGTGGAGTTCGCCGTGGGCAGGCCGGTCAGGGCCGCGTTCAGGTCGGCGTGGTCCGGGTCGGCGGCGATGCGCACCAGCTCGACGAGGGCACGCGGGGAGATGCGGTTCTCGGTGCTCAGCCCGCTGTTGTCGGACAGGTCCACGCCCCCGACGCCCAGGTCCGCCATCACCCGGGCGGTGGCGGCGGCCGCGCCCGCGAAGGACGTCTCCTCGCCCATCTCCTCGGCGGCGATCCGGCCGAGCGCCTCGGCCATGTTGTTGTCGCTCCGCAGCAGTGTGTGCTCGACCAGGGCCGAGACGGGCGCCGACGCCACACTGGCCACGGCGTCGCCGGTGGCCGCGGTCTCGGTCGGCTCGCCCTCGACGGACACGCCCGCGCGCTCCAACTGCCGAGCGAAGGCCTCGGCGGCGTACAGGGGAGGGTCGACGGCCCGATCGCCCTCGTCCTCCTCGATCACGCCGCTGCCGTCCTCGTCGATCTCGCCGCCGTTGAGCATCAGCGCGTGGATGGGGGAGGTGCTGCCCTCGGTGACGTAGTTGGGCTTCCACCCCGGCCCGGTGGCGGGGCCCGTGAAGTGGGAGTCGTCATACCCGACGGAGACGGAGCCGACACCCAGCTCGGCGAGGGCGGACGCGGTGCTCTCTGCGAGCTCCGACAGGGTCGCCACCTGCGGGTAAGCTGCGGAGTCGGCGGTTTCGGACAGCGTCGTGTCGCCCGCGCCCCGCAGCACCACGCGGTTCCGGTCGGGGTCGAGGTAGGCCTCGGTGTGGACGACGTGGTCGGGTCCGACCGCGGCCAGGACCGTGATCGCCGTGACGATCTTCGTGGTCGACGCCGGGGTGACCGGCGTGTCCGGGGCCAGCTCGAAGAGCGTCTCACCGGTGGCGGCGTCGACGACGTATCCGGAGAGGCCGTCCTCCAGCCCGGAAGCGGACATGGGATCATCGAGGATGTCCGCGATCCTGTCCGGGTCGGCCGGAGCCGAGGTCGCGGGTTCAGCCGCCGCCACGCCCTCCGCGTCCGTGACCGGGGTGGGCTCCGCCGGGACGGGCCGCGCCTCGATCACGTCGAGGGCGACCATTCCGGCGGCCAGCACGAATATGTTGAGCAGGGCCAGTGCGAGGAGGGCCTCGCCTCGTACCCGTCGCACCCTGGGCACCTGCCTTCCGTCGGTGTCGCGGCCTGACGTTGTAGTTATATGGCGACATTAGTCGCAATGGGAGCCGAGATCAGCATGGAATTCGACGTTACGATCGAGATCCCCAAGGGGGAGCGCAACAAGTACGAGGTGGACCACGAGACCGGTCGTATCCGTCTCGACCGCATGCTGTTCACCTCCACCACCTACCCCGCCGACTACGGTTTCGTCGAGGGGACACTCGGCGAGGACGGCGACCCCCTGGACGCCCTCGTCCTGCTCAAGGCCCCGACCTTCCCGGGCTGCCTGATCCGCGCCCGCGCGATCGGCATGTTCCGCATGCGCGACGAGGCGGGCGGCGACGACAAGCTGCTCTGCGTCCCGGCGACGGACCCGCGCATGGAGCACCTGCGTGACATTCACCACGTGAACGAGTTCGAGCGCCTGGAGATCCAGCACTTCTTCGAGGTCTACAAGGACCTGGAGCCGGGCAAGTCCGTCGAGGGCGCCACCTGGGTCGGCCGCCACGAGGCCGAGCTGGAGATCATCGCCTCGGTCAAGCGCGCCGAGGAGGCCGGTGTGCACGGCGACCGCTCGCACATCTCCACCGACGAGGACGGCGAGTAGCCGCCGGCACCTCTCGGCATCACGACCACGGCCCGGTCGGGGAACCCCCGCCGGGCCGTCGTCATGTCCTGGGCCGGTGCCGCACCGCCGGGCGCGGGCCTCACGCCTGCGCGCCCACCCGGCGCTCCTCCGGTTCCTCCGCGTCCTCGGACCGGCCCTCCGTCGGTGCGGCCCCGGTCGGCGGCACCCGGCGGAGCAGGGTCACCGCGAGCACCGCGGCGGCGGCCGAGAGGACGGCGGCGACCACGGCCGCCGTGTTGAGTCCGCTGGTGAAGGCGGCCCGCGCGGACTCGGTCACCGCCGTGCCGAGCTCGGCGGGCAACCCCTCGGCGGCGGTCAGGGCGCCGGGCAGGGTGTCCGCCGCCGAGGCGGCCTCCCCCGCGGGAACGCCCTCGGGGACGGCGTCGGCCATCCGGAGGCGGTAGACAGCGGTGCCGATGCTGCCCAGCAGGGCCACGCCCAGCGCCACGCCCAGGTCGCTGGCGGTGCTCTCGACCGCGGAGGCGGCGCCGGCCTTCTCCGGGGGAGCGGAGCCGATCACCATCCCCGGGACGAGCGCCATCGCCGGCGCGATCCCCGGATAGAGCACGTAGAACCCGATGATGAGCGTCGGGAGCCCGGCCACCGCGTCCACCTGGGTGAGGATGACGTAGCCAACGACGGACAGCAGCAGCCCGGCGGCGATGACGCTGGCGGGGCGCACGCGCCGGGCGATGATCGGTGTGACGACCGAGACGACGACCAGGACGACCGCCGCCGGGAGGATCCACAGCCCGGCCCGCAGCGGCGTCTGCTCCGCCACCAGCTGGAGGTACTGGGTGAAGAGCAGGTAGACGCCCCCGAGCGCGATCGTGGCGAGCATGTAGACGGCCAGCGATCCGCTGAACTCGCGGTTGGCGAACAGCCGCATGTCGAGCAGCGGCTCGGCCAGTCGGAGCTGTCTGCGGACGAACAAGGCCGCGAGGACCACACCCGCCACGACGGCGGCCACGGACAGGACGGACGGTCCGGTCTCGGCGACCTTCTTCACGCCGTAGACGAAGGGCAGCAGCGCGCCCAGGGACAGCAGCACGCTCAGCGGGTCGAGGCGCCCCGCGTCCGGGTCCCGGTACTCCGGGACGAGCAGCGGCACGGCGACCAGGACCAGCGCCATGACCGGCACGCCGACGAGGAGCGCCGCACCCCACCAGAACGACTCCAGGAGCAGCCCGCCGACCAGCGGACCGACCGCCACGCCGACCGACACCGACGCGGCCCACAGGCCGATGGCCACACCGCGCTGGCGTTCGTCGCGGAACATGACGGCGGTGAGGGACAGGGTCGCGGGCATCAGCGCGGCGGCGCCGAGCCCCATGGCCGCGCGGGCGACGATGAGCACCTCGGGGTTGGGGGCGTAGGCCGCCACGACCGAGGCGGCGCCGAACACCGCCGCTCCTGCCAACAGGAGTCGGCGGCGGCCGATCCGGTCGCCGAGCGACCCCATGGTGACCAGGAACCCGGCCATCATGAAGCCGTAGATGTCGTTGATCCACAGGACCTGTGCGCCGCTCGGGCCGAGGTCGGCGGCGATGTAGGGCGTCGCCATGAAGAGCACGGTCATGGCGAGGAAGAGCAGCACGGTCGGTAGGAGGAGGACCGTGAGGCCGAGCCACTGGCGCGCGCCCGCCCGGGGCGGGGACGCGGTGGTCACGTGCGAGGCGTGTGACACGGGAGGATTCCCTTCTCTTCCGGCCCTCTGGTTAGGGCGTCGGGATGGGCACCACAGTGTCCGCCGCGCCTTCGGATTCCCTACGGGTTCCCTACGGGCGCGCTCAGGACCGACTCAGGGACGGGTGCCGCGCCGAGGCGGACGCGGCCCTAGTCTGAACCCATGCGATTCGGGGTTCTCGGCCCACTGGCCGTCTGGACGTCCCAGGGGCGGCTGGTCCGCGTTCCCGAGGTCAAGGTGCGCACCCTCCTCGCGGAACTGCTGGTCGACCCCGGTCGGGTGGTGTCCGCCGACCGGCTCGTCGACGACCTGTGGGACGGCCCCCTGCCCGCCGACCCGACCGCGTCGCTCCAGACCCGCGTCTCCCAGCTCCGCAGGGCCCTGGGCGACGCCGAGCCCGGCGGGCGGGAACTGGTGGTCTCCCGGCGTCCGGGGTACCTGCTCGCGGTCGGCGGTGACGCGGTCGACGCGGGCACCTTCCAGGACCTGCTGTCCCGGGCGCGCGCCGTCGAGGATCCGGAGCGGCGGGCGTCCCTGCTCTCCGACGCCCTCGCGCTGTGGCGGGGACCCGCCTTCGCCGACGTCGCCGACCACGCCTTCGCCCGACCCGCGATCGCGCGCCTGGAGGAACAGCGGCTGACCGCTCTGGAGGAACACGCCGAGGCCCGCCTCGCGCTGGGCGAGCACGACCTGCTCGCCGACGAGCTCGGCGGCCTGGTGGAACGGCACCCGGCTCGGGAGCGGCTCCGCGCCGCCCACATGCGGGCCCTGTACCGTTCGGGCCGCCAGAGCCAGGCGCTCGCGTCCTTCCACGAGCTGCGCGCCCACCTCGCGGACGAGCTGGGCCTGGACCCCGGGCCGGAGCTGGTCGCGCTGTACGGCGCCATCCTGGAGCGGGCCCCCGACCTGTCTCCCCCGCCCGCGCGGACCGCACCCCCGGTGCGGTCGACGCCGTCCGCGCTGCCCGTCCCGCCGACGGAGCTCGTCGGCCGTGACGAGGAGGTCCGGAGCGTGCGAGCCCTCTTGGACACCGCCCGCCTGGTCACCCTCACCGGCCCGGGAGGGGTCGGCAAGACACGGCTCGCGCTCGCCGTGGCCGAAGAGGCCCGGGAGGCCTTCCCCGACGGGGTCGTGCTCGTGGAACTGTCCTCCGTCCCGCACCGGGATCCGGCCGGGGTCGCCGAGGCGCTGGCCGCCGCGCTCGGGCTGCGTGACGACTCCGCGGCCACGGTTTCCCTCCGCCCGCCAGGCGAGGACGGTGCGACCAGGCGGCTCGCCGACGCGCTGCGCGGTCGGAGAACGCTGCTGGTCCTGGACAACTGCGAGCACGTGGCGGCACCCGTCGGCCTGCTCGTCACCGACCTCCTGCGCGCGGCGCCCGGTCTGCGGAGCCTGGCGACCAGCCAGGCGGCGCTGTCCGTGAACGGGGAGACCCTCTGGCCGGTCCCGCCGCTGCCCGTGCCCGAGGCCGGGACACCGGCCGCGGACCTGCCGCGGGCGGCGGCGGTCCGGCTCTTCGCGGCGCGGGCGGCGGCGGCCTCCCCCGGGTTCGCGGTGGACGAGCGCAACGCGGACGCGGTCGCGACGGTCTGCCGCAGGCTCGACGGCGTCCCCCTGGCGCTCGAACTCGCGGCCACGAGGGTGCGCGCGCTCGGCGTGCACGAACTCGCGGCCCGACTCGACGACCGCTTCGCGCTGCTCACCTCGGGCTACCGGGGCGCGCCCGACCGCCAGCGCACGCTGCGCGCGGTGCTCGACTGGAGCTGGGAACCGCTCAGCGCGTCGGAACGGGCGGTGCTGCGGCGCCTGTCCGTCTTCGCCGACGGGTGCTCGTTGGCGGCGGCGCGGGAGGTCTGCTCGGGCCTGGACGTCCCCGCCGACGAGGTCCCGGACGTGCTGTCGGATCTGATCGACCGCTCCATGGTGGCCGTGCCCGCGCACGAACCGCGGCCGCGCTACCGGCTGCTGGAGTCCGTGGCCGCCTACGGGGCCGAACGGCTCCGGGAGGCCGGTGAGGAGGACACCACGCGCGACCGCCATCTGCGCCACCACGTCGACCTGGCGGAGCGGGCCGACCCCCACCTGCGGACGCCGGGACAGCGGGAGTGGCTCCAGCGCCTGGACGCCGAGACCGCCAACCTGCGCACCGCGCTGGACCACGCGGTGCGCACCGGGGCCGCTTCGGACGCGTTGCGGCTGGTCAACGCGCTCGCCTGGTACTGGACGTTGCGCGGTCGGCTCGGTGAGGGGACGCGGTCGCTGTCCGCCGCCCTGGACCTTCCCGAGCGCCCCGGCGGACGCGGCGCCCGGTACACGGCGGCGACCTGGCGCGACGCCCTCGCCCACGGTCTGGGAACGGACCCGGGGCCCCGGCCCGAGACGCCCGCCTGGGACGACCCCGCCGACGCGGACGCGGCGGCGCGCGCGGAGTGGTTCCTCGTCCACTCGCTCCTCGGGTTCGGCGGCGGTGAGGGCGGCGAGGACGCCGCGCGACGGCTGCTGGCGGCCTTCCGCGCCCGCGGGGACCGGTGGGGTGAGGCGGCGGTGTCGGCCACACTCGCGCGCGCCGCACGGGGCAGAAGCGGCCTGGCCGCGACGCGCGCGGCGGCGGAGCGGAGCATGGACATGTTCAGGGAGGTGGGCGACGGCTGGGGGCAGGTGCTCGCCGGGCAGCTCCTCGGCGAGCATGCCGAGGTCCGCGGCGACCACGAGGCGGCGGCCCGCCACCACCGCGAGGCGTTGCGCACGGCCGAGGGGCTGGGCCTGTGGACCGAGGCCGGTGAGCGGCTCACGCTGCTGGGCCGGATCGCCCTCCTCCAGGGCGACCACGACCGCAGCGACGCGCTGCACGGACGCGCCCGGCGTCTGGCCGTCGAACAGGGGCACGTGGTCGGACAGGAGTCCGCCGAACTGGGGCTGGCACTGACCGCGCGCAGGCGCGGCGACCTGGACACCGCGGAGCGGTACCTGCGGGACTGGCTGGACTGGCATCTGCGGATGCGCTCGCACTTCGGCGCCGCGCTGACCTACGCGGAACTCGGGTTCGTCGCGGAGCTGCGCGGCGACGCCGGGGAGGCGGCGCGGCTGCACACCCTCGGGCTGGAGACCGCGCGGACGACGGGGGACCCCCGGGCCGTGGCACTGGCCCTGGAGGGCCTCTCCGGAGCACGGGCGCTCGCCGGAGAGCACCGACGGGCCGCCCGCCTGCTCGGGGCCGCCGCCGCGCTCCGGGAGTCGGTGGGCGCGCCTCTGCCCGAGGCCGAGCGCGGCGACGTCGACCGCGTGCTGGGGCGTGTCCGCGCGGCTCTGGGGGACGCCGCCGCCGACGCGGAGTTCGAGGAGGGCCGCCGTCACGGTGCCGACCCGTCGCCGGAACGTCCTGAGCCGATCCTGAGGAGGTCCTGAGCCCGGTCCCGCAGGCTGTCCCCATGGATGACATGGAGAGCCGGGCCCGTCGGACGGAGGGGGCCGGGGCGATGAGCCGGAACCGCGTCGGCGACTTCGGCCGGATCAGGGGCGACTTCGACCGCATCGTCGGATCGGTCGTGTACGCGACGATGACCACCGTCGACGGCAGGGGACGCCCCCGTGCGCGCGTGCTCGTGCCCGTCTGGGAGACGGACGGCGACCGCCCCGTGGGGTGGCTCGCCACCCATCCCACGCCGGTGAAGACCGCCCACCTCGCGGGCAACCCGCACACGACCCTGTCGTACTGGAGTCCCGCCCAGAACACCGTCGCCGTGGACGCGGTGGCTACCTGGGCCGACGCGGCGGGCGTGCGGCGGCGGGTGTGGGAGCTGTACCGGGTGGGAAGCCCGCCGGGGGCCGGGTACGACCCGGGCGCCTACTGGAGCACCCCGGACGACCCGGAGTTCCGGGTCCTGCGGCTCGACCCGTGGCGGATCCAGGTCCTGCGCGGCGCCGACCTCGTGCGGGGCGCGCCCTCCAGGATCTGGCGGGCGCCGGACGTCAAGCCCGCCCCAGTCCCCGGGCGATGACGCATCCGGCGAACACGATGATCAACAGTGCGGCCAGGAGGACCACCAGGAGCGGCAGAAGGGGGAGCAGGCCGCGTGCCAGGAACCGGGTCGACGGGGGCAGCGGGAACCCGTCGCGGCCGAAGTGGTCGGCGCGCGCGGCCACGTGCGCGCGGTAGCCGTCGAGCTCGGGCCCGGTCATGCCGTTGAGCACGCGTGCCCGTACCAGCGCGGTGTGCTCGGGCATCCGCCACCCGACCGCGGGCTCCGACCGGGCGCCGCGGCGCGTGTGCCGCGCGCACTCGACCTCCGCCAGGGCGTGCAGCCACTCCCCCAGCCGGTCCGCGTCGGGCACCTGGCCGATGTGCGCACGCGCCACGATGAGGGTGTCCCGCAGCACCACGTGCGCGGTGTCGCGGTCGCGCAGGACCAGGATGCAGCGCCGGTACAGCTGCTCCCCGTAGGCGTCGATCAGGTACGCGTAGGCGTCCGCCGACGAGGTGCGGCTGGAGCGCAGGGCGCGGAGAAGATCCCGGTCCGTCATAGACCTAGAATCTACGCCGCGCGCGGCACACCCTTCTCCCCTTTGCGCGAAGACCCGCCGCCCCCGGCCGCGCCTCAGTCGCCGCCTTCGGCGTTCCCGCCGCGCGTGGCGCGCGCCGGCGCGCGCCCGCGCAGCCACAACAGCACGTACGTCAGCACGGTGAGCCCGGCGACCAGCACGGCCTCCCCCGGCCCGAGGAAGCCGAGCGCCATCACACCGGCCGCCACGACGACGAGCGCGCGCACGAGGACACGCGCCCACAGTCCCGGGGCGTCCGGACTCACCTGGGCCCTCTGGGGCGGGATGCCATCACGGCCACTCCTGTCACTGCGGCTGGGGGATGGGGAGGGCTCCGTGTCGGCGCCGCTCCCGCACCGCCCACGGGTTCCACATGTCACCACCGCGCACCGCCCCCCGCAACACGCCCGGGGCGGTGACCGGGTGAGATGATCGACACGCGCGATTCCCCACGATCGCTTGACTCCTCCCGGACTTTGCTGGTCTCCTTGGAACCATGCATCCGCACACGCCCGCCGACGCCATGGCTCGCACGGCCCTCGGGGCCCTCTGCCACCTGGCCGTCGAGGCGTGTCCGTGTTGTCGTCGCTGAGTCGCCGCGAGGGCGTGTTCCCGCGTCCGCGTCCGACCGACCCGGTGTCCGCCGTCCACGTTCCCGTGTGATCCGACCACGGCCCGCACCGGCCCGGGGTGCCTCCGTCTCCGCGTCCACGCGTCGAGCGGTCACCCCCGCCGCCCCGGTCTCCCGGGGCCCACCGACGACATCCGCGCGCTCCCCGCCGTGGGGCGCGCACACGTGAAGGATCTTCCCACGATGCCGCGACAGGCTTCCACCGCCCTCCGTTCCGCCACCGCTTCCGTCGGCGCGGCGCCGACCGCGCCGCGCCCCACCGGGGTCTCCCTGGAGGGGATCGGCGACGTGGTCGACGCCGGGCGCCGCTCCGGCTACGCCCACCTGGGCGAACGCCGTCTGCCGACGGTCGGGCGCCTGGTCTCGGCCGCACGCGGCGCCGCCGAGGCGATGCGCCGGCCCACGCTCTGGCCGGCCCGCCGGGGCCGCTGGCAGCTCGCGCCCCGTGCGGCCCGCCGCCACGCGAGCGGACGGCTCCGCGTGACCACGGTGGCGCTCGAACCGAACACCTTCGTCCCCGAACCGGCCGCGCACCCCGGCCGGGGGCACTCGCTGGAGGTCCTGTTCCTGGTCGGCGGCAGGGCGCACCTGATCGCGTCGGGCCCGGGCGGGGAGATGCTGTCGGCGGCCGAGCTGACCCCCGGACGCGCCCGCGTGGTGGGCGTGGCCCACCAGGGGTCGGGGAACCGTCGGGCGAGCCAGCACCTGGTGAACACCGGCGACGAGGTCGCCGTCGTGGTCCGGGTGACCGCCTGAGGCGAACGGGGCGCGGGGGTCACGCATCGGCGCTCCGCCCCGAGGCGGCCGCGCGCAGTTCGGCGTCCACCGCCTCGATCGAGCGGAGGACGGACGCGGTGCGCTCCCCCTCCTCCAGGTAGGCCTTCATCACCTGGTCCAGCGCGTGGGGCGGCAGATGCTCGCGCAGGTCCAGTCGGGCGGTGCGGTACCCCTCGCGGGCGGCCTCCAGGGCGGCGGACACGTACTGGCGGGCCAGCCGGGACAGCGCGAGCGGGTGTCGGCGGAGCACGCCGTGTTGCCGGTAGTCGGCGGGCACGTGGTCGAACAGCCACGCCAGGGCCGTCTGCTCGAAGAAGTCCGACCAGGGTGGGTGCACACCCGTGGGCCAGTCCGGCGGCAGCGACTGATCGGGCATACCACCAGCATACCCGTCGTTCGAAAACCCGTTCGATCGACCCCGCCGCCTCCGCCTCAGTCGGCGGAGCCGCCCTCCTCCGCGGCCCGTCTCTCCATCTCCACCCGGATGGCCTGCTCGGCCGCGTCCACCGCCGCTCGGGCGGTGATCGCGTTGGTGTGCGCCCGGTCCAACTCCTCCAGGAGGATGCAGTCGAAGGACACGCGCGCGTCGTGGATCGCGGCTTCCAACTGGCGTGACGCCTCTTCCAGACTCATGCCCCCTTCCTTCCCCACAACCGGGCCCGCGCACACCCCGCCCCACCCTCCCCATCAGCGCTCGGCCTCGGCCTGTCCTCGGGCCGTTCTACGATGTTGCTGAATCGCCGCTGTTCACGGCGGCGCCGATCGCCCGGCCGGAGAGGGACCCCCATGCGCAACCGCTATCCCGGGACCTGCACGACCTGTGCGGTCCCCGTCGCCACAGGTGACGGCGTCGTGGTCAAGGAAGGGGGACGCTGGCGCACCTACTGCGCGGAGCACGAGCCCCGCCCCACCCCGCCCGCGCGCGGCGACCACCTCGGGTGGCACACGACCGCGCTGCTCGGTTTCGACTCCGAGACCTCCTCGCGCGACCCCGAGGACGCGTTCGTGGTGTCGGCGGCGCTGGTGGACCGGGACGGCAAGTCGACCACGTGGCTGGTGGACCCCGGGCCCCGGGAGATCCCCGAGGACGCGGTCGCGATCCACGGGATCAGCACCGAGCGGGCGCGCGCGGAGGGGCGGCCCGCCGTCGACTGCCTGACGGAGATCGCCGACGCGCTCACGGCGCACCTGGCGGCGGGGCAGGGGGTCGTGGTGTTCAACGCGCCCTACGACCTGAGGGTGCTCGCCCGGGAGCTGGAGCGGCACGGGCTGCCGCCGCTGTCGGCGCGGCTCCGGGGCGCCGTCGCTCCGATCGTGGACCCGCTGGTGATCGACCGGGGCGTGGACCCGTACCGGCGCGGGAAACGCAACCTGAGCGCGATGAGCGAGTACTACGGGGTGGATCTGACCGAGGCGCACACCGCCGCGGCGGACGCCCTGGCGGCGGTGGCGGTGGCGGAGGAGATCGGCGCCCGGCACCCGGACGTGGCGGGGTTGAGCCTCACGGAGCTCCACGAGCGGCAGGTGGAGTGGGCGCTCGGGTACGCCCGCAGCCGTCAGGAGTGGCTGGACCGCACCAAGCCAGGGCACGGGACCGTGGTGGACGGCGCCTGGCCCTGAGCCGGGGTCACGGTTCGAGGGCGGTTCCCGGTCCGGCGCCGTCGCCGAGTTCGGCGACGATCCCCCGGGCGCGGTCCTCGTCGACCTCGGCCCGTTCGCCCACCACGCGCACGGCCTCCTCCGTCCGCCCCAGGGACACGAGGTCGCGCACCCGGGCACGCAGCTCGGCCGACAGGTCCTCGGGGCGCCGGGGACCCGGGACGTAACCGCCGACCTGGGGTTCGGGGGCGGCGGGCGGGCCGGTGTCCGGCGCCCGCGCGGCGGCGAGGCGCTCCTCCAGAGCGGCGATGACCCGCCGCACCGCGTAGGAGCCCCCGCCGAGCACGAGGACGGCTCCCACGAGCAGAAGCACCATGAACACCAGACTCATGGTGCGCATCTACCCCCATTTCGGTCATAACAGACACCTACCGACACAACGTACGGTAAGCATCCATTGACCGGAGGCGACTGGCCACCCCATTGGCCCCCCACGCGAAACGCCACCCCGGTCCGGGGTGGCGTTTTGCCTGAGCCGCCTGTCGGAATCGAACCGACGACCTATTCATTACGAGTGAATCGCTCTGCCGACTGAGCTAAGGCGGCGCCGCGCCGCGTGTTCGACGCGGCGAAGCGGTCACCAGTCTAGCGCCTCCACCGGGGTGATTCGTCCACGGTCACCGTGTCGGTTCCCTCACGCGCAGGCCATGCCGTCGGCGGGGACCGTCAGATCGATGAGGTACTCGTCCACCATCGTGTCCACGCACGCGTCACCCCTCCGGTAACCCGTGTGGCCGTCGCCGTCCCGGGTCACCAGGAACCCGGAGTCCAGCTGCTCGGCCAGGGCCACCGCCCACGCGTACGGCGTGGCCGAGTCCCGCGTGGTGCCCACCACCATGATCGGATCGGCGCCCGCCGCGTCGAGCGCGCCGCCCGGCGCCACCGCCTCCTGCGGCCAGTAGGCGCACGGCAGCGCGCCCCAGGCCAGCCCGGGACCGAAGTTCGGCGACTCCTCCGCGGCCTCGACCGCGGCGTCGGCGTAGGCCTCGACGTCCCGGGGGCTGGGCGAGTCCGAGCAGTTCACCGCGATCAGCGCCGCCGTGGAGTTCTCGTACGCCTCGGCGTCGGCCCGGCCGTACAGGTCGTCCCCGAGCAGGATCAGGCCCGTCCCGTCACCGTTCTCCATGGCGTCGGTGAGCGCCTCGCGCACCCGCGGCCACCAGGCGTCGGTGTACAGCGCCGCGAGCACCCCCAGCCCCGCGCGCGCCCGGTTGGCCTCGCGGTCGTCGGCGGAGTTGGTCAGCGGGTCCTCCCCGGCGTCCTCCAGGAAGGCGTTCAGCGTCGCGATCCCGTCGTCCACGCCGTCGCCGGGGCCGCCCAGCGGGCAGTCGGCCAGGGTCAGGCAGTCCTCCACGAAGGCCGTCAGCGCCGTCTCGAAGCCCGTCGCCTGGTCCACGCTCAGTTCGAGCTGGTCCATGCTCGGGTCGACCGCCCCGTCGAGGACGAGCGCCCGCACCCGTTCGGGGAACTGGTCGGCGTACTGGGCGCCGATGTGCGTGCCGTAGGAGGCCCCGAGGTAGGTCAGCCGTTCGTCGCCCAACAGCGCGCGCAGGACGTCCATGTCCTTGGCCACGTCGACGGTGCCCATGTGCAGCATCAGCTCGGGCGCGTTGGCCTCGCAGGCCTCGACGAACTCGCGCCCGCTCGCCGCCATCTCCGCCACGCCCTCGTCGGTGATCTCGGTCAGGTCCGCGTCCCCGTCCTCGGAGTCCACGTCCATCCCGAGGAACTCGTCGAGCTCGGCGGCGTCCATGCACGTGAGCGGCGTGCTGCGGCCCACGCCGCGCGGATCGAAGCCGACCACGTCGAACCGCTCGCGCACGTCGTCGCTGACCACGTAGGCGGCCTGGTCCACGTAGTCGAAGCCCGAACCGCCGGGGCCCCCGGGGTTGAGCACCAGGGAACCGATGACGTCGTCACCCTCGGCGGGCAGCCGCTTGACCGCGATCTCGATCCGCTCGCCGTCGGGCTCCTCGTAGTCGAGCGGCACCTCGAAGACCGCGCACTCGGCGCCCTCCAGCCCGGTCTCGCAGGCGTCCCAGTCGAGTTCCTGCGCGGTGAAGTCCGCCAGGGGGCCGGTCGCCCCGGCCTCGTCGGCGTCCCCCGCCGTCCCGTCGGACCCGCCGAGGGTGCAGCCGGTCGCCAGCAGGACCGCCCCCGCGAGCGAGGCCGCCAGCGGCCCCCGCTTGATCGTGCCCACCCGATGTCCGCCTCTCCGTGTCGGCCGACCGTGGCCGGCGCGCCGTCAACGCCGCACCATTGTGCCGGACCCGTCGGGATCCGGGACCCGCCGCCCGCTATCCGACGAGCAGGGCCGAGGTCATGGCCTCCATCGCGATCTGCGGGTGCACGTTGGCGGCGATCCGCTCGCGGCAGCCCATGATCGCGCCGATCCGCCGGAGCGTGGCCTCGGGGGTGCTGGACCGCGCCAGCCGCTCCAGGTCGCCGGTGCGGTCGTCCGTGGACCGCTCCACTCCGGCGCCCAGTTGGAGCGTGAGCACGTCCCGGTAGAACGCCGCCAGGTCCAGCAGCGCGCGGTCGTAGGAGTCGCGCTTGATCCGGGTGGCGCGGCGCTTCTGCCGCTCCTCCAGGTCCTTGAGCGCGCCCGCCGCGCCGCGCATCGCCTTGGCCACCCCCCTGCCGGTGGAGCCCTCGCCGAAGGCCGCCCTCATCTCGTCCTTCTCCCGCTCGTCGAGCGCGGTGGTGAGGGCCTTGGACTCCTCCTCCGCGATCTCGTAGAGCCGGGCGGCGGCGGTCACGCACGCGCCGAGGCCGTCGAGCCGTGCGGGGATGGACAGCACCTCCTCGCGGCGCCTGCGCGCCTCCGGGTCGGTGGCCAGCTGCCGCGCCCGGTCGATCCGTCCCGCGGCGGCCCGCGCGGCGGCCTCGGCGGTCGGGGGGTCGACGCCGTCGCGCCGCACGAGCGCGTCGACCACCTCCCGTGTGCCCGGGGTGGTCAGGGTGACCAGGCGGCAGCGGGAGCGGATGGTGACGAGCAGGTCGTCGGGGGTGGGCGTGCACAGCAGCCACACCGTCCTGGGCGACGGCTCCTCGACGGCCTTGAGCAGGGCGTTGGAGGCGGCCTCGGTGGCGCGGTCGGCGTCCTCGAAGAGCACGACGCGGAACCGCCCGCCGGAGGGCTTGCTCCCCGCCCGCAGAACCAGGTCACGGGTGTCGGCGACGCCGTAGCTGAGTCCGCTCGGCCGCACGTACAGCACGTCGGGGTGGGTCCCGGCGAGCACCTGGTGGCAGGAGCCGCAGTGACCGCAGCCGCCGTCCGGGCACTGGAGGGCCGCCGCGAACGCGCGCGCCGCCTCCGAGCGCCCCGAGCCGGGGGGGCCGGTGAACAGCCAGGCGTGGGTCATCCCCCCGCCGGAACCGCCCGCGACCAGGTCACCGGCGGCGGCGACCGCGCGTCGCAGCTGGCCGACCGCGGCGCTCTGGCCGACGAGGTCGTCGAAGACCGTCACTCTGTTCCCCCCGGGCCCGCGCTGATGTCCGGCTCCCAGGATAGGAGCCGCGACCGACGGGCGGCGCGGCTTCGTGTGAACCGTCGTTCCCGTCGCCTATTGTGCCGCCATCCGACGAGTGAGGAGCTTCCATGGGCATCACGCGCACCCACCTGTCCGTCTCTCTGGACGGCTTCGCGGCGGGACCGCGCCAGAGCGTCGAGCATCCGCTGGGTGTGGGCGGCGACCGCCTGCACACCTGGGTGTTCGGGCTGCAGGCGTGGCGGGCCGAGCACGGCATGACGGGCGGCGAGGTCAACGCCTCCAGCGCCGTGGTCGAGGAGGTCCAGGGGAACGTCGGCGCGGTGGTCATGGGCCGCGGGATGTTCGGCGGCGGTCCCGGACCGTGGAACGAGGAGGACCCCTGGACGGGGTGGTGGGGCGAGGACCCGCCGTTCCACGCGCCGGTGTTCGTGGTGACCCACCACCCGAGGGAGCCCCTGCCGATGGCGGGCGGCACCACCTTCCACTTCGTGACGGAGGGCCCCGAGGCGGCCGTGGAGCAGGCCCGGCGGGTGGCGGGCGACCGCGACGTGCTGGTCGCCGGGGGCGCCGCCACCGTCCGGGACTGCCTGAACGCCGGGCTCCTCGACCAGCTCGACCTGCACCTCGTCCCCGTGCTCCTGAGGGCGGGCGAGAGGCTGCTCGACGGCGTCGACGACGTCCGTCTGGAGCAGGTGCGCGCGGTGGAGGCCCCCGGCGTCACCCATCTCAGGTACCGGGTCCTGCGCTGATCCCGGACTACTCGTCCTTGATCACCGGGATCATGCCGGTCACGGCCTCCGAACCGCTCGGCACCGGGTCGGGCAGCAGCGCGCGGACACGGCGGCGGATCTCCCGGCCGATCTTCTCCTGCGACTCCTTGGCGTCCAGCACGAGGTAGCGGTCCGGGTCGGCCCTGGCCAGCTCCAGGAAGCCCTGCCGGACCCGCTGGTGGAACTCGGCCGACTCCGACTCGATGCGGTCGGCGGGACCGCCGAGGCGCGCCAGCCCGTCCTCGGGGGCGACGTCGAGCAGCACGGTCAGGTCGGGAACCAGGCCCTGGGTGGCCCAGTCGCTGATGTCGCGGATCTCCTCGGCCGACAGGTCGCGACCGGCCCCCTGGTAGGCGAGCATCGAGTCGACGTAGCGGTCGCTGATGACGATCGCGCCGCGCTCCAGGGCGGGCAGGATCTCCCGTTCGACGTGGTCGGCCTTGTCGGCCGCGTAGAGCAGCACCTCGGCCCGGTGGGTGATGTGGGAGTTCTCCTTGTCCAGGAGCAGTCCGCGCAGGCGCATGCCGAGCTTGGTCGCCCCCGGCTGCCGCGTCCCCACGACCTCGAAGCCCTGGTCGCGCAGCCACACGGTCAGCTCCCGGACCTGGGTGGACTTGCCCGCGCCCTCACCGCCCTCGACGACGATGAACGCACCGCCGTGCTTGGCCTGTCCCTCCTCCTCGCCACCGCTCGGGTCGACTCCGCGCAGGGCGGCGACGAGCTCGGGGACCAGGCCGGGACCGGCGTCGGGCGCGTTCCGGTTCATCTGGCGGTAGCACACGAACGCCACGATCACGGCGAACAGACCGGAGACCATGAGGACCACGCCGCTGCCGCGCAGGTCGTAGGTGAGCGGGCCGATCGGGAGGACGTAGTCGCCGATCAGACCGGCGGCCAGCGGGGCCAGCGCGGTGGAGCCGACCAGGACGATGCGCGCCGCCCCGTGCAGGAAGGCGAACGTGCGTCCCCGGTACTCGTCCTCGACCTCGTGGCCGAGCATGGTCAGGCCGATCACCCAGGCGAAGCCCGCGCCCATGCCGAGGACCGCGGTGAGCACGGCGGTGAGCACCATGTCCGCGACGGCGCCGGCGAGGACCAGGGCCACGCCCGCCATGACGATGCTCAGTCCGAAGAGGCGGCGACGGCTGAAGCTCTTGAGCACCCGTGGTCCGGCGAGCATGCCCAACGCCATCCCGGTGAACACCGCGGCGAAGACCATGCCGAATCCGGCGTTGCCCGCGCCCAGCGACTCGACGTGGATGCGGCCGACGCCGATGACGGCGCCCCCGGCGGCGAAGGCGCCGAGCATGCCCAGCACCAGTCCGCGCACGAGCGGCGTCCCGCCGAGGTACCGCCAGCCCGTCCACACGGCGCGCAGGATGCCGCTGTCCGAGGTGTCGCCCTCGCCGTCCCGCGCCGCCTTGTGCTTGGGGATCGGCAGGCCGACGACCACGATCGCGGCGACGAAGAAGGTCACGCCGTTGAGGTAGAGCGCGATGTCCGCCTCGGGGCTCGCCATCGAGGGCAGCAGCGCGCCGAGCACGTTGCTGACCGAGGCGAGCGCGGCGAACAGCAGCGCCGCCACGGGCGCGGTGCCGTAGGCGGTGAGCAGGCTGAGCTGGTTGGCCTGCTCCAGGAACTTCCTGGGCACCAGGTTGGGGACGGTGGCGTCCTTGGCCGGGGTCCAGAACAGGGCGACGATCTCGGCCAGGAGGTTGGCGATGAGCAGCCACTCCAGCGCGAAGCCGGGGGCGAAGAGGCCGACGAGGGGGATGGAGACGTACAGCAGGCCGCGCAGCACGTCGCCGACGACCATCGTCCAACGCCGGTCGAGGCGGTCGGCGACCACCCCCGCCAGCGGGCTGAACAGGATCGACGGGGCCAGCTTGATCACCACGACGCCGCTGACGGCGAGGTACTGGACGAGCTGGGAGCTGTCCGCGGTGAAGATCGCCGCGAGGGACATCAGGGCCAGCAGGCTGAGCCAGTCGCCCAGGCTGGAGAGGGAAAGCGAGATCCACAGCCTTCTGAAGGGTGAGATCGCGAGAACGTGGCGCGCCTCGGCCGGCGCTCCCAGGGGTGCAGATCTGCTCATAGCGCTCAAGATTATCGGTGAGGGGGATAGGGACCGACGGGTCGACGACCCGCCGCGTGGTGATTCGAGAGGTGGAGTCGGAGGTCACACACGTTTCACGCGTTCCCCTCCGTCACACACAGACTAGTACGGAACCCCCGTCCCCGACAGGGGTCGCGCGGAGCGGGTGGCCGACCCTGACCGGAGGACCGCTCACCTGGGCGCCTCCCACGGGGGAGGCCCAGGTGAGCGGCGCGGTTCAGGACTCGCCGTCGGCGGACTCGCGCGCGGTCGTCCTCGGTGTGCCGGTCTTCTTCGGCGTTCCGGTCTTCTTCGTCGCGGCGGACTTCGCGGCCGCGGTCGAGCGCGTGGTCGACGCCTTCTTCGTCGTCGAGGCCCCCGACCCGCTCGCCGTCTTCCTGGCCGTCGTCGTCTTCTTCGCGGTGGTCTTCTTCGCCGCGGGCTTCTTCTTGGCCGGGGCCTTGGCGCGGCGCTCGGCGAGCAGCTCGGCGGCGCGCTCGTCGGTGATCGACTCGACCTCGTCGCCCTTGCGCAGGGAGGCGTTCACCTCTCCGTCCGTGACGTAGGGGCCGAACCGACCGTCCTTGACCACCATCTTCGCGCCGGAGACCGGGTCCTGCCCCAGCTCGCGCAGGGGCGGCGCGGCGGCCCGGCGCCCGCGCTGCTTGGGCTGGGCGAAGAGCGCCTTGGCCTCCTCCAGGGTGACCGTGAACATCTGCTCCTCGGTCTCCAGGGAGCGACTGTCGGTCCCGCGCTTGAGGTACGGGCCGTACCGGCCGTTCTGCGCCGTGACCTCCTCGCCGTCGAGCTCGCCGACGACGCGGGGCAGCGACAGCAGCCGCAGCGCGTCCTCCAGCGTGACCGAGTCCAGGTCCATCGACTTGAGCAGGGAGCTGGTGCGCGGCTTGACCTTGGCCTTCGCCTTCGCGGCGCCCTTCCCGGCCTCCTCGGCGGGCTCCTCGACGACCTCGGTGACGTAGGGGCCGAACCGCCCGGACTTGGCCACGATCACGCGGCCGGTCTCGGGGTCGGCGCCGAGCTCGCGGTCGCCGCTGGGCTGGGCGAGCAGCTCCTCGGCCTTCTCCTTGGTCAGCTCGTCCGGGGCCAGGTCCTCGGGCACGTTGGCCCGCTCCCCGTCCCGGTCGAGGTAGGGGCCGAAGCGCCCCACCCGCAGGACGATGTCCGTGCCGGGCACCGGGACGGACGAGATCTCCTTGGGGTCGATCTCGGACAGGTGGTCGCCCACCAGCTCCTTGAGCCCGGTCTCCTGCTGCCCCTGCGTGTCCTGGCCGCCGAAGTAGAAGCGGCGCAGCCACGGCAGGCTCTCGGTCTCGCCCCGGGCGATGTCGTCGAGCACGTCCTCCATGCGGGCGGTGAACTCGTAGTCCACCAGGTTCCCGAAGTGCCGCTCCAGCAGCTGGACCACCGCGAAGGCCAGGAAGGACGGCACGAGCGCCGTGCCCTTCTTGAACACGTAGCCGCGGTCCAGGATGGTGCCGATGATCGAGGCGTAGGTGGACGGGCGCCCGATCTCCCGCTCCTCCAACTCCTTGACCAGGGTGGCCTCGGTGTAGCGGGCGGGCGGGCGGGTGCTGTGCCCCTCGGCCTCCAGGGTCTGGGCCTTGAGCGGGTCGCCCTCGGCCATCGCGGGCAGGCGCCGCTCGCGGTCGTCCAGGTCGGCGGCCGGGTCGTCGGAGCCCTCGACGTAGGCCTTGAGGAAGCCGTGGAAGGTGATGATCTTGCCGGTGGCGCTGAACTCGGCGACCTCACCGTTCGCGGAGGTCCCCTCGATCCGCACGGTGACGGACTCGCCGACCGCGTCCTTCATCTGGGAGGCGACGGTGCGCTTCCAGATCAGCTCGTAGAGGCGGAACTCGGGGCCGGCCAGACCGGTCTGCGAGGGGATGCGGAACTCGTCACCCGCCGGGCGGATGGCCTCGTGCGCCTCCTGCGCGTTCTTGACCTTGCTGGCGTACACGCGCGGCTTGTCGGGCACGTGGTCGGCGCCGTACAGGCGCTGGGCCTGGGAGCGCGCGGCGTTCACGGCGCTCTCCGACAGCGTCGTGCTGTCGGTACGCATGTAGGTGATGTACCCGTTCTCGTACAGCCGCTGGGCGACCTGCATGGTCTGCTTCGCGGACAGGCCGAGCTTGCGGGACGCCTCCTGCTGGAGGGTGGTCGTGCGGAACGGCGCGTACGGGGAGCGGCGGTAGGGCTTGCGCTCCACCGACCGGACCGCGAAACCGGCGCCGGTCAACCGCTCGGCGAGCCCGCGCGCGGCCGCCTCGTCCAGGTGGCGGACGCCGCGGTCCGAGCGCAGGACGCCCTGGGAGGTGAAGTCGCGGCCGACGGCGACGCGGGTGCCGTCCACGCTGACCAGGGCCGCGGGGAAGGTGGCGGGTCCCTCGGGGACGCCCGCCTCGGTGGCGTCGAAGACCGCCTTGATGCCCCAGTACTCGGCGGAGGTGAAGGCCATCCGCTCGCGTTCGCGTTCGACCACCAGACGCGTGGCGACCGACTGCACCCGCCCGGCCGACAGCTTGGGCATGACCTTCTTCCACAGCACGGGGGAGACCTCGTAGCCGTAGAGGCGGTCCAGGATGCGGCGCGTCTCCTGGGCGCTGACCAGGCGCGTGTTCAGGTCGCGCGTGTTGCTGGCGGCGCGCTGGATGGCGTCCTTGGTGATCTCGTTGAAGACCATGCGGCGGACGGGGATCTTGGGCTTGAGCTCCTCGCGCAGGTGCCAGGCGATCGCCTCGCCCTCGCGGTCCTCATCCGTCGCGAGGAGGAGTTCGTCGGCCTCCGCCATGAGCTCCTTGAGCTTCTTGACGTGCGACTTCTTGTCGGCGTTGACGACGTAGAGCGGCTCGAAGTCGCCGTCGACGTCCACGCCGAGCCGCGCCCACGGCTGTCCCTTGTACTTGGCGGGGATCTCGGCGGCCTTCGTGGGCAGGTCACGGATGTGGCCGATGCTGGACTCCACGACGTAGCCGCGGCCCAGATAGCCGGCGATGGTCTTCGCCTTGGCGGGCGACTCGACGATGACCAGAGCGGTGCCCGCTCCCCGCCGTCCGTTGTCCTTGGAGCCGTTCTTGCCGGCGCTGCCCTTCGTGGGTGGCACGTGTTCCCCTACGTCTAGCCCTACGTGATCTGTCCGACCGTGGTCCTGCGGTTCCCTGGGAACCGACAGTAACCGAATGCCAGGCCCTCCCCCGTCGATGGGTGAGCGGGCCCTCGGGTCCGGGACCCGTCCCGGTGCCGGGCGCCGAGCTCACAACCACCGGCACCCGCAGAATAAGCGTTACCCGAACCGATGCCGCCCCGTGGCGTCCTCGCTCGGGCGTGGCGACCGTCTCCCACGATCGCCCACCGGCTTCGGGGAGCACCTGGAACTTACCCCCATAGTGACATCGGTCACAGTTGAGATGCGGCGTTCCACGACCACGAGAAAGCGACGAGTCCCCCCGGATATTCCCGGGAGGACTCGGCTCACGTCCTGAGCTGGTGGTCGTCACCCCCACGCTCCCGCAGTCCACCGCGATCCATTACGGAACGGGAGTGCGGAGGCGACTCACCCTTGCCCAGTCGACGTCCACGGCGCGCGTGCGCCGGTCGCGGAACCTTCCCCCGGGCGTGTGCCGCCGTCCGTTGGTGTTCGACGTCTCGCAGTCCACCGCGATCCATTACGGAACGAGACGTCGTCCTCCTCCGGGCGTCGGGCCCAGCGCCCCGGGTCGGAACCCGCTGGGTCGCTACAGGCCCACGCCCGCCACCCCGAGGAGCTGGCCGACCGGGTCGACGGCCGGCATGGCCGACGCCTCGGGCAGCTCGTCGGCGCGCTCGGGAGCGTGCGTCTCGACGGTCTGCGCGGTGGTCTCGCTCAGGTCGTAACCCACGGGCACCATCTGGGAGACGGGCACCTCGGGCAGCTCGTGCAGCACGGGGGCGGCGTCCAGCACACCCGACTGGTGCTCGACCGGGGCGCTCATGTGGCGCACCTCGGAGTTGGTGTCGGTGGCGCTCGCGCCGGCGGTGCCGAGAACGGCCCCGACCGCGTTGCCGGTGATGTTCAGCGGAACGTCGCCGTCGGCCACCAGCTGGTTCCCGCCGAGCAGGGAGCCGTTGCCGGAGGTGGCCACGTCGTTGTCGTCCTCGACGATCGCGTTGGTGTCGGTGGCCGCCGCGCCCGCGACGCCGCCCACGGCGCCGATCGCGTTGCCGGAGAAGTCCACCGGGACCGCCAGGTCGAGGACGGCCTGGTTGCCGCCGAGGACGGAGCCGTTGCCCGAGCTCGCGATGTCCGGCTGCGACATGTGCTCGCGCTCGACGGGCGCGGACTGCCGGAGCACGCCCGCGTCCACGCCGGAGGTGTCGGGCAGCACGTGGACGTTGCGGGCGGCCTCGCCGACCAGGTCCATCGTGCTGACGTCGGCCGGGGCGGCCTGGTAGTAGTAGTAGCCGTCGGCCTCGGAGGCCTGGTGGTAGCCGTCGGCCGGGGCGGCCTGGTAGTAGCGGTCGTCGTGGCCGCCGCCGCGGTGGCCGTCGTGCCGGCCCGCGGTCTCGTGCACGATCGCGTTGGTGTCGGTGGCCGCCGCGCCCGCGACGCCGCCCAGGGCGCCGATCGCGTTGCCGGAGACGTTCACCGGCACGTCCAGGTCGCCCACGAGCTGGTTGCCGCCGAGGATCGAGCCGTTGCCCGAGCTCGCGATGCCCGAACCGCCGTGCCGGCCGTCGCCCTCACGCGCGACGATCGCGTTGGTGTCGGTCGCCTGCGCCCCGGCCATGCCACCCAGCGCGCCGATGGCGTTGCCGGACAGGTTGACCGGGATGTCGCCGTCGACCACGGCCTGGTTACCGCCGAGGATCGAGCCGTTGCCCGAGGTGGCGATGTCGCGGTCGCCCCCGATGACGGCGGCGGTGGAACCGGTGCAGGAGGCGCCGGACACGCCCAGCACCGCCCCGATCGAGTTGCCGCACACGTTCACGGGCACGTCGCCGTCGACGACCAGCTGGTTGCCGCCGGCGATCGAACCGTTGCCGGAGGTGGCGATGTCACCGTCGGCGAACGCCACGCCCGTCCCCAGGGCGACGAAGCCAGCTGCCAGGAGCATGGCCTTCGCTGATGTGCCAGCCCACTTGCTCATGTGGGAAGTCCTTTCGGAAAACGAGTTGAGAAGGTGTCGTGCTTGGGCCACGGGCCGTTCCGCGCCTCTGGGTGGGGCACGGAACCTCGGCCAAGGCCGGGGATCATCCGGTCGGGCGCGCACCTGGGCGGTGCGTGTCTGCCGGGCTTGGAGAGCGCGCCGCGGTCCGTCTCCGCTGGATGCGGACGAACGCGCGCGCTCCGTCGATCAGCTCCGCTCTGGTTGAGCGGCGGCTGACGTGAACCCCGCGACCTCGGCTGCGGCCGGTGCTGCGGGACTCGCGTCAACCCCCGGGCCGGTGTCGGCCCGGGAGGCCGATCAGGCGCGGGCGCGCCGACGGAGGCCGAGGAGGATCAGTCCGGCCCCGGCGGCGGCGGTGGCGAGGGCGGCGGCGACCATCCAGAGCACTCCGGTGCCGTCGCCGCCGGTGACGGCGAGCTGAGGGTTGCCGGAGGTCGGAACGGACGCCTCGTGGCTGGGCGCCCCGACCCGCTCCTGCGGGGGCGCGCTCGCCTCCTCGGACACCTCGCTCCGGTTCTCCTCGGTGGTCGCCGGGGACTCCTCGTCCTCCGGCGTCGGGGAGGGGCTCTCCTCCGGGGTCCCGCCGTCGTCCGGGGTGCCCTCCCTGGGCTCCTCGTCCTCGTCCGGGGTCTCCTCCCTGGGGTTCCCGTCCGGGCTCTCCTCGGGGCGGTCCTCGTCGTCGTAGTAACCGTCGTAGCCGTCGTGCCCCGTGCCGCGGTCGGCCGGCGTCCGCTCGGAGCCGCCGTCCCTCGCGGGCGCACCGCCGACCCCGGCCCCGCCGTCGACGCACTGGGCTCCGGCCGCCCCGAGCACGGCGACCGAGTTGCCGCAGACGTTGACGGGGGCGTCGACGTCGGCCCCGATCTGGTTGCCGCCGCCGATGGATCCGTTGCCGCTGGTCGCGGTGTCGGCGTGGGCGGCCCCGGTGGCGGTGAGGAGTCCGGCGGCCATGAGGGCGAGTATCCGGCTGGATGCTGCGTGGGTCATCGTGTGTCCTTGGGTCAACGAGGAAGTCTTCTGCGGCTCGTGTGACCACGGACGGTGACTCCTGGCTGGATCAGCCAAGGGAGAAGGCGCCCACCGAGACGATGGGGCATCGCGCGCTGGGCGCGCGGACCGGCCGCGGTCGCGAGACGCGGCTAGTCAGGGGAGTAGGAGGGGTCGTCCGCGGCGTCGCGGACGACCAGGGTGGGGTCCCCGGGAAGGGCGACCCGCTGGGCCTGGGGCGCGGTGTGCACGGCCCTGGCCATGAGGAACCCGGCGGCGCCGGGCGTCGGGAAGGACGGCGCGGACGCACCGGTCGCGTCCGTCCCGGCCGAGTGCGGCGCGCCGCCCGCGATGAGGTGGACACGCTCGGCGGACACGTCGTCGCCGCCGGTCTCCGCGTCGGCGCTCGCCGTCGCGGCCGCGGTCCACACGGTCTCGGGCGAGACGACGGGTGCCGCGGTGCCGGGGTCGGCGGCCGGGTCCTCGTCCCGGTCGCGCGCGGCGTCCGGGGCGATGCGCCCGACGCCCTCGGGACCCGTGGCGGGTTCGCCGTCGGCGCCGAGGACCGGCAGGTCGACGGAGACGGTGCGGCGCACGGTGTCGCCGACCCCGCCGCCGGTGGTGTCGGTGAGCCCCTCGGCGACGGTGTCGACCAGTCCGCCCTCGCGCAGGGAGCCGTCGGTGGACTCCACCACGCCACGGCTCGCGCGGGCGACGCCGGAGACGAGGTCCCCGGCGCCGCGCGCGGTGCCGTCGACGGCGCGGGCGGTGTCGCCGACCACACGGTGGGTGGCGGCGCCGGCGGCGGTGTCGTCGAGCGCCTCGGTGACCCCGGTGTCGTCCAGGGCGTGCGCGGGAAGCGCGGCGGCCTGGGGGACGACGGCGTCGGTCAGCGTCGAGGTGGTCGACGCGGCCCGGGCGGCGGCGTTGGTGAGGACGGGCTCACGCGGGCCCGCCGCCCGGCCGGTGTACTCGGCCGTGTCCCCGGCTCCCATGACACGGCTGACCAGCCCGCCGGTCTCGGGAGAGGTGTCCGCGTGGGCGACACCGAACCCCCCGGCCAGCCACGCGACGGCGGCGATGCCGGACAGGAGCAACAGTCGAGCGTAGGCGCCCCGGGTGTCACGGGCAGCGCGGCTGGTCGACACCAGCCACCCTCGTCCCGCGAGCACCATGGATGCCCCCTTGTCTCACTGTCACTGGACGGTCCCGTGCGGCGGATCTACCGCGGTCGCACGGCGGTGTCGGGTTCGCGGCGCACGCTGACGCGTGCGAGGAACCACGACACCGTCGAACTGAAAGCAACCGTAGCATCACGTTGGGTGAACATGGGCGTGATCGGGGGCGACAGCGAGAACTTCTCGGCCGATCTGGGCGGGGAGCACGCCGCATATCCGGACAGGCTCAGCTCAGCCCGACGAACCTGTCGAGTACACGCACACCGAACCGAAGGCCGTCGATCGGGACGCGCTCGTCGACCCCGTGGAACATGCCGGCGAAGTCCAGCTCCGGGGGCAGCCGCAGCGGGGAGAAGCCGTAGTTGCGCACGCCCAGGCGGGAGAAGCTCTTGGCGTCGGTGCCGCCCGACAGGCAGTACGGCACCGCCTTCGCCCCGGGGTCCTCGGCCAGGAGGGACTCCGACATCGCGCTGACCAGGCCGCCGTCGAAGGAGGTCTCGACCGCGGGGAGGTGGTGGATGAACTCGCGGCTGACCTTGGGACCGAGGAGGCGGTCGATCGTCGCGAAGTACTCGTCCTCCGTCCCCGGCAGGAAGCGGCCGTCCACCTGCGCGGTCGCCTCACCGGGGATGACGTTGGCCTTGTAGCCGCCGCCGAGCACCGTGGGGTTGAGGGTGTTGCGCAGGGTGGCGCCGATCATGCGGGCGATCGGACCGAGGCGGGCCACCGTGGCGTCCACGTCGCGTTCGTCGAACGGGATCCCGAACTCCTCGCAGATCTCCTCCAGGAAGGTCCGGACGGTGGGGGTGAGCTGGACGGGGAACTCGTGCTCGCCCAGACGGGCGACGGCCGCGGCCAGTTCGGTGACCGCGTTGTCGGTGTTGACCATCGAACCGTGCCCGGCGGTACCGCGCGCGGTCAGCTTCATCCAGGCGATGCCCTTCTCCGCGGTCTCCACCAGGTAGAGGCGCCGGTCGTCACGCACGGTGAAGGAGAAGCCGCCGACCTCGCTGATCGCGGAGTCGCAGTCGGCGAACAGATCGGGGTGCTCGTTGACGAGGTACTGGGCGCCCCACGTGCCCCCGGCCTCCTCGTCGGCGAGGAAGGCCAGCACGATGTCGCGCGGCGGGCGGCGGCCCTCGCGCAGGCGCTGGCGCAGCATGGCGAGGACCATCGCGTTCATGTTCTTCATGTCGACGGCCCCGCGTCCCCAGACGCAGTCGTCGGCGACCTCCCCGGCGAAGGGGTGGTGGGTCCAGTCGTCGGGCGCCGCGGGGACGACGTCCAGGTGGCCGTGGATGAGCAGCGGGGGCCGACTGGAGTCCTCGCCCGCGATCCGCGCCACGACGTTGCTGCGGCCCGGGTGCTTCTCGTAGATCCGGGACTCGACGCCGACCTCGTCGAGCCTGCCCGCGACGTACTCGGCGGCCTTGCGCTCACCGGGCCCCGAGTGGTCGCCGTAATTGGAGGTGTCGATCTCGATGAGCTCCCTGCACAGGTCGACGACCTCGACCTCCGCCGCGCTCAACGCGTTGTCCGGCTCTGCCATCTCGCAACTCCCGTCCAGCCGCATGGGCTCCTGCGTGTCCCACCGACGATGTCACGCCGACCCCCCGCCCGAAAACTGGTTCGCGGCACTTCAGACCTTTGCTATGGTTGACCTGTCCGGCGCGGGGAGCGCCGAGCACAGCCCAGTCCGGGTGGCGGAATAGGTAGACGCGCTAGCTTGAGGTGCTAGTGTCCGTTAAGGACATGGGGGTTCAAGTCCCCCCTCGGACACTCTTAAAGGTCCTGGTCACAGGGCCTTTTTTCATGCCCGGGTCGCAACCGAGGGTGCCCGGACCCCGATCAGGGGCGGCGGCTCGCCAGGACGCAGAACTCGTTGCCCTCCGGGTCGACGAGGACGACCCAGCTCTCATCGCCCTGGCCGACGTCGACGTGTCGAGCGCCCAGGTCGAGCAGGCGACGGACCTCCGCGTCCTGCTCCCTGTCGGTCGGGTTGACGTCGATGTGGAGCCTGTTCTTGACGGTCTTGCCCTCGGGCACATGCGCGAAGGTCAACGCCGGCGGCACCGGGCCGGAGTCGCCTTCAGGCGCCGTCGGGGGGCCGATCGTGACGATTCCGTCGTCCTCGTCGTGCACCTCGTAGTCGAGGACCGAGCACCAGAACCGGGCGAGACGCCGGGGGTCGGCGCAGTCGATCGCGAGCTCGGTGAACCTACTGGCCATGTGCGGGACCTCCCGGTCGCGTAGCGGTGGTGTCGCGGGGCCGTTCCTCCGTGGACGTCACGGGCACGGTAACAGGAGGGCCGACGGCGCCGCCGCGTTCTCCGCGGCCTGATCCGTGTCCGGTTCCTCGCGGGTTCGTGGCGGGCTCACCGCGTGCCGAAACCGGGGGGACCGAAGCCGTGTCGGCCGCCCCGGTTTCGTTCAGCGGACCCGTCGTGCCCGGTCGAGGAGGATGAGGGGCACAGCGGCCGAGGCGAGAGCGGCCCCGATCAGGGACACCGAGGTGAGAGCGGCCCCCTGTGTGAGCGATGCCGCCGCCAGGACGGGGGTGATGCTGATCCCCAGTTGGAACGCCGACACGGTGGTCGCTCCCGCGAGGGTCGGGGCACTGGCCGCGATCGCGAAGACCCTTCCGTAGACGGCGGGGTTCAGCACGAACGCGGCCGTCCCGATCAGGAACACCGTGGGTACCACCGCCCACACGTGTGGGATCGCGACGACCATGGCGACTGACAGGAAGGCGATCCCCGATGCGCCCGTGAGCAGCGCGAGGTGGGGGCGCCGGTCGGAGACCCGGCCGCCGATGGACAGGCCGATGAAGGCGCCGACTCCGAAGAGCGCGAGGATCGCGGGGATCCAGACCTCGGGGACGGCGGTGATGTCGGCGAGCATGGCCGCCAGGTAGTTGAACGTGATCATGTACGCCGCGGTGGTCAGGATCGTGATCGCGTAGACGCCCCAGAGCATCGGCTCGCGCAGCACGGCGATCTCCCGCGACACGCTCGGCACGGTGGTCGGGTGGGCCCTCGGATCGGCGGCGGGGAGTCCGAGGCGGCAGCCGATCATCCCGGCGACCGTGAGCGCCACCACGGCCCAGAAACCGCCGCGCCAGTCGGTGAAGTGACTGAGCAGCGTGCCCGCGGGACCGCCGGCGACCATCGCCACGCTGAGCCCGCTGACCACGACTCCGGAGGCCCGGGCGTTGCGGTCCGGAGTCACCAGGCTGATCGCCGTCACCGTCGCGACGGCGAAGAAGCCCGCGTACGCGATCCCCGAAACCACCCTGGAGAGCAGCAGGACCTGGTAGTCGCCGAGCAGGCCGACGACGACGCTGGCGGCGAAGACGGCCTGGGTCGTCACCAGCGCGGTGCGGCGGGGCCAGCGCAGACTGAGCACGGCGAACGGCGGCGCGCCAAGCACGACTCCCAGCGCGAACGCGGTGATCAGGAACCCGGCCGAGGAGAGCGTGACGCCCAGGTCGGCGGCGACCGCGGGGAGCACACCGGCCAGCAGGAACTCCGCGTTCCCCATCGCGAACAGGCTGAAGGCCAGCAGGTACACGCCGAGGGGCAGTCGTGCGGAGCGACGGGTCCGGGGCCTGTGCGTGTCGGTGGCGGCCATCAGCCCGCGCCCCCGGCGTCGAGCGAGTCGGCGGCGGACAGATCCCGGTCGAGCAGCCAGCCGGTCATGCCGATCGCGGCGGTCGAGCCCGCGCCCGCGGCGGTGATGACCTGGGCCCGGGGGTTGACCACGTTCCCGGCCGCCCAGACTCCGGGGACGTCCGTGGCGCCCGCGGCGTCGACGGCGACGAGCCCGCTCACCGGGTCCCTGGCCGCGCCCAACGCGGTCAGGATCGCGTCATGGGGCACGGGGCGGGGCGCCACGAAGACGGCCGCGCACGCGACCGCCTCGCCGTCGCCGAGTTCGACCGTGACCGCGTCCGCGCTCTCGGTGTCGGTGTTCGTCACGACCCGCGTCACGTCCGCGTCGACCAGGCGCACGCCGTACGCGGTGAGGCGCCGCCGCTCGGCGGGGTCCACCTCGACGCCGTTGACGCAGAACACGACCGACGGACTGTAGCGGCGCATCAGCGCGGCGAGATGTCTCGACACCGCGCCCATCGCGCTGCCGATCACGGCGATGCTCCGGCCCCGCACCTCGTAGCCGTGGCAGTGGGGGCAGTGGTGCACTGTTGACGCCCACCGCTCGGCCAGGCCGGGGATGTCCGGCAGTTCGTCGGTCATCCCGGCGGCGACCAGCACCGACCGCGCGCGCAGGGCACGGCCGTCGCCGAGCCGCAGCCCGAACGTTCCGTCCGACGCGCGCCACGCGTCGACCACCGACGCCCGCACGTGTCTCCCGCCGTAGCGGATCAGTTCGTCGCGCCCGGTCGCGAGGAACTCCCCCGGCGCCATGCCGTCGCGGGTCAGGTACCCGTGCATGTGGCCGGCGGGCCCGTTCCGGGGTGCACCGCCGTCGACCACCAGGGTCGCGAACCGTGCCCTCGCGAGCACGACCCCGGCTGACAGTCCGGCGGCCCCACCGCCGACGATGACCGTGTCCCACAGCGTTCCTGACACCGACTGGTCAGTTGGACTCGTCGTCGCGTCCATACCGATCACCTCCGCCCTCAGGGTCGGGGGATCCACTGGTATCAGCAAGAATCCTTGCCGGAACCGGGACACATGGGCAGACTGCACCCCATGGAAGAGCAACCGACAGTCAGTGCGGTGATCGAGCAGATCGCTCCTCGCCTGCGGCGGGCGCGCGAGAAGAAGGGTGTCAGTCTGGCCGCTCTCGCGCGGGCGACCGGCATCTCGACCAGCACGCTCTCCCGACTGGAGTCAGCGCAGCGCAAGCCGAGCCTCGAACTCCTTCTGCCGATCACCGCGGCGCTCGGCATCGCCCTGGACGAGATCGTCTCCGCGCCCCGGGTTCTCGATCCGCGCGTGCCGCAGCAGCCCACCAGTCGGGGCGGCCGGGTCCTGATCCCGCTGTCCCGGCAGCAGGGAGAACCGCGCGCCTACAAGATGACCATCCCCGCACACGACGAGGAGCCCCATCTACGGACCCACACCGGCTACGAATGGCTCTACGTGCTCCGCGGGAGGCTCCGGGTGAAGCTGGGCGACCAGGACTTCATCATGGGAGCGGGCGAAGCGGCCGAGTTCGACTGCCAGGTCCCGCACTGGTTCGGCGCCGCCGGACGCGGCAGCGTCGAGGTGCTCAGCCTCTTCGGCAAGCAGGGCGAGCGCATCCACCTCCGCACCCCGCGACGCTGACGGGGACCACCCGCGCCGAGCCGCGGGGCCCGGTCTGGCGGCGGGCTCGGCTGGCCGGGGGCGGGTGGCGGTCCCCCACCCCCGGAGGAGATCGGCGACGCGCAAAAACACATCCCTTCCCCGCGGTTCTCACGGACAATCCATTCGGCGACGAGAAATGTCCTCGACGGCACTCGTCCGCAACGAAGGAGAAGTCTTCCCACCCGTGCCTCCGACACCGCCACGGAGGCACGGAAGGATCGCCTCGCTTGACGAAGCGAACGATTCATGTCGCATTCGGCGCGGAAAATCGAACAGACGCTCGCCCGACAAGCACGGCCAGCTCCGAGGAAGGGGATCCCTTCACCCGGGGATCCACCGATCACGGATTTCCCGACCGGGCCCGGAGCCCCTGGAGTGCCCCACGGCTCCCAGCGCTCCCGGAGGGTCACGACGTTTACCGCGAACAGCCCGCGGAGCCCCCGCCGCGGCCTCCGCGGATACTCGCATCACCCAGATTTCCCTGGTCACAGCTGTACACAGACTTCGCGAAGCTCTCTAAATACGCAGTCACCGACAAAATTCGGGTATCAGAAAAACCACCACATCAAGGACTTCATACCGCCGCCAGCCTGCCATTATTCGTTGTCACGATGAACGCCGACACCACCGATCCGGTGGGCGCCGGCGAGGCCGCGGACGCGCCGCCCGGGGGACACGTCGCCCCTGAATCCACTGGCCGAAGGGCGAATGCGCTGGGAGGACACGGGAAGGGCCCGACCCCGGACCCGCCATAAGTTAATCGCCGGTATTCAATTGGCCGAAAAAAGTGGATGTAAAGGTATGGACTCTGGGTTGTCCCCTATGTCAGCATCTGGAATGTCGCTGACCGAGACGACCGCGAGGGAGTGCGTGTGATCAAGGGGTACGGTTTGTACTGCGACATCGACCGCTACTTCTACGACGCTCCCCACCGTCTCTGGTCGGGCTCCGACACCTCCGAGGCGGGCGGCGAACGCGGCCGGACCTTCGAGGCGGCCGGGCGGCAGGTGCCCGAGGGGTGGCGGAGCCGCCGCGTCGGTGACTGGTTGGCGCTGCACCCCGTGGAGCACCGCCTGCCCGACCAGGGGTGGAAGATCCATGTCTCCGCCTGTCTGGACAACGCGGAGTCGATCCTGGCCCGGGTCTGGGACTTCTGCGTGGCACGGGGCGTCTCCTTCAAGTTCGTCCCCACCCGGCATCTGCTGCTCAACCGCAACGCCAAGTACGCCGACCGCGGCGGGAGCGGGAAGTTCATCACCGTCTACCCCGCCGACGACGGTGAGTGCGCCTCGCTCGCCGCCGGCCTGGACGCGCTGGTGGGCGGTGAACCCGGCCCGTACATCCTCAGTGACGTGCGCTGGAACGAGGGCCCGGTGTACCTGCGCTACGGAAGCTTCGCCAGGCGGCACTGCTACGACGAACACGGCGAGCTGGTTCCGGCCCTGGAGGACGCCGACGGCGTACTCGTTCCCGACCGGCGCGGCCCCGTCTTCCAGACGCCGGAGTGGGTGACCGCCCCCGACTTCCTCCGCCCGCACCTGGAGGCGCGCGCCGCCGTCGACGTCACCGGGCTGCCGTACGAGATCGAGCGAGCCCTGCACTTCTCCAACGGCGGCGGCGTCTACGCCGGACGGGACCGGCGCACCGGTGAGCCCGTGGTGCTCAAGGAGGCCCGGCCACACGCCGGACTGGCCGCCGACGGCGCCGACGCGGTCCGGCGCCTGGAACGGGAGCGCACCGCCCTGGAACGGCTCTCCGGGCTGGCCTGCACCCCCGAGGTCAAGGACTCCCTCACCCTCGGCGACCACCACTTCCTGGTGATGGAGTACATCGACGGCAAGCCGCTGAACTCCTTCTTCGCCCGCCGTCACCCACTCATCGAGGCCGAACCCGCTCCGGAGAAGCTGCGAGCGTACAGCCAGTGGGCGATGCGGCTGCACGGCCTGGTGGAGAAGGCGGTGGAGTCCGTGCACGCGCGCGGCGTCGTCTTCAACGACCTGCACCTGTTCAACATCATGGTCTCCGAGGACGAGTCCTCGGTGGTGCTGCTGGACTTCGAGTCCGCGCACGGCGTCGACGAGGACGGTCGCCAGACGGTCGCCAACCCGGGGTTCGTCGCCCCGCGCGAGCGCCGGGGCTTCGACGTGGACCTGTACGCGCTGGCGTGCCTGCGCCTCGCCTTCTTCCTCCCCCTGACCAATCTGCTCGCGATCGACCGGAACAAGGCCCGGCACCTGGCCGACGAGGCGGCGCGCGTGTTCCCCGAGGCTCGGGAGTTCCTGGAGCTCGGCGTGGCGGAGATCCTGCGCGACCCGGACGGCGGACGACGCGGAACCGCGTCCTCGGCGGGGGCGGGCGCGGCGGTCACCGGTGTCCGCGACACCTACCCTCCCGCCGAGCCGGCGGACTGGCCGCGCAGCCGGGACTCGATGGTCCGCGCCATCCTCGCCTCGGCCACCCCCGACCGGGACGACCGCTACTTTCCCGGCGACATCGCCCAGTTCACGACGGCGGTCGGCGGTCTCTCCTTCGGATACGGCGCGGCCGGAGTGCTCTACGCCCTCGCCGAGAGCGGCGCCGCACGGTGCCCCGACGCCGAGGAATGGCTGCTGCGGCACAGCAAGGAGCCCGTGTCAGGAACGCCGCTGGGCTTCTTCGACGGACTCGCGGGCCTGTCCTGGACCCTGAACCACCTCGGTCACGAGGCCCCCTCCCTGGCACTGGCCGAGCTGGTCCTGGCGCAGCCGTGGGAGGGGCTCGGCCCCGGACTGCACGGTGGGACGGCCGGAATCGGCCTGGCCCTGGACTCCCTGGCCGCCGACACCGGTGAGACGGAACTGCGCTCGGGCGCGCTGCGCTGCGCGGAGTTGGCCGTACACGGATTCCTGGACGCCCCGCCCGAACGGCGCCGCGCCGGACTGCTCCACGGGGGCTCGGGTGTGGCCCTGCTCTGCCTGCGCCTGCACGAGCGGACCGGCGACACGGCGCTGCTCGACCTGGCCAGGCGGGCACTCCAGGCCGACCTGGACCGCTGCGTCACCGGCGCCTTCGGCACACTCCAGGTGGACGAGGGGTGGCGGACCATGCCCTATCTCGGCGCGGGCAGCGTCGGGGTCGGGGTCGTACTCGACGACTACCTGGAACATCGCCCCGACGAGGTGTTCGAGCGGGCCCGACCGCAGATCGTCCGAGCCGCGCAGGCGAGTTTCTTCGCCCAGCCCGGCCTCTTCCGAGGGCTGGCCGGCATGGTCCTCCATCTGAGCCGGACGACGACCCCCGCGCCCGCCACCGGGCCCGAGGCCGTGCTCCGCCAGATCGACGCCCTGTCCCGGTACGCCGTGCGCTACCAGGACCACCTGGCCTTCCCCGGAGAGCAGATGATGCGGCTCTCCATGGACCTTTCCACGGGCACCGCGGGCTGTCTCCTCGCGCTCGCCGCGGCGCAGCGCGAACAGCCCGCCCAGCTGCCCTTCCTCCCTCCGCCGCGGCGGACCCAGAACCGGCCACTGCCATGGTCCGGAACAAAGGAATGAAACCGAGTCACCAAGAGAAAGGGTAACAGTCATGAACCTGTTCGACCTGCAGTCCCTCGAGACCGCCAAGGACGAAGCCCACGGCGAGGCCGCGGGCAGCGTCGCCAGCCTCACGCTGTGCGGCGACAGCAGCCTGAGCCTCACCACTTGCTAGGGCGCGTGTGGTGGATGCTGCCCGTCGCGAGCGGCGCATCCAGTGCGGCTATCGCAAGGCCGAAGAAGGAGTCAGCCCGGGTTGGCTGTCGACTGATGAGAACGCAGCGAGAGTTGTGCTGGGGCGACGTGTAGCAGGGCAAGTGTCCGCCATACACGCCCTGGGCGCGCGCCGCGGTTGAGCGCGGCGCGACCCCGCCGTGGGGCCGGGATCCCGGTCCCACGGCGTCGGGTCCGGTGCACGGGCCCTCCCCTTCGGTCCGGCGGCGCCCATGGGCGTCGCCGGACTCCGCCACGAGCCATGCAGGAAGGCGACCGGATGGCGTCCACCCGCCCGCGTGACGGTACGACCGACCACGGCGCCGCACGGTCCGCGGACGCCCTGCTCGCCCGCGTCACCCGGGCGAGCGCCGGACGCACCGTGGGGATCCTGATCTGCGCGGCCGCCGCGGCGGCCGCCTCGCTCGCCCTGCCGGCCGTACTCGGGCGCGCCCTCGACCTACTCCTGAACGGCCACCCCGACGCCGGACGCGTCATGGCCGCGGCCGTGGCCCTGACCGCCGCCGAGGTCGCGCTGGACGCGGCCGTCGCCCTGCTGACGGGAACGGTCGGCGCCCGGTCCACCGCGTGGCTGCGCCTGCGGACGGTCCGGCGGCTGTTGGCCGCCGCGCCCCACAGCGTGAGCCGGTTCTCCCCCGGGGACGTGGCGACCCGGCTCTCGGCGCAGGCCACGGAGGCCGGCGCCGCCCCGGCCGGGGCGGCCCAGATCATCGCGGCGGTCCTGGCCCCCACCGGGGCCCTGGTCGCGCTGTTCCTGATCGACCCGTGGACGGGCCTGGCCTTCGTCCTGGGCCTTCCCCTCCTGGTCCTGCTGCTGCGATCCTTCGCGCGCCACTCCTCCGACAGCGTGTCCCGGTACCAGCGGACGCAGTCCGTGATCGCGACGCGGCTGACCGACGCCCTGGGCGGCGCGCGCGCCATCGCCGCCGCCGGGACGGTGGACGAGGAACGCGCCCGCGTGCTGCGCCCGCTGGACGAACTCGGCGTCGCGGGACGGAGGATGTGGTCGGTGCACGGCTCCGCGATGGCGCGCAGTGCGGTACTCATGCCCCTGCTCATCACCGCCGTGCTCGCGGTGGGGGGGCTCGGTCTGGCGGACGGGCGGATCAGCGTCGGCGATCTGCTGGCGGTGTCCCGGTACGCCGCGCTGGCGGCTGGGTTGGGGGCGGTCGCCGGTCCGCTCGGGGCACTGGTCCGCGGTCGGACGGCGGCGCGACGGGTGAACGAACTCCTGGCGGTCCCCCCGCTGACCCACGGGCGGGAGGACCTCCCTCCGGACGGCCCCGGAGCACTGGAGCTGAGCGGGGTCGGGGTGAAACGGGACGGCGTGTGGGTGCTGCGCGACGTCGACCTGCGCGTGCCCGGTGGTCGGACGGTGGCCGTCGTGGGACGCTCGGGTTCCGGCAAGTCGACGCTGGGAGCCGTCGCCGGACGGCTCACCGCCCCCGACGAGGGCGAGGTCCGCCTGGACGGCGTACCGCTCGACGCCGTGGCGGCCGACGTGCTCCGCCGCGAGGTGGGATACGCGTTCGAGCGCCCGTCGCTCCAGGGCGTCACCGTCGAGGACGCGATCGCGGCCGGGGTCGAGACCGTTCCGGGCGAGCGGGTACGGTCGGCCGCCCGGGCGGCCGGGGCGGACGGTTTCGTCCGGGCACTGCCCCGGGGGTACGGAACACCTCTGGACGAGGCGCCGCTCTCCGGTGGAGAACTGCAACGTGTGGGGCTGGCGCGGGCGTTCGCCCACGCGGGCCGCCTGATGATCCTGGACGACGCCACCTCCAGTCTCGACACCGCGACCGAACGCCAGGTGGACCGGGCGCTGGCCCGTGAGGTCCGCCCCGGCACCCGCGTCGTCATCGCGCACCGGCTCTCCACGGCGACGCGCGCGGACCTGGTGGTGTGGTTGGACGGCGGCCGTGTCCGGGCGGTCCGCACGCACGACGAACTGTGGCGCGACCCCGACTACCGCGCGGTCTTCGGGCATACCGACCCCGCCGACGGCCGGGGGGACCGGTGAGGCCGGGGGCGGCGGTGGAGGCGGCCGGAGAGGTCGCGGCTGCGGGCGCACGCCCGCCGCTTCCTGGACACGGCCGCCCTCCGACGCGCGATCCGGTCCCGCGACGACGGTCCGGACACCGTCGGGGCGCGCTGCGCCGACTGAGGCCGCACGCCCTCGGCTTCCTGTGGCGGCACAGGGGGGCACTGCTGCGGCTCTCCGCCTGGTCGCTGCTGGAGTCCGCGCAGACCTTCCTCCTCGGGATCTGTCTGGCGCGCTCCCTCGACCAGGGGTTCCTGGCGGACCGACCCACCGTGGGACTGGTCTGGCTGGCCGTGGCCGCCGGTTCGATCCTCCTCGCCGGACCGGCCCTGCGCGGTGTGTTCGGCCAGCTCTCCGAACTGGTGGAACCGCTGCGCGACGGGCTGGTGCGACGCACCGTCGGGCAGGCCCTGCGCCGCGCCGTGGCCGATCCGGCGCGTGCGGCGCGGGTCGAGCGCACCGGGGTCTCGCGGCTCACCCAGCAGACGGAGATCGCCCGGGACAGCTTCGCCGGGCTGGTCCTGACCGTGCGGTCCTTCCTGTTCACCGCGGTGGGGGCGCTCGCGGGGATGCTCACCCTCGCCCCCGAGCTGCTGCTGGTCGTGGTGCCGCCGATGCTGCTCGGACTGGTGCTCTTCCTTCTCACGCTCGCCCCCATGGCGGCGGCGCAACGCCGGTTCCTCGACGCCGACGAGGCGTTCACCGGCCGCGCGGGAGCGCTGAGGGACGGACTGCGCGACCTGTCGGCCTGCGGGACGACCGGCGCGGCGGTCGACGACGCCCGGGGGCTGATCGACGAGGCCGCCGCGTCGACGCGGTCGCTGGCCCGATGGACCGCCGCGAGAACGGTGGCGCTCGGCGTGGCCGGGCAGCTGCCCGTCGTCCTGCTGCTCGTCGCCACTCCGTGGCTGCGCGACCAGGGCGTCACCACGGGGGCGCTGATGGGCGCCCTGGCCTATCTCGTGCAGTCCCTGCTGCCGGCGCTCCAGACGATGATGACCGCGGTGGGGGCGGCGGGCAGCCGCCTCGTGGTGGTCCTCGACCGGTTCGTGTCCTCGGAGGCGGACGGCCCCGACGAGGGCGGGCCTCGGACCGCGGAGGTCGGCGCCCGTGGATCGCGCACCCCGCCCGACCCGGGTCCGGGTCCCGCACCGGCGGTGTGGTGCGGCGGCGTGCGGGTGTCCCACGGAGTCGGGACGCGACCCCTGGTGGAGGGGTTCGACCTCACGGTCGAGGCCGGGGAGCACATCGCGGTCGTCGGCCCGAGCGGGATCGGCAAGTCGACGCTGGCCCACGTGCTGTCCGGGCTGCACACTCCCGACGAGGGCGGCGTCCGGCTGGCCGGCGAGCCGGTCGCCGGACGTTCTCCTCAGGAACTGGCCCGGATGCGGGTGCTCCTCCCCCAACAGGGCTACGTCTTCGCGGGATCGCTCCGGGAGAACCTCGCCCAGTTGGAGCCCGGCGCCGACGACGACCGCATCGCCCGGGCCGTCGCGGCTCTGCGCCTGGAGCCGTTGGTGGACCGCCTCGGCGGTCTGGACGCCGCCGTGGATCCCGGAACGCTCTCCGCCGGGGAGCGGCAGGCGCTCTGCCTGGTCCGGGCCCATGTGTCCCCGGCGCCGCTGCTCATCCTGGACGAGTCGACCTGCCACCTGGACCCGGCCGCCGAGGCGCACGCGGAGGAGGTGCTGGCGCACCGGCCGGGCACGACGTTGATCGTCATCGCGCACCGGCTGTCGTCAGCGCTGCGCGCCGACCGGATCCTCGTGCTGGACGGCGCCGGCACCGCGTTCGGCACGCACACCTCACTCCTGCGCGATTCGCCGCTCTACCGGGACCTGGCGGGACACTGGCGGGGGTGAGGCACGGGGCCCCGAGGCGCACCCCTCACGCGACCGGCGCGCGGTGGTTTCCGGGCGCCCTGGACAGCACCGCCTTCTGCAACGCCTCCAGGGGCCCGGCGCGGAACCGCCGCAGCCACAGCGTCGACCACACCAGCAGCAGGCCGGACACCGCGGCCCACAGACCCATGACCCACCAGGGGCCGTGGGCCTCGAAGCGCGCGGCCAGCCCCAGCCCGAACCCGTAGCACACGAGCACGCAGATCAGGTTCTGCGTCACGTAGCCGGACATCGCCATCCGCCCCAGGGAGGCGAACGCCCCGACGACCGGCCCGGTGACGCTCACCCGGTCCAGCAGCCACCCGACGACGCCGACGTACCCCAGCGCCACGACCGGGGCCGCCACGTACCGGTCCACCAGGAACAGGTCCGGCCCGGCGAGCGACGTGGCGACGTTCAGCGGCACGCCCACACCGATCCCCCACACGAGCATGCGGGAGCGGATGCGGCGGCCCGTGGCGTCGGCGCCGAAGGCTCCCGCGCGGAACAGCCGCACGCCCAACAGGAACATGAACACCATCAGGGCGAAGGTGACGATCGGCTCCAGCCGCAGCAGGAACGCGTGGTCGAGCCGGAAGGCCACCTGGTCGAGCCAGCCGCCCTCGGCGTACAGCGCCGCCACGTCGTCGGGGACGCCGGTGTCCTCCGGCGGCGTGTCGGCCAGCATGGCGGCGGTCACCAGGGCGACGAACGCCAGGTGGAGCGAGAGGGCCGTCCACATCACGGCGCCGCGGACCCGCTCGGACCGGGCGAGCAGCCAGGCGACCACCAGAGACACGACGGCGTACCCCATGAGCACGTCCGCCGCGAAGACGAGGGTGAAGTGGATCAGGCCCTCGGTGAACAGGAACAGCGCGCGCCAGGTGTAGGGGCCCGGCCACCGGCCGCCGCGCCTGGCCGCCGACCGGAACTGGATGGCCAGGCCGACCCCGAACAGCAGGGTGAGCATGGACAGGAACTTGCCGTTGGTGACCAGCAGGAACACGCCCTGGGCCAGCCCGGCGGCCGACGGTTCGGCCAGGAAGGCGCCCAGGGGGCTGAGCATGTCGGTCTCGTAGAGCATGACGCCCTCGCCGCCGCGCGCGGTGAAGAGCCACACGTTGGTGCCGAGGGTGCCCAGGATCGCGATGCCGCGCAGGACGTCGAGCAAGGGGAGCCGCGCGCCCGGCCGCTGGCCCCCTCCGGTCGGTTCGGTCGTTCGGGTCGGTTGGTCGGAGCGGGTCATGGGGACCGCCTTCGTGGTGCTCGAACGGATGGCTACGGACTCCCAGGGGCAGTGCGGAGCCGGTCGAGGTAGGTGCGGAGGGACCCTCGGATCTCCTCCTCCGGGAACTCCCGGGCGGTGACGAGGTGGTGCAGGGTCAGGCCGTCCACGAAGGCGACGAGCCGGGTGGCCTCGCCGCGCGGGTCGGTCCCCTCCGGGAGGTCCCCGTCGCGCACGGCGTCCTCGAACCCGTGCGTGATCGCGTCGACGAGGGCCCGGGTGGTGTCCTGGTGCAGGCGCGCCATCTCGGGGTCGGTCAGGGTCGTGGGCAGGAACTCCAGCCAGACGGTCAGCTCCAGGCGGCGCTCGTCGTCCAGCGGCAGGAGGGTCTCGGTGAAGCGGTACAGCCGGTCGTGGAAGGTGCCGCCGGTGTCGATCGCGTGGAAGCGTTCCTCCGCGCGCCGGTACATGTGCTCCACGCCGAACCGCAGGAGGTCGGACTTGGCACGGAAGTAGCGCTGCACCAGCCCCACCGAGACGCCCGCCTCGTCGGCGACGTCGGCGAGCGTCGTCCTGGCCAGTCCGCGCTCGGCCACCGTGCGCATGAGCGCCTCGGCGACCTGCCGCCGTCGTGCCTCGTGATCCGCCGTCCGTGCCATGAGAAAAATATTAGCGACATATTTTTACTTGTGCCACCTCGACCCGCCCCCGGGAGAACCCCGGGATTCCCCGCCCTTGACCTCAACAATTGTTGAGGTAGGAAGCTGGGTCCCACGCACCGCGGGAAGCGGTGACGAGGATTCGATCGTGAGGAGCGATGGCCATGCGCGCGGTTCGCGTCAAGGATTTCGGCGGTCCCGAGGTACTGGTGGCCGAGGAGGTTCCCGACCCCGTCGCGGGTCCCGGCGAGGTCGTGGTCGACGTGGCCGCCGCCGACGTCCTCTTCCTCGACACCCTGATCCGCTCGGGCTGGGGTCAGGACTTCTTCCCGGTCCCCCGCCCCTACACCCCGGGCACGGGGGTGGGCGGGACCGTGTCCTCCGTCGGGGAGGGCGTCGATCCCGCGTGGATCGGGACCCGGGTCATCGCGGAGACGGGCCGCGCCGACGCCGAGGGCGGGCGCACCAGCCCGACGGACGGGTACGCCGAGCGGGCGGCGGTGCCCGAGGAACGCCTCATCCGGATTCCCGAGGGCCTCGACACCATCCACGCCCTGGCCCTGCTGCACGACGGCGCGACGGCCAAGCTGCTGGAGCGGGCCGCGCGGTTCGAGGCCGGCACCTGGGTCCTCGTCGCGGCGGCCGCCGGTGGCGCGGGCAGCCTGGCCGTCCAGCTGGCCCGTGCCGCGGGGGCGCACGTGATCGGCGCGGCCCGGGGCGAGGCCAAGCTCGACCTCGTGCGCTCCCTGGGCGTGGAGGCGGCCGTCGACTACGCCAAGCCCGGCTGGGTCGAGGAGGTGCGCGCCCTCACCGGCGGCGCGGGGGCGCGCGTGGTCCTGGACGGAGCTGGCGGACCCCTGGGCGAGGAGGCCTTCGGCGCCGTCGCCGACGGGGGCCACTTCATCAGCTACGGGACCGCGGCGGGCGCGTTCGCCGAGGTCGACGAGGAGGAGGCCGAGCGCCGCGGGGTGCGGGTCACCGGGCTGCTCGACCTGGAGGCCGGTTCGCCGTCGGCCAAGCGCGACCTGACCCGCCGTGTCATGGAGCTGGCCGTCGAGGGGCGCGTCGCCCCGCGGATCGGGGCCACCCTCCCCCTGGAGCGGGCGGCCGAGGCGCACACCGGGCTGGAGGAGCGCACCACCGTCGGGAAGTCGGTCCTGGTGCCCTGACGCGCGCACGGAGGCGCGCGGTCGCGGCGTGATCCTCGGCCGCGACGCGACCACGCGCCTCCCCTACGGTGGGTTGGTCCCCAGCGACCCCAGGGAGCCCGCCATGCCCGTTCCCCCGATCACGCGCCGCGCCTGCCTCCTCCTCGGCGGCGGGGCCCTGCTCGCGGCCTCCAGCGGCGCGGCGGCGCCCGGCGACGCGTGGGACGTCGCGGTGGTCGGCGCGGGCGTGGCCGGGCTCGCGGCCGCACGCAACCTCGCCGACCACGGGCTGCGCGTGGTCGTGGTGGAGGCGCGCGACCGGATCGGCGGCCAGCTGTACACCGACCGCGCGTTCGGTCCCGGCCCGGTGGAGCTGGGCGCCGGGCTCATCCACGGGGCGTCCGTCTCCACCTGGGAACTCGTCGAGGCCGCGGACGCCCGGACGGAGCGCGTGCGGTCGGCCGCGGGCACGAGCCCCGAGATCGACCTGCCCTCGCCGCCGCTCCCGGACGAGAACGCCGCCGACTACCTGCGGCGGATGGGAGTGCCCGAGCGCGACTGGCCGACGGTGGCGGTCGACAGCGAGCCCCTGCGGCGGTGGAGCGCGACGTGGATGTACGACCGGGGCCACTTCGACTGGTGGTCGGCCTCCCGGGAGCACTTCCGGGTGGTCGAGGGGTACGACCGCCTCCTCCTCCCGCTCGCCGACGGTCTGCCCTTCGCGCTCGGTTCCCCGGTCCGCCGTGTCCGCTGGTCGCGCTCGGGCGTGGAGCTCGCCGTCGACTTCCCGGACGGCCCCGGGACCCTGCGCGCCCGCCAGTGCGTGCTCGCCCTGCCGATCGGGGTGCTGCGGTCGGGGAAGGTCGTCTTCGAACCCCGGCTCCCGACCGGCCACCGCGACGCGGTCGACGCGCTCGACGGCGCCGCCGTCAGCAAGCTCCTCTACGCGTTCGACCACCGCGTCCTGCCCGAGGACGCCGACGCCCTGCCCTGGGACCCCGACTCCGGGTTCGTCTTCTCACGGGTGGGCGGCGCGGGGCCGGAGATCGTCATGGTGTGGGCCGCCGGTGACCGCGCCCGTGAACTGCACGCCATGGATCGGGAGCGGCGGTTCACCGCCGGGCTGCGCGGCCTGCGCGCCGCCGTCGGGGACCGGGGCCTGCGGCCGCTGCGCCGGACCGAGCACGACTGGCTCGCCGACCCGTTCAGCCGGGGCGCCTACCTCCACGTGCCGCCCGGCGCCCACGACGCCCCGGCCGCGCTGGCCGCCCCGGTGGAGGGGGTGCTGTACTTCGTCGGGGAGGCGACCACGGGCGAGAACACCGTCGACGGCGCCTACGACCACGGCTACGACGCCACCGACGCCCTCCTGGCGGACCTGTGGGCCGGCCGACGCCGCTGAGCGGACGCCCGACTCGTGTGGCTGTGATGCAATGTGCCCAGTTCGGCGAGCCTCCCGCTCCCGACACAGCCAACGGCACACGAAGACAGGAGGGCGCGCGCAGATGACTGACCGCGCGTACGTGATCGCAGGGTCGGAGGCCACCGGCGGCGCCGGAATCCAGGCCGACCTCAAGGCCTTCCAGGAGCTGGGCGTCTACGGGATGGGAGCGATCACCTGCATCGTCTCCTTCGACCCGGGCAACGGGTGGGGGCACCGCTTCGTGCCCGTCGACCCGGGCGTCATCGCCGACCAGATCGAGGCGGCGACCTCCTGCCACGACCTGGACGTGGTGAAGGTCGGCATGCTCGGCACGCCCGCCACCATCGACGTGGTCGCCCGCGCGCTGGCCGCCCGCCCCTGGCGGCACGTGGTGCTCGACCCGGTCCTGATCTGCAAGGGCCAGGAGCCGGGCGCGGCGCTGGACACCGACAGGGCGCTCACCGAGCGGGTGCTGCCGCTGGCCACGGTGATCACGCCGAACCACTTCGAGGCGCGCACCCTGGCGGGCATGGAGCGCATCGACACGGTGGAGGACCTGGTCGAGGCGGCCAAGCGCATCCATGCGCTCGGCCCCCGGCACGTCGTGGCCAAGGGCGGCGTGGAGCTGCCCGGACCGGACGCGGTCGACGTCCACTTCGACGGCGCGGAGGTCACGGTCCTGCGCTCCCCGAAGATCGGCGACGAGCGCGTCAGCGGCGCCGGGTGCACGTTCGCCGCCGCGATCACGGCCGAGCTGGCCAAGGGCGCCGAGGTGGGCGCGGCCGTGGACACCGCCAAGCGCATGGTGCGCGAGGGGATCGCCCGGCGACTGACCACGCACGCCCCCTTCGCCTCGGTGGTCCCGCTGGCCCCGTAGTCGCGGCGGTCACCGCACATCCGCGGGCGGGTGGGGACGGCGGTCCCCTCCGCCCGCGGCGCTAGTCGAGAGTGTCCCCCAGTGACACCAGGAGCTTGCGCAGCAGACCGGCGAGCTGGTCGCGGTCCCGCCCGTCGATCCCGCCCAGGAGGCGCTCCTGGTTGGCGACGTGCAGCCCCACCACCCGGTCGACCAGCTCCAGGCCCTCCGGCGTCAGCGTCACGAGCGTCCGCCGCCGGTTCGTCGGGTCGACCTCGCGCGTCACCAGACCCCGGGCGGCCAGCCGGTCCACGCGGTTGGTCGTCGCCGCCGAGCCCACCATCGTCATGCTCACCAGCTCCTTGGCGGACAGGGAGTAGGGCTCCCCCGACCTGCGGAGCGTGCCCAGCACGTCGAACTCCCAGCGCTGGAGGCCCTCCTCGGCGAGAAGACTCTCGACACCGCGCCAGAGCAACTGCGAGGCCCGCCCGAGCCGCCCGACGATGCCCATGGAGGACGCGTCCAGGTCGGGGCGCTCGCGGGCCCACTGGCTGAGGAAGACATCGACGGCGTCGTTCATCCGGCGATGATAGCGCCGCCTCCCGCTTGACCGTCGGGGTTCCACGACCTAATCTTTCGATATCGAACAATTCGATGATGAAAGGTTCGCCATCGAAATGACCGTGCATCCCTCCGTCGCCGACGCCATCCGCGCCCGCCGCAGCGTGCGCCGGTTCCGGCCCGACCCCCTGCCCGACGACCTCCTCGCCGAACTCCTCGACCTGGCCATGGAGGCCCCCTCCAGCTGGAACTTCCAGGCCCGGTCCGTCGTCGCCGTCACCGCCCCCGAGGACCGCGAGGCCCTCGCCCGCGCGGCCAACGGCCAGGACCAGCCCCGTCAGGCGCCCGCGACCCTCGTCTTCCTCGCCGAGTGCGACGCCTGGCGCGGCGACCTCTCCGACGTCCTGGACACCGCCCGCGCCAACGGGGCCTGGAGCGAGGACTTCGCCGAGTCCGTCGCCACGCACGGGGTCGACTTCCAGCGCGACCTCGCCGCCCGCGGCCTCCTGCGGGAGTACGCGGTCAAGGACGCGATGATCGCCGCGAGCTTCGCCATGCTCGCCGCCACCGGCACGGGCCTGGCCAGCTCGCCCATGAACGGCTGGGACGAAGCCGAGGTCAAGAAGGCGATCGGCGCCGACGCCCGGGAGGACCTGGCCGTCGCGCTGCTGCTCTCCGTCGGCCTCCCGGACGAGGACCGCCGCCACCCGGGCCGCCGCCCGCGTACCCGCCACGTGTTCCACGGGCGGTACGGGCGGCCCCTCCCGTCAACCACCACCCCCGACGGAGAACCCCGATGACCCGCGGACGCGTCGCGCTCGACTCCCTGATCACGCTCATCGCGCCGGTCGTGTGGGGCAGCACCTACATCGTCACCACCGAACTCCTGCCGCCCGACCGCCCGCTGCTGGCCGCCGCCATGCGCTCCCTGCCCGCCGGGCTGGTGCTCCTGGCCGTCACCCGGGTCCTGCCGCACGGCGTGTGGTGGTGGCGCACCCTGCTGCTCGGCACACTCAACATGGGCGTCTTCTTCTACCTGCTCTTCGTCGCCGCCTACCTGCTGCCCGGCGGTGTCGCGGCCCTGGTCATGTCGGTCCAGCCGATGCTGGTCCTGGTCCTCGCCGCGCTCGTGCTCGGCAACCGCGTCCGGCCGGTCCACGTGCTGGCGTGCGTGTTGGGCGTCGTGGGCGTCGGCCTGCTCGTCGTCGGGCCGGAGGCCGCCCTGAACCCGTGGGGCGTCCTGGCCGGGCTCGCGGCCGCCGCCTGCATGGCGACCGGGATCGTGCTCACCAAGCACTGGGGGCGCCCCGAGGGGGTGGGCGTCCTGGCGATGACCGGCTGGCAGCTGACCGCGGCCGGACTCCTGCTGGCCCCGGCCACCCTCGTCTTCGAGGGGCTGCCCGACCGGATCACCGGCGCCAACCTCGCCGGATTCGCCTACCTCGGTCTGATCGGCGCCCTGGTGGCCTACGCCCTGTGGCTGCGCGGCCTCGAACGTCTGCCCGCGCTGGCCGTGTCCTTCCTGTCCTTCGGCAGTCCGCTGGCCGCGACGGTCCTGGGCTGGGCGGTCCTCGGCGAGGCCCTGACCCCGGTCCAGCTGACCGGGGCGCTGATCGCGGTGGCGGCGGTGGCCGTCGCCCAGGTCGTCGCGCCCCGGAGCGCGCCGGTCGACGCCTCACCCGGTCACCGGCGGGCCGAGGACACCAGTCCCCCGGTCCCGGCCAGCCCGTAGCCGTCCGCCACGAGCACGTCCGGCCCCTCCGGGAGCCACACGCCCCTCGACGAGGGACCGGACCGACGCTCAGTCGGCGCCCCTGGGCTTCCGCGCGTAGAAGCCGTCGACGACGTAGACGATGACGGCGGCGACCAACACCTGGACGATCAGCACCCACCACCACATGGACGAGATCAGGGTGGCGAGGAACCCTCCGACGAAGGCCGCCACGATGCCCAGGAGCAGGGTCAGCCAGATCGGCAGGTGCTGCTTGCCGGGGACGACGAGTCGGCCCAGCGCACCGATGATCAGACCGACGACGAGCGCGCTGATGATTCCGGTGATCTCCACGGGTTCCTCCCTGGTCGACGCCCCTACCCTCCTTCCCGTCGGGCAGTGGATAAACACCGGGAACCCTCCTGCCGGGAACAACCCTTGGTACGACTTTGGGGCCCTCGTGGGGTGGACCCTTCTGCCGTCGGCAGAAGCCCGCCCACCCCCTCCCCCGGCCCGGGGCGCGCGGCGTACGCTCGGAGTCGGACCAGCTCCGCACGCCCCGGGAGGCACCGATGACCGACACCGTCCTTCGCTTCCTGGACGAGGCCCGGCGGGGCCCCGCACGCGAGGAGCGCGAGGATCCGCTCATGCGCGACCTCATCGGCGACCTGCTGCGGCGCACCCGGACCGAGCAGGGGCGGACGCTGCGCGAGGTCGCCGAGGACGCCCAGGTCTCCCTGCCCTACCTGTCGGAGATCGAGCGCGGCCGCAAGGAGGCCTCCTCCGAGGTGCTCGCCGCCGTGTACCGCTCCCTGGGCCTGGGGCTCTCGGACGTCCTCGCCGAGCTCTACCGCAGCACCGTGGGCGAGGTCCCGCCGCGCACCGGCACGGGCCTGGGCGACCACCGGCGGGCGGGCACGGCCCCCGTGCCCGCGCCCGCCCACCGCGCCCAGGTCATGTCCCTGGCCGCGTAGCCTCCCGGGTGGTGACGATCCCGTCGACCAGGCCGTAGTCCCGGGCCTGCTCGGCGGTGAGGATCCGGTCCCGGTCGGTGTCGGCCCGCAGACGCTCCACCGACTGACCGGTGTGCCGGGACAGGATCGACTCGACCTGCGACCGGACGCGCAGGATCTCCTCCGCCTGGATCTCCAGGTCGGCGGCGACCCCCTGCCCCTCGGTCGACGGCTGGTGCAGCAGCACCCGGGCGTGCTCCAGCGCCATCCGCTTGCCCGCCGCCCCCGCCGCGAGCAGCACGGCCGCCGCCGAGGCCGCCTGGCCCATGCAGACCGTGGCGACGTCGGCCCGCACGAACCGCATCGTGTCGTAGACGGCGGTCAGCGCGGTGAACGAGCCGCCCGGTGAGTTGATGTAGAGCTGGATGTCGGCCTCGCTCGACTCGTAGTCCAGGTGCAGCATCTGCGCCATGACCACGTTGGCGACGTCGTCGTCGATCGGCGTCCCGAGGAAGATGATCCGTTCCGACAGCAGTCGGCTGAACACGTCGGAGGACCGCTCTCCCCGAGGCGTGCGCTCCACGACCACGGGCACGGTGTAGCGTCCGCTCACTGGTCCCCTCCCCCGATGCGGGTGGCGAACCCGGGCGCCGCGGCGCCGAGCCGGAACCCGGTGCCCTCCAGCTCGCGCACCGACTCCACGACGTGGTCCACGAAGCCGTACTCCTTGGCCTCCTGGGCGGTGAACCACGCGTCGCGGTGCTGGTCCCTGGTGACGGTCTCCTCGCTCTGACCGGTGTGCTCGGCGATGAGCCGCACCATGGTCCGCTTCGTGTGCGCCAGGTTCTCCGCCTGGATGGCGATGTCGGCCGCGGTTCCGCCGAGGCCGCCGGAGGGCTGGTGCATCATGATCCGCGCGTGCGGGAAGCTGTAGCGCTTGCCCGCCGTCCCCGCGCAGGCCAGGAACTGGCCCATGCTCCCCGCGAAGCCCATCACCAGGGTGGACACGTCGTTGGGCACGAAGCGCATCGTGTCGTAGACGGCCATCCCCGCGTGGACGGAGCCGCCGGGGCTGTTGATCGCGAGGGTGATGTCGCGGCGGGGGTCCTCGTCGGCGAGCAGCAGGATCTGGGCGCACAGCCGGTTGGCGCTCGTCTCGTCGACCTGCGTGCCCAGCAGCACGATCCGGCTGCGCAGCAGGCGGGCGGCCAGCTGGTCGTCGAAGGCGCCGCCCGCCGCGTCGTGTTCGGCGACGGGCCGTTGGTGGGTCAGCATGGAACTCTCCTCCACCGGTCGGCGGAGCGTTCGTCCGCCCGGCCGGTGGTTCCACCCTGCGGCGGCGCGCGCGGCGACTTCCAGCGTTTCGGCCCGGGGCAGATCTGCCCACGGCAGACCGGAACCGGGGACACGACGAACACGCCGGTCAGCCCGGTGTGAGCCGCTCCACGTACCGCGCCCGTTCCGGTCCTGGGCCGTCCCCCGCCCGGAGCGGTCACCGTGGCACGGCGGTCTCACGCGTCGTCGATCGCCTCGCGCAGATCGCGCAGGATCATGAGCACCTGGGGCCGCAGCGACGGCCGGATCGCCGCGTACATCTGGCGCTGTCTGCGCTCCAGCGCGCCGCGTCTGACGGCGAGGATCCGCTCACCCTCCTCGGTGAGCCCCACCACGGTGCTGCGCTCGTCGTGGGGGGACCGACGGCGCGCCATCATGCCCTTCCGCTCCAGCTGTTGGATCATGCGAGTGGCGGAGGGGGACGACACGCCGACGACCCGGGCGACCGCGCCGACGCTCGGATCGCGCATGCCGCGCACGGCCTCCATGAGGAGCGCCTGCGTCAGTGTGAGCTCCTCGTGCCCGTGTCCGCCGCGGGAACGGGCGTGGATCGCCGCGTTGATCAGTTCGGTCCAGGCCCGCTGGAACTCCTCGAGTCCGGCGTCGGGCGGCTCGGGGTCGTGCGGTTCGGTGTCGGGCGGCGGGGCCCCGGGGTCGACTGACTCGTCAGGCACGAAACGATCCTCGCTGGCTCGGCGTCCACCGCGCACCCTGGCGCGCGCGGTGGCTCGACCATTGTGTAGTCTAGCTATTAGATAGCAAATGCACGTAATTTCACGATGATCCATGCCCCGCCGAGGCCACCCTGACACCTGGACCGCGGAACCGATCCGCGAAGGCGTCATCCCGGCCCCGGGGTGACGGGTGTCCGCCCCCGGACTCGGGCGGGCCCGGACCCATCCGGGAGGGACGCATTGACCACCGTGCTCGTCGCACACTTCGTCGCCGCGGCGATCGCCCCCCTGCTCGTGCGCTGGTGGGGGCGGAACGCGTTCGTCGCGCTCGCCCTCGTCCCGGGCGCCGCCACCGTCTGGGCGCTCCTCCAGACCCCCGTGATCGCGCGCGGCGACGCCCTGTCCTCGTCGATCGCGTGGGCGCCGCAGTTCTCCCTGCGCCTGGGCCTGTACATGGACGCGCTCGGGCTGGTGATGACGCTCATCGCCGCCGGAGTCGGCGCGCTCATCCTCGTCTACTGCGCCCGCTACTTCGAGGACTCCGAACCCGGGCTCGGCCGCTTCGCGGGGGTGTTCGTCGCCTTCGCCGCCGCGATGCTCGGCCTGGTCCTGGCCGACGACCTCATCCAGCTCTTCGTGCACTGGGAGCTGACCACCGTCTTCTCCTACCTGCTCATCGGGCACAGCACCGAGCAGAAGGAGAGCCGCCGCGCCGCCATGACCGCGCTGACGGTCACCACCGCGGGCGGCCTCACGATGTTCGTCGGCATGATCATGCTGGGCCAGACGGCGGGCACGTACGTCATCTCCGAGATCGTCGCCGACCCCCCGCCCGCCGGGACCGCGCTCAACGTGGCGCTCGCCCTCATCATGATCGGCGCCATGTCCAAGTCGGCGCTGTTCCCGTTCAGCCTGTGGCTGCCCGCCGCCATGCGCGCGCCCACGCCGGTCTCCGGCTACCTGCACGCGGCGGCGATGGTCAAGGCCGGTGTCTACCTGGTCGCGCGCCTGACCCCCGCCTTCCACGACGCCGTCGTCTGGCAGTCCATGGCGCTGGCCTTCGGCGTGCTCACGATGCTGCTCGGCGGGTGGACGGCCCTGCGCCAGTTCGACCTCAAGCTCCTGCTCGCCTACGGCACCGTCAGCCAGCTCGGTTTCCTCGTCGCCCTGTTCGGGGCCGGGACGCGCGCCGCCGCGCTCGCCGGGATCGCGATGCTCATCGCGCACTCGCTGTTCAAGGCGGCCCTGTTCCTCGTGGTCGGGATCATCGACCACGCCACCGGCACCCGTGACCTGCGCGAGCTGTCCGGCCTGCGCACCGCCGCGCCCGGCGTCTTCTGGACGGCGCTCGTCGCCCTCGTCTCCATGGCGGGGCTCCCGCCCACGATCGGGTTCGCCGCCAAGGAGCTGGCGTTCGGCGCGTTCACCGCCGGCGGCGCCGTCGACACCGCCGTCCTCGTCGGTCTCGTCGCCGGATCCGCCCTCACCGTCGCCTACAGCCTCCGGTTCCTGTGGGGCGCGTTCGGCGTCAAGGAGAACGTCCCCGCCACCGCCGTCCACGCCCCCGGACCGCTGTTCCTGGCGCCCGCCGTGGTCCTGTCCGGGCTCGGGCTGGTCGCCGGGCCGTTCTCCGGCGCGCTCGACCCCCTCCTGGCCGTCTACGCCGACACCGTCCCCCCGGCGCCCGGCGCCGAGACCACCCACCTGGTCCTGTGGCACGGCTTCGAGTTCCCGCTGCTGATGTCCGCGCTGTGCCTGGCGCTGGGCTACGTGCTGTTCGTCCTGCGCGGCCAGGTCGTGCGGCTGGGCCTGCGGCTCGCCCTCGTCGACCCCGACCGCGTCTACCGGCGGATGCTCGCCGCGCTGGAGAACGTCGCCCTCCAGCTGACCGGCGGCACCCAGCGCGGTTCGCTGCCGGTCTACCTCGGCACGATCCTGGTGGCCATGGTCGTCGTGTCCGGCTGGCCGATCATCGCCGGACGCCTGTGGGAGCTGCCCGCGCCGCCCGTGCGGGCGTGGGACACCCCCGTGCAGCTGATCCCGACCGTGATCATCATCCTCACCTGCCTGTTCGTCCTCTTCGTGCGGCGCCGTCTGTTCGCGGTCGTCCTCGTCGGGATGACCGGCTACGGGTGCGCGGTGCTGTTCTTCCTCCAGGGCGCGCCCGACCTCGCGCTCACCCAGTTCCTCGTGGAGACGGTGAGCATCGTCGTCTTCGTGCTGGTCCTGCGTCGCCTGCCCGCCCGGTTCTCCACACCCGCGCTGCGCGGGCGACGTATGTGGAACCTGGTGATCGGTGTGGCTACCGGGGCGCTCGTGGCGAGCATGACCTACTTCGCCCTCGCCGGACGCCAGGACGAGTCCGTCTCCCCCGGCTTCGCCGACGCCGCGCGCGAGGTCGGCGGGGACAACATCATCGCCGTCCTCCTCGTCGACGTGCGGGCCTGGGACACCATGGGCGAGATCTCCGTCCTGGGCGCGGCCGCCGCGGGTGTGGCCAGCCTGATGTTCGTGCGCCGCAAGGCCCAGCCGCGCGGCGGCCCGCACGGGCTCCGACCGCGGTCGGTCACCGCGCCGCACGCGCCGCCCGGCGGCGCCGGCCAGATCGACCTCGGCGGGCTGCGCGTGGCGCCGCGCGAGCTGCACGTCAAGCCCGCGCCCAGCCGGGTGTGGCTGGCCGGGGCCGACGCCCTGCCCACGGAGCGGCGGTCGGTGATCTTCGAGGTGGTCTCCCGCTTCCTCTTCCCGGTGGTCATGGTGATCTCGGTGTACCTGCTGCTCACCGGCCACTCTGCGGTCGGCGGCGGGTTCGCCGGGGGCATCGTGGCCGGGCTCGCGCTCATCGTGCGCTACCTGGCCGGGGGCCGCTTCGAGCTGTACGCGACCGCCTGGGTGCAGCCCGGCGCGCTGATCGGCGCGGGTCTGGCCCTGTCGACCGGGGTGGCCCTGGCCGGTCCGCTGATCGGCGGCGACATCCTGTCCGGCGGCTCGCTGGACCTGCACGTCCCCCTCATGGGCGACCTGCACCTGACCACGAGCCTGGTCTTCGACACCGGCGTGTACCTGCTGGTGATCGGCCTGATCCTGGACATCCTCCGCAGCCTCGGCGCCCGGATCGACGAACAGATCGAGCGGGACGCCGTGCACGCGGCGGAGGCCGCCCGACGCGGGGTCGAGGCCCCGACCGAGGAGGTCACCCCGTGAACGACACTCCCACGCTCGTCCTCGTCCTCGTCGTCGGCGTCCTGGTCGCGGTGGGCGTCGTGCTCCTGCTGGAGCGCAGCCTGACCCGCGTCCTCCTCGGGTTCGTCGTGCTCAGCAACGGGGTCAACCTCATGATCCTGGCGTCGGGCGGCGCGGCCGGGGGGCCGCCGATCCTCTGGCTGACCGACGAGGACCGGATGACCGACCCCCTCCCGCAGGCGATGATCCTCACCGCCATCGTCATCACCCTCGGCATCACCGCGTTCCTCCTGGCCATGGCCTACCGGAGCTGGCAGCTGGAGGGCAACGACGAGGTGCAGGACGACGCCGAGGACCTCCGGATCGTCCGGGGCGAGGGCGTGCGCGCCGTGCGCAGGCGGTTCCGCCGCGAACGCCGCCGCCTGCGCGCCGACATCCGCGCCCAACGGGCCGAACTCCAGGCGACCATCGCCGCCGCCGACGCCCAGGAGCTGGCCGAACAGGCCCGGATCAAGGCGGAGATCGCCTCCGCCCAGGCCGAGCTCGCCCGGTTCGAGGTCGACGCCGAGGAGAGCGGCGCGGACGAACACTCCCAGGAGACCGTCCGCCGGCTCACCCACCGCACGCAGACCATGGTCGAGCAGGTCGCCGAGCTGCGCGGCCGCATCCGCCGGGGCCGCCGGAAGCTGCGGGAGCACCGCCGCGCCGACCGGGCCGCCGAGCGCGAGCTGTGGCGGGAGCTGCGGCGCCGCGTGCGCGCCCAGCGGCGCCAGATGCGCCAGACCATGCGGGCCGAGCGCGAACGCCTCGCCCGTGCCGAGGACAGCGAGCTGCAAGGGAACGACTGATGATCGACGGATCCCTCTTCGCCGCGACCGTGCACCACCTCGTCCCGCTGCCGGTGGTCCTGCCGCTCTTCGCCGCCGGGGTCAAACTCGCGCTCGGCACCCGCTGGCCCCAGCTCCAGCAGTGGGTCAGCGTCGCCACGCTCACCGCCGTGCTCCTCATCGGGTTCGCCCTCATGGTGGGCGCCGACCTGTACGGCCCGCTGGCCGTGCAGCTGGGCGGGTGGGAGGCCCCGCTCGGGATCACCATGGTCGCCGACCGGCTCTCGGCCCTGTTCGTGACGGTGTCGTCGGCGATCACGCTGGCCGTGCTCGTGTACTCCATCGGTCAGGGCATGGCGGGCAAGGCCGAGGTGGCACCGCTGTCGGTGTACCAGCCGACCTACCTGATCCTGGTCGCCGGCGTCTCCAACGCCTTCCTGGCCGGTGACCTGTTCAACCTGTACGTCGGCTTCGAGATCCTGCTGACCGCCAGCTACGTGCTGCTGACCCTGGGCGGCACCCAGCCCAGGATGCGCGCGGGCGCCATCTACGTGGTGGTGTCGCTGCTGTCGTCCGTGCTGTTCCTGATCGCGATCGGGCTGGTCTTCGCGGCCACCGGGACCGTGAACATGGCGCTGTTGGCCGAGCGGCTGTGGAACATCCCCGCCGAGCTGCGGCTCGTGCTGGAGGTCATCCTGGTCATCGCGTTCGGCATCAAGGCGGCGGTGTTCCCGTTGTCGGCGTGGCTGCCCGACTCCTACCCGACCGCGCCCGTGCCGGTCACGGCGGTGTTCGCGGGCCTGCTGACCAAGGTGGGCGTGTACGCGATCATCCGCTCGGAGACCCTGATGTTCCCGGGGACGCGGATCGACACGTTCCTGCTCTGGGTCGCCCTGGCCACGATGATCATGGGCGCGCTGGGCGCGGTCGCCCAGAACGACATCAAGCGCCTGCTGTCCTTCACCCTGGTCAGCCATATCGGGTTCATGCTGTTCGGGGTGGCGCTCGGCAGCGAGCTGGGCCTGTCCGGCGCGGTGTTCTACGTCGCCCACCACATCACCGTGCAGACCACGCTGTTCCTCATCACGGGGCTGATCGAACGCCGGGGCGGGTCCACGTCCCTGGACGACCTCGGCGGTCTGGGGCGGATCGCGCCGGTCCTGGCGGTGCTGTTCTTCATCCCGGCGATGAACCTGGGCGGCATCCCGCCGCTGTCGGGCTTCCTCGGCAAGCTCGGGCTGCTCCAGGCGGGCGTGGAGGCCGGGACGCCGATGGCCTTCGCGCTGGTCGTCGCGTCGGTCGTCACCAGTCTGCTCACGCTCTACGTCATGGCGCGGGTGTGGAACTACGCGTTCTGGCGCACACCCGCCGAGGGGATGGTCGCCGAACCGGGCACCGTCCTGGAGGAGAGCGAGGACGGCGAGGAGACGACCACCGCGGCCCTGGGGCCGGAGGAGGCGGTCGGGCCCACGTCCCGGCTGGAGGACACCGCGACCCGCGCCGCGACGCGGGTGGTCACCTCGGTGGTCCTGCCCCGGAGCATGGTCGGCGCCACCATGGCGCTGGTCGCGATGGGGCTGGCCCTGACCGTGCTCGCGGGTCCGCTCATCGCCTACTCGTCGGACGCGGGCGCCGAACTGCTCCAACGCACGCCGTACGTCACTGCGGTCCTGGGAGGCGACCGATGACCGTGAACGACGCCCGTGGCCGACGGGGAACGCGCCTGCGCGCGGTGCGCCGCCGTCTGGGCAAGGTGCAGCTGCCCGTCGCGCTCGGGATGACCCTGGTGTGGATGCTGCTGTTCAACGGCTTCCAGTGGCGGGAGGAGTCACTGGGCCTGGCGGTGCTGGGGTTCGGGGTGTCGGTGCTGATCACGGTGGTGTTCCCGCTGCCGCCGATCGGCCCGGGGCTGCGGCTGCGCCCGCTGGCCACGCTGCGGCTGCTGGGCTTCGTCGCCCGTGAGATGGTCGTGTCGAGCCTCCAGGTGACCCGGCAGGTGTTCGCGCCGGGGCCGCCGGTGCGCAGCTCGGTGATCGCGGTGCCGCTGCGCACCGACTCGGACCTGATGCTCGTGTGCACGGCGATCGCCCTGTCCGCTATCCCCGGGAGCATGGTCGTGGAGGTCGGGCAGCCGGACCGCGTGCTGTACGTGCACGTCCTCGGCGCCGTCGACGAGACGGGGACCGCCCGCGCGCGCTCGGGGGCGCTGCTGCTGGAGGAACGCATCGTGCGCGCCGTCGGCACCCGTCAGGACATCGCCGATCTGGAGGCCGCCGCGGCGGCCGGGAGGGAGGGCGCGTGACCGCGCTGTGGATCGCCATCTCCGTGCTGCTCGGGCTGGCCGCCCTGCTCAGCACGGCCCGCCTCATGCTCGGGCCCAGCATCCTGGACCGGGCGCTGTCCGTCGACGTGCTGGTGGCCTCCGCGCTCACCGGGATCGGCGCCTACGCGGCGTTCAACCGCGACCCGACGGTGCTGCCGATCCTGCTGGTGCTGTCGCTGATCGGGTTCGTGAGCTCGGTCAGCGTGTCCAAGTTCGTGGTCCGCCGCCATCTGGACGAGGCGCGGAGCGCCGAGGAGAAGGGGTGGAACAGGTGAGCGAGCCTCTGGTCACGGTCCTGGACTGGCTGGCGGCGCTGTGCCTGCTGGTGGGCGCCGCGCTGTCCCTCGTCGCGGGGGTGGGGCTGGTCCGGTTCCCCGACCTGCTGTCCCGGATGCACACGGCGGCCAAGCCCCAGGTGCTGGGGCTGCTGCTCGTGCTGGTGGGGATCGGTCTGCGGATCGCCCCGCAGGACACGGGCGTGTTCAACGTGGGGACGCTGATCCTGGTGGGTCTGTTCCAGGTCCTGACGGTGCCGGTGGCCGGGCACATCGCCGCGCGGGTGGCCTACCGGACCGGGCGGATCCGCGAGGACCTGCTGGCCACCGACGAGCTGGCCCACCGGATCGCCGAGCGCCGGGGAGGCGGGGCGGACGGGAGCCGTGGGGCCTGAGGGCAAGGGTGTGGCGGGCCCGTGCGGGAGGCGGCACGGGCCCGCGTCCGGTGTGGTCGCGCGTCCGGCGCGGACCCGTGTCGGGCCGGTCCACGGGTCCGCACGCGGGACGGTCGGGGTCAGGGTCGGGTCTTCCGGGTCAGGGGCCCGAGCCCCGGGACCGGGACGGGGCCCGGTCAGGCCAGCCGTTCGGCCTCGTCGTCGGTCATGAGCCTCGACCGGACGAGGAAGCGCCGCCCCGTCGGCGCCTCCAGGGAGAATCCGGCGCCGCGCCCCGGCACGACGTCGATCGTCAGGTGGGTGTGCCGCCACAGTGCGAACTGGGCGCGGGACATCCACACCGGCACCGGTTCGGGCCCGCCCACGTCCAGGTCGCCCAGGTGGACGTCGGCCGCGCCGGTGCGGAACTCCCCCGCCGGATAGCACATCGGGGAGCTGCCGTCGCAGCATCCGCCGGACTGGTGGAACATGAGCGGCCCGTGCTCGGCGCGCAGGTCGCGGAGGAGGGCGGCGGCCTCGTCGGTGACCGCCACCCGCTCCGCCCCCGCACCGTCCGCGGGGGCGGGCATCAGAACAGCCCCAGCGCCGAGTCGGAGTAGCTCACCAGCAGGTTCTTCGTCTGTTGGTAGTGGTCGAGCATCATGCGGTGGTTCTCCCGGCCGATCCCCGACTGCTTGTAGCCGCCGAACGCCGCGTGGGCGGGGTAGGCGTGGTAGTTGTTCACCCACACGCGCCCGGCCTGGATGTCGCGGCCCGCGCGGTAGGCGGTGTTGCCGTCGCGGGACCACACGCCCGCGCCGAGGCCGTAGAGCGTGTCGTTGGCGATCTTGACGGCGTCGGCGTAGTCGTCGAACCTGGTCACCGACACCACCGGGCCGAAGATCTCCTCCTGGAAGATCCGCATGTCGTTGCGGCCCTCGAAGACCGTCGGGGTGACGTAGTAGCCGCCGGACAGGTCGCCTCCGAGGTCGGCGCGCTCGCCCCCGGCGAGCACCTTCGCGCCCTCCCGGACCCCGATGTCGATGTAGGACAGGATCTTCTCCAGCTGGTCGTTGCTGGCCTGGGCGCCGACCATGGTCGCGGTGTCCAGCGGGTTCCCCTGGACGATGGCGCCGACCCGCTCCAGGGCGTCGCCGAGGAAGCGGTCGTAGACGGACGCCTGGACGAGCGCCCGGGACGGGCAGGTGCAGACCTCGCCCTGGTTCAGCGCGAAGAGGGTGAAGCCCTCCAGCGCCTTGTCGTAGAAGGCGTCCGCGCGGTCGGCGACGTCGGCGAAGAAGAGGTTCGGGCTCTTGCCGCCCAGCTCCAGGGTGACCGGGATGAGGTTCTCCGACGCGTACTGCATGATCAGGCGGCCGGTGGTGGTCTCGCCGGTGAAGGCGACCTTGCGCACGCGGGGGCTGGAGGCGAGCGGTTTGCCCGCCTCCGCGCCGAAGCCGTTGACGACGTTGACGACGCCGGGCGGCAAGAGGTCGGCGATCAGCTCGACCAGGAGGAGGACCGACGCGGGGGTCTGCTCGGCGGGCTTGAGGACGACCGCGTTCCCGGCGGCCAGGGCGGGGGCCAGCTTCCAGGTGGCCATGAGCAGGGGGAAGTTCCAGGGGATGATCTGGCCGACCACGCCCAGCGGTTCCTGGAAGTGGTAGGCGACGGTGTCCTCGTCGATCTGGGAGGTGTGCCCCTCCTGGGCGCGGATGGCGCCCGCGAAGTAGCGGAAGTGGTCCACCGCCAGCGGGAGGTCGGCGGCCAGGCACTCGCGGACGGGCTTGCCGTTCTCCCAGGACTCGGCGACGGCGAGCCGCTCCAGGTTGGCCTCGATCCGGTCCGCGATCCGGTTGAGCACGAGCGCGCGCTCGGCGGCGGGCGTGCGGCCCCAGGCGGGCGCGGCGCCGTGGGCGGCGTCGAGGGCGAGTTCGACGTCCTCGGCGCCGCTGCGGGCGACCTCGGTGAAGGTCTGGCCGGTGACGGGGGTGGGGTTCTCGAAGTAGCGGCCCCTGACGGGCTTGACCCACGCGCCGCCGATCCAGTTGTCGTAGCGCGGGGCGTACTCCACGACGCTGCCGGGCTCGCCGGGACGCGTGTAGATGGTCATGCCTGCCTCCTCGTGTCCGTCGGCGCCGGTTCCGGGTCCGGCGTCGCGGGCGTGAGGCTAGTCACCCCGACGTTGCGAGCACGTTGCGGTGGTGTGGCGGGGGTCGGCGGGGCAGCGGGGCTCAGCCGCCGAGCCAGTGGAGCCGACCGCGCAGGGCGGCGTGTCGGGGCGAGGAGGCGTCGACCGCGCCGAGCGCCGCCGCCACCGCGCGGGGGTCCTCGCGCCACTCGGGGTGCTCCGCCCAGGCGAGCAGCACCTCGGGGGGCGCGTGGTCGGCGAGGACGGCGCAGACCTCGGCCTGGAGGGCGTCGCGGATCTCCACCACGCCCGGGGCGTCGGAGCGCGGGAGGACCGGGCCGGGGTAGGCGTCCAGGGCGCGGCGGTGGTCCCCGGCGGCGAGGTGGCGGCGGACGTCGTCCACGTCGGAGTCCACCGGGCGGCACAGCCGGTAGGGGCGGGAGTCGAGCAGCCCCGGCCCGAGGAGGCGGCGCAGGCGGGCCATCTCGGCGCGGACGGTGACCGGGGCGGCGTCGCGTTCGTGGAGGAGGGCGCCGAGGGCGGCGCCGGTCAGGCCGCGCGGGAAGTGGGAGAGCAGCAGGAGGATCTCGGCGTGGCGCGGGCTCAGCGCCGCGGCCCTTCCGCCGAGGGAGAGTTCGGCGCCGTCGCGGCCGAGGACACGCAGGTGCGGGCGGTCGTCGTCGCCGGGCGGTCGCGGCGGGGGCACGCGGCCGCCGAGCCGCAGGGCGCGCAGCTCCGCCTCGGCGGCGGCCGCGGCGGCGCGGACGAGGGCGAGGGCGTGCGGTGAGGCGACGTGGTCCTCGCCGGTGAGGTCGAGGACGCCGAGCAGCGCCCCGGTGTCGGGGTCGTGCAGGGGCGCCGCCGAGCAGCTCCAGCGGTGCACGCCCCGGGCGAAGTGCTCGCTGGCGAAGACCTGGACCTCGTGGTCGAGGGCGAGCGCGACGCCGGGCGCGTTGGTGCCCGCCGAGCGCTCGTCCCAGTTGGCGCCCTCGACGAAGGCCATGCCCTCGGCGCGGTCGCGCAGCCGGTGGTCGCCCTCCACCCACAGGAGGCGGCCGGAGGCGTCGCCGACCGCGACGAGCTGGGGCCCGGGGGCGGTGTCGACGAGGAGGCGGCGCAGCAGCGGCATGACGGGGGAGAGCGGGTGGGCGGCGCGGTGGTCGCGCAGCACGTGGCCGGTGAGCTCCACGCGCGGGGTGGTGCTGTCGGGGTCGACGCCGTGGCGGGCGCTGCGCCGCCAGGAGTCGCCGACGACGGCGCGGACGCGTTCGCTGAGCTGCCCGGAGTCGGTGAAGCGCGCGTGCGCCACGGCGACGTCGCGCCGCACGGCGTCGGGGTCGGCGCCCCGCGGCCAGGCGATCCACCCGTCGGCCATCCGCTGTCTCCCCTCGCCGGGCCAGCGCCGGGCCACCGTGGCGGCCTGCCCCGTGACCACGAGTGAAACCGCGCACGAGCCGGTTGGCAAGGGGGTGTACGGGGGCGGGTCCCGGCTCGGTCGCACCGGGCGCCGGAGTCACGCGTGCGGGGGCTCGCCGGACACCACGTGGTCCGCGTGGTTGAGCGCCTCCAGGACGAGTCGCCGCAGATGGCCGTCGCGCATGCGGTAGATCGAGTGACGCGACTCGCGCCGCGCCTCCACCAGGCCCGCCAGCCGGAGCTTGGCCAGGTGCTGGGAGACGGCCGTCCGCGAGGCCCCGCACGCCTCGGTGAGCTGACCGACGTCGGCCTCGCCCTGGGCCAGTGTCCACAGCAGGCACAGGCGTGTGGGGTCGGAGAGCAGCCGGAAGACGTCGGCGGCCACGGCGAGCCGCTCGGGGCCCGGGGGTTCCCCGTGGAACAGGCTCGGGGCGGACGGCGGCTCACGTTCGGGCATGCGCGCAGTCTAGGTGTTCCGGCCGGCGAGGCGGGCGGCCCGGGCGCCGGGCGGAACGCGTGGGAGCGCAACCCCGCGCATGACATGTGCACAAGTGCGCACATATAATAATCCGGTCTGCCGTCAACCCCCGGGAGCCCGCCCATGCTCCGCGTCCTCGCCCACCCGGCCTACCGCCGACTGTTCACCGCCCAGGTCCTCGCCCTGCTCGGCACCGGGCTGGCGACCGTCGCCCTCGGCCTGCTCGCCTACGACCTCGCGGGCGCCGACGCCGGAACCGTCCTGGGCACCGCCCTGACCATCAAGATGCTGGCCTACGTCGGCGTGTCGCCGCTGGTCGGCGCGCTGGCCGGCCGACTCCCCCGCCGCGCCTTCCTGGCATCCGCGAGCGCGCTGCGCGCCGTCTGCGCCCTAGGGCTGCCCCTGGTCGGCGAGTTGTGGCAGGTCTACCTGCTGATCCTGCTGCTCCAGACGGGCTCGGCGGCGTTCACCCCCGTCTTCCAGGCCACCATCCCCGACGTCCTCACCGACGAGCGGGACTACACCCGGGCCCTGTCGCTGTCCCGGCTCGCCTACGACCTGGAGAGCCTGGCCAGCCCACTCGTCGCGGCGGCCCTGCTCACCGTGGTCGGCCACGACGCCCTGTTCCTCGGCACCGGAACGGGGTTCCTCGCCGCGTCCGTGCTGGTCCTGCTGACCCGACTGCCCCGATCACGGTCGGACTCCGAGGCCGGTCGGGCGGGCGCCGCGCTGGGGATCGGCCCCTTCCTGACGACGCCGCGGCTGCGCGCCCTCCTGGCGATGAACCTCGCGGTGGCGTCGGCGACCGCCGTCGTGCTCGTCGACACCGTCGTCATCGTCCGGGACCTGCTGGGGCGGGACCCGTCGGCGGTGGCGCTGGCCCTGGGAGCCTTCGGCGCCGGGTCGATGGTCGTGGCCCTGCTGCTGCCCGGGGCCCTGGACAGGGTCGCCGACCGCGCGGTGATGCTGCCCGCGGGGTTCGTGCTCGCCCTCGGCCTGGCGGTCGCCGCGCTCACGCTGTCAGTGACGACCGGCGCCGTGGCGTGGGCGGGCGTCCTCGCGTGCTGGTTCGTCCTGGGCGCGGGCACGTCGCTCGTCCTCACCCCCACCGGCCGACTGCTGCGCGGGTCCGCCGCCCCCGGCGGGCTCCCGGCACTGTTCGCGGCCCAGTTCGCGCTCTCGCACGCCTGCTTCCTGCTCACCTACCCCCTGGCGGGTTGGCTGGGGGCACGGGCCGGGCAGCCGTTCTCACTGGGTGTGTTCGCGCTCCTGGCGCTGGCCGCGGCCGGGGCCGCCACCGCGCTGTGGAGGACCCGCGTACCCGCCCGCGCGGCGTGGCCCGGTCAGCGTCCGGGTTCGGACACCGGGTAGGGCGAGACGGTGCTGGAGTTCTCGTTGACCAGCAGCGACCGGCCCGCCGGAGGGAAGGCGCGCTGGGGGCACGCGGGGCGCTCGCACACCTTGCACCCCAGCCCGATCGGGGTCGCCGCGCGCGGGTCCCCGAGGTCGAAGCCCGCCGAGTAGACGAGGCGGTGCGCGTTCCTCAGCTCGCAGCCCAGCCCGACCGCGAAGGTCTTGCGGGCGGCTCCGTAGCCGCCGTAGCCCCGCCCGACGGTCCGCGCCACCCAGAAGTAGGCGCGACCGTCGGGCATCTGCGCGATCTGGGTCTGGATGACGCCCGGCGCGGAGAAGGCGGCGTAGACGTTCCACAGCGGGCAGGTGCCGCCGGAGCGGGAGAAGTGGAAGCCGGTGGCCGACTGGCGCTTGGACATGTTCCCCGCCCGGTCCACGCGCACGAACGAGAAGGGGACGCCGCGCAGGCCGCGCCGCTGGAGCGTCGACAGGCGGTGGCAGACGGTCTCGAAACCGACCCCGAACCGGTCGGCCAGCAGCTCGATGTCGTACCGCTCCGCCTCGGCGGCGGCGTGGAAGGCCTTGTAGGGCAGGACGAAGGCCCCGGCGTAGTAGTTGGCCAGGCCGATCCGGGCGAGGCGCACGGCCTGGTCGGTGGCCAGCTCCTCCCCCCGGGCCAGCTCCTCCAGCAGGTCGCCGTGTTCGAGGAAGGCCAGCTGGGTGGCGAGCTGGAAGGCCCGCTGGCCCGGGCGCAGGTGGGCGGCGAGGGTGAGGACGCGGCGGTCGGGGTCGAAGGCGCGGTGCCGGGAGCCGGGGTCCGCGCCCGGGGCCTCGGTCTCCACGCGCACGCCGTGGCGTTCGCCCAGGACGCGGGTCAGGACGGTGTGCGCCTGGCCGGGGGCGACGTCCTCGCGCCCGGCGAGCTCCTCGGCGCGTTCGTCGAGTTCACCGACGTAGTTCTGGCGGGCGTAGAAGAAGTCGCGGACCTGTTCGTAGGCCATGGGCGCGGGGGCCGGGCCGTCGCCGCGTCCCTCGGCCAGGGCGGCGGCCTGGGCGGAGGCGTCGCGGTAGCGGCGGTGGAGGTCGACCAGGGCGCGTGCGACCGAGGGGAGCGAGGTGGCGAGTTCGTCGAGTTCGTCGGCGCCGACGCGGTCGCCGGAGGGCGCGTCGACGAGCGCCTCGCGGAGTTCGGCGATGAGGCGGGTGGTGTCGCCGGTGGCGAAGAAGCCGGGGTCGACGCCGAACACCTCGGTGACGCGCAGGAGCACGGGCACGCTGAGCGGTCGCTGGTTGTGCTCCATCTGGTTGAGGTAGCCCGCCGAGATGCCCAGTTCGCGGGCGAGTTCGACCTGCGACAGCGAACGTTCGCGGCGCAGCCCGCGCAGCCGGGGCCCCGCGTAGACCTTGCGCACCGTTGTCCCCCTCCGTTGGTGCTCAGGGTAGTCGGCGGGTTCGGGCGGGGTGGTCGCGGCGGGGCGCGGGCGGGAGGCGGCTCGCGGTCACGTCCACCGCAGCGCGAGTTCGTCGCCCTCGGGCACGACCCGGCAGCCGAGGTCGCGGCTGACGTCGTCGAGGGTCTCCTGGAGCCACCAGGCGTCCCTGCGGGAGGCCGGGTCCAGGCGCATCCTGCGGGAGACCAGCGGGACCATCCGCAGCGAGATCAGTCGGCCGGTGCCCGCGTCGACCGAGGGCAGGAACATCAGCCGCAGGTCGTCGCGGAAGTCCTCGTAGCCCTGGATGCCCTCGTAGTCGTTGACGAAGTCGCCGCAGCCGTAGAGGATCAGCCGGTCGCGGTAGACCTCGATCGGCCGGGGGTGGTGCGAGGAGTGGCCGTGCACCACGTCCACTCCCCCGTCGACCAGGGCGTGGGCCATCGCGCGCTGGTCGGAGACGCCGTAGCCCCAGTTGGAGCCCCAGTGGACCGAGGCGACCACCACGTCGCGGGGGCCGCGCGCCTTCGCGACCCGTTCGGCGACGAGCGCCGCGCCCGCCCGCGCGCTCTCGGGCACCAGGTGGACCCCCGGCCCGTCGTCGCGGGCCGCCCAGCCGGGCGGGATGCCGGTCGAGGTGGTCCCGAACGCGGCGACCACGACCCGACCGCCCCGCTCCAGGTCGACGACGGCCGGCGCGCGGGCCTCCGCGGCGTCGCGGCCCGCGCCCGCCGAACGCAGCCCGGCGGCGGCCAGTGCGTCGAGGGTGTCCTCCAGACCGCGGACGCCGAAGTCCATGACGTGGTTGTTGGCGAGGGAGCACACGTCCGGTCGCGCCGCCGCCAGGCACGGGAGGTTGTCGGGGTGCATCCGGTAGTGGATGCCCTTGCCCGGAAGGAACTCGCCGTCGCCGGTCACGCTGGTCTCCAGGTTCAGCACCCGGATGTCGGGAGAGGCGTCCTCCAGCACGGTGAGCGCCGCACCCCAGGGCCAGGCGAAACCGACGGGGCGCGGGATCGGGCCGTTCATCCGTTCGGCCAGTTCGACGTAGCCGCGCGCGTCCCGGACGTAGTACTCCTCCAGCGCCGGATCGCCGGGGTGCGGCAGAATCTGGTCCACGCCGCGCCCGAGCATCACGTCGCCGCAGAGGAACATCGTCACCGGCTCGGTGCGCATCTTCCCAGCGTACGCCGGACGAACCAGACATCTCGACACACGGACACCGAGAGCACACCGGAGGCGAGAAAGGCGACGCGATCGCGTTCGTGAGCCGATATCGCTTTTTTGTCCCACGACAAGGAATCTTTCTCCCTCGGGCCGCCATTCCGCGCCGCACGTCATTCACCGTTTTCATCAGGCAATATCTGAAAAATCAGGGAAAACCCTGCGGCCCGACCGTTGGCGTCCTATCGTCATGGAATCCGCAGAGGCCGCCTGACCGTTCGCCCGCGGACCCACACGTGTCGCCCGCCCCCCGAAGGAGCCGACGTGCCCACCATCGACCAGCAGATGCGGGAGATGCTCCAGACGCCCGGAGTGCGCAGTGTCTGCCTCGTCGACTGGCGGGCCGGGGGCACCGTGTCCCGTGTCGGCGACGAGGACGGGGCCGAGGATTCGACGTCGATCCTCCAGGCCATCGACAGAGGTCCTCTGTACACCGCGGACGCGGTGGAGGACATGGTCGTCACCGACGTCGACCACCATCTGCTCCTCGCCGTCCTGAAGGGCTCCGACCTCTGTGTGCAGGTGCGGATGGAGCGGGATCGGGGGAACCTCGGCTTCGCTCTCCGACGACTGCGCGGACTCGCGAGCACGGCCCGCATACCGCTGACCCGGCGTGGGGGCGGGCGCCATCCGGTGCCCCGGCCCTCCGTCGCGGTGGACCGCGCGGTGCTCGAACGCGTGCTGGACGGGCTTCGCGCGCTGTCCGTCGATCGGCCGCGGACGGGGCCGGTGGTCGCGTGACGGGCCGTCGGTTCCCACTGCGACGGGTGCCGGCCGTGCGCCGGTGGATCGCCCAGCGACCGCAACTGCGTCGGACCAACCCAAGGAGAGAGAAGGACATGGCGAACATCGAAACCGGGCTCAAGGACATGATGGCGATCGAGGGAGCCGTCGGCGCCGCCGTGGTCGACTACAGCAGCGGAATGGCGCTGGGAACGCTCAGCGCCACGAGCACTCTGGACCTCAACGTCGCCGCGGCGGGGAACACGGAGGTCGTCCGGGCCAAGATGAGGACGATGGACCAGCTGGGACTGAACGAGGCGATCGAGGACATCCTCATCACCCTGTCCAGCCAGTACCACGTCATCCGCCCCCTCAGGAACCGCCAGGGGCAGGGCCTGTTCCTGTACCTGGCGCTGGACCGCTCCCGGGGCAACCTCGCCCTGGCCCGGCACCGTCTCAAGACCATCGAGGACGGTCTGGAGGTCTGATCCGGGATGCGGGTGGGGGAGGGAACGGCGGCCTCCACCCGCGACGGACGGCGCTGGATCCCGCGCGCCCCCGGGCCGGGAGAGCGTCCTGCTACCCGCTCTCCGCGGCGCCCCGGAAGGTACGCCGGTAGGCGCTGGGGGACACGCCCAGCTCGGCCTGCATGTGCTGGCGCAGCGACGCGCCCGTGCCGAACCCCGCGTCGGCCGCGACCCGGTCCACGGACAGGTCGGACCCCTCCAGGAGCTGGCGGGCCCGGTCGAGGCGCTGCTGGGCGACCCACCTGCCCGGCGACTGCCCCACCTCGTCCCGGAAGCGGCGCGTGAAGGTGCGCACGCTCATCGACTCCCGCTCGGCCATCTCCCTCAGGCCCGGCTGGAGGTGGAGGTGCTCCAGGGCCCAGGCGCGGGCGCGTGCGGTGGCCGAACGCTCCGGCTCCGGCACCGGGTGTCGGATGTACTGGGCCTGGCCCCCGTCCCGGTGGGGCGGGACGACCGTGGTGCGGGCCACCTCGTTGGCGACGGCCGCACCGTGGTCGGTGCGGATCATGTGCAGGCTCAGGTCGATGCCGGAGGCGACCCCGGCGGCGGTGAGCACGCGCCCGTTGTCGGTGTAGAGCACGTCGGGGTCCAGGTCGATGTGCGGGTACATGGCGCGGAAGGACCCGGCGGACCTCCAGTGCGTGGTCACCCGGCAGCCGTCGAGCAGCCCCGCGGCGGCGAGCACGAACGCGGCCGAGCAGATGGAGGCCACCCGCGCCGTCGGCGGCACGCGTGCGATGGCGGCGGCCAGGGCGGGGTCGAGGGGGTCGTGGGGGCGTTCCCCGTCGTCCTCCTCGGCGGCGGGGACGATCACCGTGTCGGCCTCGTCGATCGCTTCGGGGCCGTGCTCGACGTTGAGGGTGACGTCGGTGTCGGTCGTGATCTCACCGGGTTCGAGCGCACAGGTGACGACCTCGTAGAGCGGCCGGTCGTCGGCGTCGCGGACCCGGCCGAACAGGCGGTGGACGATGCCGAACTCGATGGGCAGCAGACCGTGGCGGGCGAGGACGGCCACGCGATGGACGGCGGGGCTCGCGGAGTCGCACATGGCCTGATTCTTTCACATGTTGGCTTTCGGGACACTGTCAGCGTTGGTGGGTCCCGAAGGACGCTGGGGGCATGTCGAACGACCTCGCCGCCCAGCACAGACCCGCCCTGTTCCACCGCGCGTGGACGGTCGCCGTCATCGCCTGCCTGACCATCGTGGCCGCGGCGGCGTTCGCCGCGATGCCCGGCGTCCTCGTCGACCCCCTGCACACCGAGTACGGGTGGTCGCGTGCCTCGATCGGCGCCGCCGCCTCGGTGAACATGACCGTCTACGGGCTCATCGCCCCGTTCGCGGCGGCGCTGATGGACCGGTTCGGCCTCCGCCGTATTGCCATGACCGCCCTGGTGACCATCGTCGTCGGCGCCGGGCTGACCACGGTGATGACCGACGTGTGGCAGCTGACCCTCTACTGGGGGCTGCTCATCGGCGCGGGCACCGGTTCGCTGTCGATGACCTTCGCCGCGACCGTCGCCAACCGCTGGTTCGTGCGACGCCGCGGACTGGTCATCGGTGCGCTGACCGGGTCCAGCGCCTTCGGCCAGCTGGTCTTCCTGCCCGCGCTGGCGTGGATCGTCGACCACCAGGGGTGGCGTCCCGCGCTCGTGACGCTGGCCCTGACGGCGGGCACGATGATCGTCCTCATCGCCCTGCTTCTGCGCGACCACCCGGCCGACCTGGGGCAGCGGCCCTACGGCGCGACGGCGTTCGTGGAGAGGCCGAAGGCGGACCAGGGCGCGGCGCGCCGAACCCTCCGGGTGCTGTACGGGTCCGTGCGCGATCGCCGGTTCTGGCTCCTGGCCGGGACGTTCGCGGTGTGCGGCGCGACCACCAACGGCATCATGTGGACGCACTTCGTGCCCGCCGCGCAGGACGCGGGGATGGCCATGACGGCCGCCGCCTCCCTGGTGTCGATGATCGGTGTGTTCGCCCTGGTGGGGACGGTGCTGTCCGGGTGGCTCACCGACCGGTTCGACCCGCGCCCGCTCCTGGTCGGCTACTACGCGGGCCGGGCGCTGCTGCTGGCCGCGCTGCCCGCGTTGCTCGGACCGGACTCCGGAGCGGTGATCGTGTCCTGGGTGGTGCTGTTCGGCCTGCTCGACGTCGCGACCGTGCCCCCGACCATCCTGCTGTGCCGCCGGGTGTTCGGCGCGGACGGCGCGATCGTCTTCGGGTGGGTCAACGCCGTGCACCAGGTCGGGGCCGGGGCGATGGCGGTGTTCGGCGGCTTCACCCGCGACATGACCGGTGGCTACGGGCCGGTGTGGCTGCTGGCCGCCGCCCTGTGCGCCGTGGCGGCGGTGGCGGTGTACGGCCTCACGCCGACCGCCGCGCGCACCGGCGACCCCGCGAAGGCGTGAGCGCCATGAGTGACAACGAACCCCGCACGGCACCGTCGCTCCCGTTCTCCCTCGTCCTGTTGCTTCTGGCGACGGCCGTGGCCTACGTCGGCTTCGCCGGGCTCGACCAGCACCTGCGGGCGGCGCGCGGCGAGGGAGCCCCCGGGACGTTCACCGCCGTCAGCCTCTCCTGCATTCAGCACCCGGGACACGAGTCGTGCACCTGCAACGGCCACTTCACACCTGATGACAGTCGCGAGCCGCGCGGGGTGTACCTGCACGCCGCCGGACGGGAGACGTGCGTCGAGGGGGAGCCGATCGCGGCCGTGGACGTGGGCGCGGACCATCGGGTGTACGGGCCCGACGGCTCCCGGGAGTGGATCCTGTCCGTTCTCCTCCTGCTGGGACCGCTGGCCGTCGCCGTGGGCATCACGGTGTCGTGGGTGCGGTGTCGTCGGCGGTGACGAAGGACAGCCGGGCGGAGCTCCGCCTCGCACCGCCGGAGATCGAGGCGGCCGAGGCCGGGACGGCACCCGCGGACTGCTCGGCGCGGGGCTGGGCACGCTCGCCGAGAAGGACATGGAGCTGTGCTGACGGTGGCTTGAAGGGGATCCCCGCGTGCGCGGGGAGCAGGCACAATATCCGTCACGCGAGACCCTGGCCGTGCTTCTGTCCGCTGAGTCGGGCGACATCCTCGTCCGCCGGAGGAACTACTACGACCGATATCTGGCCTCCAGGCTCGCCAACCCCCTGGAGGACGCGAAGCAGTTGGTCCTGTTCCGCAACATACCGCTATCGGATGCGGAATCCCTGGGCGAGGCCATGCACGCCGTACGAGGCTCGTGTGGGAAGCGGGGCCTCGCCCGCGTGGACTCGGCCGTCAATTGTGGAAAGTGAGCGCCCCATGGGTCTCGTCGAAGTCGAACGCAAGCGCGTACTGACCGGTTCTGGCGAAGAAGTGAGGCGACGCCTGGTCGAGCTCGACTATCGGGAATGCTCCTCGGTGACCGAGGTGGACACGTACTACAGCAGGCCCGACGTCGACTTCCTCGCGACCGTGGAGTGTCTGCGCGTACGACGGAGGGACGGCTTCGCCGAGATCACGTACAAACCTGCCTCCTCCGCCAGTACGCACGGTCCTGACGGTGTGGTCGCGAAGCCGGAGACCGACGTCGTGCTCAGCGATCCCGGCCAGGCCCATCAGGCGGAACAGCTCCTGGAGGCCGTGGGAATGGTGTTCCTGGTGCGAATGGAGAAGTTCAGGACGCTGTTCCGGAACCCCGCGCACCCAGACCTGACCGTCGCGCTGGACGCCGTGACGGGCGTGGGCGTGTTCCTGGAGACGGAGATCGTCTCCGAGGACCGAGAGGGAGCAGTCATACGACTGGGCGAGGTCGAGGACCTGCTCGGCGTGACATCGTGCCCAGTCGTGTCGCTGCCCTACCGCGACCTGGTGCTCCAGTCTCGGCAGGCTGAGACCCGCACCTAAAAGACTCACCAATCCCCGCGTGCGCGGGGAGCAGCGCACCAACCCCCATGGTGCGGGCCTTCTCTGGGGACCATCCCCGCGCGTGCGGGGAGCAGAGGGGGAGACACGATGGTGTCCCACAACGGGCGGGACCATCCCCGCGCGTGCGGGGAGCAGCCTCCGCCACCTCAGGCTCCGGCTCCACCGACGGGACCATCCCCGCGCGTGCGGGGAGCAGGACCGCGGTTACCTCCGCTACACCCCCGGCAAGGGACCATCCCCGCGCGTGCGGGGAGCAGACCTCGGATGCGGATTCTCCCGAGGCGCTCGGGGGACCATCCCCGCGCGTGCGGGGAGCAGACCGGCGTCATCCCCGACCGTTTCCAACCCGCGGGACCATCCCCGCGCGTGCGGGGAGCAGCGGCTACGTGAGGAGTGCGGCCAGGACGCCGCGGGACCATCCCCGCGCGTGCGGGGAGCAGTGTGTGTGTGTGGACCATCCCCGCGCGTGCGGGGAGCAGGGTGGCAGTGGCCACGGACATCCCGCCAGGCAAGGACCATCCCCGCGCGTGCGGGGAGCAGACTTCCTGACCTGCGCTTCTATCCGGCCAGCACCACCAAATCCGCAAGTTCCCGAGAAACAGACATCCGACCCATACTTCTCAACCCTACATGTGGACCCCAGGGGGGCACTCTCACAACTTCAGCACGGCGAGCAGACCGGCCCACTCCGCACTCGGGTACGCCAGGTGCCCCAGCTCCCGGTTCCGAGTATCGCGCACGGCTGCCGCACCTGGCCTGTCCGCGACCTCGACGCACTCGCCACCGTGCCCACCGCTGTAACTGGATTTCCGCCAGTTCTGCCAGCCGTTCGCCACTGTCATCTCTTCCTACTTGTACTGGTCGTCCAGACACTGCTGGATGCGTTCCCGAGTCTCCTGCTGATCCAGTGCGGCCTCTTGCGCCTTGCGATAAAGACCCTGGTAGTAGGCGGTCTCGGGCTCCTTCTCCAGGAACAGGCCACCGATGGCGTACTCGATGTAGACGGCGTCGCCCGAGTTCACTCCCTCGATCAGGTCGGGGAAGCGCAGCACGACGAAGCTTCCCTCCGTGCCCGCGTGCGCCCCGGAGGAGAAGGGCAGGCACCGAAGGTCGACGTTGGGCAGCTCGGACACCTCCAAGAGGTGAGCGAGCTGGTCGCGCATCACGTCGACTCCGCCGACGACGCGATGGAGCGCGGACTCGTTGAAGACGGCTGAGAAGCGGAGCGGCGCGTCGCCCGTGAGTCGCTGCTGACGCCGGACCCGAACGGCGGCATGGCTGTCGATCTTGTCCGGGTCACCGTCCCCGACGACAGCGGTCATGAGCGCACGCGCGTAGTCCACCGTCTGGCACAGGCCCGGAACCAGTCCGTCGTGGTAGTGGTCCACCTCGGCGGCTTCGGACTCGACGCCGATATAGGGCGCGAACCACTCCGGCACCGCGCTGGTCTGCCACCATCCCGGCTCCCGCTGCCGGGCCAGATCCACCAGCTTGTCCCGGTCGTCGGTGTTCAGCTCGTACATGTCGCCGAGTGCGTACACCACGGCGGGCGGCCACGGATGTTCCGACTTCTCGTACTTGCTGAGCGTTCCCGGGGTCACACCCACCTGCACCGCCGCGTCACCTGCTCGGACGCCCGCCGCTCGGCGCGCCTCGCGCATGACCCGAGACAGGGTCCTACGAGCTATCCCTACGGTCTGTGCCACTGGCGTGCTCCCGGGGTGGACGGTTCGGCGCACGCCCCAGTTTGACCCATGCGCGATCAGACAACCAATTCACGAAAGACTGCCTGACGAAAGTTTCTTCATAATTACTTTCCCTGCTGGTAGTTAGCTATCAGACTTGAATCGTAACGAGACCAATCGTTTGGCTGTCGGGGTCCGCGGACCTTTCGTGCCGCTCATCGCGTCATGGATGAGTGCCTGAGAAGGCTCGAATGAGGGACTACGACATCCCGCGACGTAGGCGGGGCCAGTACGACGACCGGCGGGTGGTGGGTGGTGGGTGGGTTGCCGGTATGCGCGTGCGGGGAGCAGAAGACGTCCGCACCGCTCCAGATGTCGACGTTGGGACCATCCCCGCGTGCGCGGGGAGCAGGCGGCCTACCCGACCTGGGACATCCGCAGATCGGGACCATCCCCGCGTGCGCGGGGAGCAGGTGAGACGATATCAACGAGGTGATGGCATGCCGGGACCATCCCCGCGTGCGCGGGGAGCAGTGGAGTTCGGCATCCTGCGTGGTGCCGGTGATGGGACCATCCCCGCGTGCGCGGGGAGCAGCTGTCCACGACCGAGTGCGCCGCCCAGACCCTGGGACCATCCCCGCGTGCGCGGGGAGCAGGAAGAGCAACCCTTGGTTGCTCGCAACCATCCGGGACCATCCCCGCGTGCGCGGGGAGCAGCCCATGAGGTCGAGCATGCGGCCGCCGTGGCCGGGACCATCCCCGCGTGCGCGGGGAGCAGATGATGCCGACGGGGTTGGCGGCCATGGCGGCGGGACCATCCCCGCGTGCGCGGGGAGCAGATGACCAACCCGGGACCGCGGGCGGGGATGCCGGGACCATCCCCGCGTGCGCGGGGAGCAGTCTTCCTGACCTGGGCATCTAGCCCACCATCACCACCAAATCTGCAAGTTCCCAAGAAACAGACATCCACACCATCCATCCCAGATGGGCACACAGGCACCAGCTGGGACGCCTACGGCTTCACAACAGCAAGCAGACCAGCCCACTCCGCGCTCGGGTACGCCAGGTGCCCGAGGTCCCGGTTCTGCGTGTCACGGACCAGCACACTCCGGCCCTCGGCCACCTCCACGCAGTCGCCACCGTTGGTGCTGTAGGTGCTCTTGTGCCAGGTGGGGTTGTGCGGCGCGGTCATCTCCGAGCCTCCGCTTCTCCGAGGGGCCTAACGATCGTTGCTCAGGAGCCCGCGGATGAGAAGGATCGACTCATCGGGTTCGAGCGCTCTGGCCAGCAGGCTCCCGAACATCAGCGTATACCGGCGCACCTCCTCCGGATCTTCCGGAACGAGACCGCTGCCCGCCTGCTCCAGGTACACGACATCGGGATCGGCCTGCTCGGGGAACTCCAGGATGTTGAACTGACCGTCCATGCCCGCGTGCGCGCCGTGCGAGAACGGCACCACCCGAATCGTGACGTTGGGGAGTGCCGCGAGTTCCACGAGGTGCTGGAGTTGACGCCTCATGGTGTCGGGGCCACCGACCTGGCGGCGGAGGACCGCTTCGTCGAGGACGGCGACCACGTGCAGGGGATCGGCGGCCCGCGTGATCAACTCCTGGCGCGACATCCGGACGTGCACCTTCTCGTCCACCAGGTCAGGGGCTGACGTGATGGCGGTCTGCTCCGTCACCGCGCGGGCGTAGTCCTCCGTCTGGAGGATGCCGGGAACGACGATGGTCTGAAAGGTCCGCACGACGGACGCGGCGGCTTCGAGGCCGATGTAGCTGTCAAAACCCGGTTTCAGGGTCTGCCGATACCGGTGCCACCAGCCGCGTTTGCGCGCGTGCTTGGCCATCTCGATCAGTTCTTCGCGTTCCGCCCCATGAACGCGATACACATCCAGCAGAATGGCCACGTCACCGGGCTTCGGCCGCGTCATGCCGGTCTCGTATCTCCACAAGGTGCTGTCGGTGATACCGACGCGCTCGGCGACCTGCGCGCGAGAAAGCCCCGCGTTGTCACGGAGACGCGTCAGCTCCGCCATGAGTCGGCGCTGACGGGCGGTCGGGCTCGGCCGTGTGGCCATGCTGCACCTCCTGGTTCCACGTGAACCGTAACACAATGCATGATTCCATCTCTTAGTCACTCATATTGCACCAGTTCTTTCTGCACTATTGCAGTTTCAGATTTCGCCCTTCATGCTTGTGCGCAAGGCGAGCGCCGGGGCAGGAGACCAGCGCTCGAATGAGGTCATCTGTGTCTCATGGAGGCTCGAATGAGGGACTACGACATCCCGCGACCGAGGCGGGGCCAGTACGACGACCGGCGGGTGGCGGGTGGGTTGCCGGTCCGCGCGCGCGGCGAGCGGTGCGGGGTCAGTACGGCGTACTTCGACGGGACGCCCGATCAGCTCGGGCGTATCCGAACGTGGTGCTGTCAGGCGTCACGACTGGACGACGACCTCGCCGCGCCGATCATCCTCGCCATGAACGAACTGGTGGTCAACGCCATGACCCACACCGCTTCGGGCGGCCGGTGCGGGCGGGTGAAGGTCTCGGTCGAGGCGCTTCCCGGCGAGATCGTCCTCGTCTCGGTCACCGACGACGGCCCCCGCGCGTGCCGCCCGATCTCCCTGCCCCGGCTGGCCGAGCGGGACGACCCGCTCAGCACGGGCGGTCGCGGCCTCCGACTGGTCGCCGACCTGGCGGAGAAGTGGTGGTGGACCGGCCGCCCCGGCGACTCCCTCACCGTGTGGGCGCTCATCGACCCCCACCGCTACCTCGACCTCTGAACCCCCGGCGGGAAGCGCAGCCCTCGGGCCATGGACACCCGCCGGAAGGCCCCAGCCGGTGCCCCAGGACCGGGGCGCGATCAACCACCTGAACCCAGCAGGAGGACGACCATGCACCACCCTCACGGGCGACACCGCAGGCCCGCCGCCTCCCTGACCGCACGCCTCTGGCAGCTCGCGACCACGATCCTGGCGGGAGCGCTGGCGTACGTGCTCCTTCCCGAACCGCCCGGGCGGACGCACGCCGCGATCGCCCCGGCCCCCGAACGCCCCGTGCTGTCCCCGGTTCCTCCGATCGGAGAGGAACCGGACCCCGACGAGGTCGGCGGCGCCCTCGTCCGCCCCTACGTCCTCCTGGCGGAACCGACCCCGGGTGAGTTCGACGAACTCGCCGGGCTCGTCCGCCGCTACCTCGACGGACCGGGCTGACCCACAACGCTTGTGACCCGCAGCCTTAGCAGACTTAGCAAAAACACACCCTGTCCTTAGCTGAACCCAGCTGATTTAGCCCCTTCCACCTGGGGAATCCCTTTGGCAGGCTCGTTCGCACTACGTGCACGACGCCGAGGGGACGAACATGCAGCAGCACCGTGTCCGGGTCCACCGCAGTTCCGAGGGCCCGCCCAAGGAGCAGCAGCTCGCACACCGGATCGCGACCGTCGCGGCCGACCCGGTGGCGGTGGAGGCCGACGTCGTCGAGATGATCGGCAACCGCGTCATCGACAACGCCGCCGTCGCCGCCGCGGCCCTGCGCCGCCGCCCCGTCCGCAGCGCCCGCGCCCAGGCCACCCGCCACCCGTTGGCCCCCGGCGCGACCATCATGGGCACCCCGTCGTCGACCCGCGTCTCCCCCGAGTGGGCCGCCTGGGCCAACGGCGTGGCCGTGCGCGAACTGGACTTCCACGACACCTATCTGGCCGCCGACTACTCCCACCCCGGCGACAACATCCCCCCGATCCTCGCCGTCGCCCAGCACACCGGGCGCGACGGCCGCGACCTGGTCCGGGGCATCGCCACCGGGTACGAGATCCAGGTCGCCCTGGTCCGGGGCATCTGCCTGCACGAGCACAAGATCGACCACATCGCCCACCTGGGCCCGTCGGCGGCGGCGGGCATCGGCACCCTGCTGGACCTCCCGGTCGAGGTCATCTACCAGGCGGTGCAGCAGGCACTGCACGTCACCACCACGACACGCCAGTCACGCAAGGGCGAGATCTCCAGCTGGAAGGCCTACGCCCCGGCCTTCGCCGGGAAGATGGCCGTGGAGTCGGTGGACCGGGCGATGCGCGGCGAGGGCGCGCCGTCCCCCGCGTACGAGGGCGAGGACGGCTTCATCGCCTACCTGCTCAGCGGGCCTGGGGCCGACTACACCGTCTCCCTGCCGGGCGCGGGCGAGGCCAAGCGCGGCATCCTCGACACCTACACGAAGGAGCACTCGGCCGAGTACCAGAGCCAGGCCCTCATCGACCTCGCGCGGCGCTTGGGCCCGCGGATCGGCGGCACCTCACGGGTCCGCGCGATCACCATCCACACCAGCCACCACACGCACTACGTGATCGGCACCGGATCGGGCGACCCGCAGAAGATGGACCCGAACGCCAGCCGGGAGACCCTGGACCACAGCATTCCGTACATCTTCGCCGTGGCCCTCCAGGACGGCGAGTGGCACCACGAGCGCTCCTACGCCCCCGAGCGCGCCCAACGCCCGGACACCGTCGAGCTGTGGCACCGGATCAGCACGGTCGAGGACCCCGCCTGGACCAAGCGCTACCACGCGACGGACCCGGCGGAGAAGGCGTTCGGCGGCCGCGTGGTGGTCGAGCTGGACGACGGCACGGTGATCGAGGACGAGATCGCCATGGCCGACGCCCACCCGCTCGGCGCCCGCCCGTTCACGCGTCCGGACTACGTCGCCAAGTTCCGCACGCTGGCCGAGGGCGTCGTCGCGCCCGAGGAGCAGGACCGCTTCCTGGAGCTGGTCGACCGCCTGCCGACGCTGACCGCCGAGGAGGTCGGTCGACTGACGTTCACCGAGGACCAGGCGACCGCGCCGCGGGACCTGACCGTGTCGAAGGGGATCTTCTGATGCTGCACTCCAGGACGCTCGCCCAGGACAAGCGCCGCCGCCTGCGCGACGACCTCGCCTCCGGCCGCCTGCTGCGCGTCCCCGGGGCGGTCAACCCGCTGACGGCGGTCCTCATCCAGGAGCTCGGCTTCGACGGGGCGTACGTGTCCGGCGCGGTCATCGCGGCGGATCTGGCCCTGCCCGACATCGGCCTGACGACACTGCCGGAGGTGGCCACGCGCGGCGGCCAGATCGCCCGGGTGACGGATCTGCCGACGATCATCGACGCCGACACCGGTTTCGGCGAGCCGATGAACGCCGCCCGCACCGTGCAGGCCCTGGAGGACGCGGGGCTGGCCGGGTGCCACCTGGAGGACCAGGTCAACCCGAAGCGCTGCGGCCACCTCGACGGCAAGGCCGTGGTGGAGACCGAGGAGATGGTCCGCCGGATTCGCGCGGCCGTCTCCGCGCGGCGCGACGACGGCTTCGTCGTCTGCGCGCGCACGGACGCGGCGGCCGTCGAGGGACTGGACGCGGCGATCGAGCGGGCGAAGGCGTACGTGGACGCGGGCGCCGACATGGTCTTCCCCGAGGCGATGCGCGGCCCCGCCGACTTCGAGGCGTTCCGCGAGGCCGTGGACGTGCCCCTGCTGGCCAACATGACCGAGTTCGGCAAGAGCGAGCTGCTCGGCGCCGGACAGCTGGAGTCGCTCGGCATGAACATGGTCATCTACCCCGTCACCACCCTGCGGCTGGCCATGGGCGCCGTGGAGGAGGGCCTGCGCACCCTGCGCGACGAGGGCACCCAGGCGGGGATCGTCGACCGGATGCAGACCCGCGCCCGCCTGTACGAACTGCTCGACTACCCCGCCTACAACGCCTTCGACGGCGATGTCTACAACTTCACGATCTGAACGGATGTGGTGAGCATGACCGACACGGCGATCCACAAGGGCCTGGCCGGGGTGGTGGTCGACACCACCGAGATCTCCATGGTCGACGAGGCCTCCAACTCGCTGACCTACCGCGGTTACCCGGTGCAGGACCTGGCCGCCTCGTGCACCTTCGAGGAGGTCGCCTACCTGCTGTGGAACGGCGAACTGCCCGACGCCGCGGAGCTGCGCGCGTTCCGGGCCAGGGAGAGCGCCCGCCGGTCGCTGGACCGGCACACCCTCGACCTGCTGCGGTACCTCCCCGAGACCGCGCACCCCATGGACGTGCTGCGCACCGCCATCAGCTACCTGGGCGCGGACGACCCCACGGAGGACGACGGCTCGCCGGAGGCCGACCGGATCAAGGCCGAGACCATGATGGCGAAGCTGCCCGCCGTGGTGGCCGCCGACCACCGGCGGCGCCGGGGCCTGGACCCGATCCCGCCGGACCCCGGGCTGGACCTGGCCGAGAACTTCTTCCACATGTGCTTCGGCGAGGTGCCCGCCACCGAGGTGGTCCGCTGCTTCGAGACGTCGATGATCCTGTACGCGGAGCACAGCTTCAACGCGTCGACGTTCACCGCGCGCGTGGTGACGTCCACGTTGTCCGACATCTACAGCTCGGTGACGGCCGCGATCGGCGCGCTCAAGGGCCCCCTGCACGGGGGCGCCAACGAGGCCGTGATGCACACGTTCGAGGAGATCGGCAGCGCGGCGCGGGTCGAGGCGTGGTTGGACCGGGCGCTGGCGGACAAGCGCAAGATCATGGGCTTCGGGCACCGCGTGTACAAGCACGGGGACTCCCGGGTGCCGACGATGCGCGCCGCGCTGGAGGAGATGGCCGCGCTCAAGGGCGCCGACGACCTCATGGAGCTGTACCGGACGCTGGAGCGGGCGATGTTCGAGCGCACGGGCATCCACCCGAACCTCGACTACCCGGCCGGGCCCGCCTACCACCTGATGGGCTTCGACATCCCGACCTTCACGCCGCTGTTCGTCATGGCCCGGGTCACCGGGTGGACGGCGCACATCCTGGAGCAGCGCCAGGCGAACGCGCTGATCCGCCCGCTGAGCGACTACACCGGTCCCGGCCGCCGTCCGGTCCCGCTCCCGGCGCAGCGGCTGGCGGGCTGACCGCCGACGCTCGGCCCTCGGCGCGTGGCGCGCCCGCCCCCGGAGTCCCGGGGCGGGCGCGCCACGCCGTCGGTGTCGGGGCCCGTGGCTAGGCTGGGGGCATGGTGTCCAGTCAGGCGACGACGGTCGACGAGTACCTGTCCGAACTCCCCGAGGACCGGGCCGAGGTCGTGCGCGCGATCCGCCGGGTCATCCTCGACCGGCTCCCGCCCGGCTACGAGGAGGGCATGCTGTACGGGATGATCGGCTACTACGTCCCGTTGGAGCGCTTCCCCGACACCTACAACGGCCAGCCGCTGTCCTACGTGGGCCTCGCGGCGCAGAAGCGGCACTACTCCCTGTACCTGATGAGCGTGTACTGCGAGGAGCGCCAGGACGAGTTCGCCGAGCAGTGGCGGGCGACCGGCAGGAAGCTGGACATGGGCAAGTCGTGCGTCCGGTTCAGGAAGCTGGACGACGTCCCCGTGGACGTGGTGGGCGACTGGGTGGCGCGCTACCCGGTGGACGACTTCGTCGCCGCGTACCACCGCACCTGAGAGCACGGACCGCCTCCGCGCCCGGCGGGCGCGGAGGCGGTCGGTCGGTACGGCTCGGCCGGTCAGGAGTGGTCGTCCGGTGACCCGTCCGATCCCTCGCCGTCCGGATTCCCGGAGCGCTCGCGGATGGCGTTGACGATCGCGGAGAAGTCGCGCTCGGTGTCGAGCTCCTCGGCGAAGGCCGTGTAGATCCGGGCCGCGTGCAGCCCGATCTCGGCCTCCACCCCCGTGTCGCGCAGCGCGTTGGCCGCCAGGCCCAGGTCCTTGGCCATGAGCGACGCGGCGAACCCCGGCTTGTACTCCCGGTTGGCCGGGCTGGTCGGCACCGGTCCCGGAACCGGGCAGTTGGTGGTGAGCGACCAGCACTGCCCCGACGCGGTCGACACGACGTCGTACAGCGCCTGGTGGGTCAGGCCGAGCCGCTCGCCGAGCACGAACGCCTCGCTGACCGCGATCATCGACGCCCCGAGCACCATGTTGTTGCAGATCTTCGCGGCCTGACCGCCGCCGGGCCCGCCGCAGTGCACCACCTTGCGCCCCATCGACGACAGCAGCGGCTCCACGTCGGTGAAGTCGGCGGCCTCGGCGCCCACCATGAAGGTGAGCGTCGCGGCGGTCGCGCCCATGACGCCGCCCGAGACCGGGGCGTCCACGGCGCGGTGACCGGCGGCGACGGCCGCCGCGTTGGCGGTGCGGGCGTCGGCCACGTCCACCGTGGAGCAGTCGATGAAGAGCGTCCCCGGGCGGGCCGCGGCCAGGAGGCCGGTGCCCTTGCGCCCGTTCCCCTCGGCGTCGACGCCGTTGTACGCGGTGAGCAGGTGCCGCCCGCTCGGCAGCATGGTGATGACGACCTCGGCGCAGGCGACGGCCTCGGCCGCGCTCCCGGCCGTGCGCACACCGGCCTCGGCGGCCGTGGCGAGGGCCTCGGGGACGAGGTCGAAACCGGTGACCTCGTGCCCGGCGGTCACGAGGTTGGCGGCCATGGGCGCGCCCATGTTGCCCAGTCCGACGAACGCGACGGCGGTCATGCGCGGCTCCCCTCGTCGACGAGCCCCAGCGGCCCGTCCGGTGCGGGTTGGAAGAAGCGTGCGACGTGCGTGTCCGACACGGCGGACAGGCGGTCCGGCGTCCACTTCGGGTTCCGGTCCTTGTCGATGACCTGGGCCCGGATGCCCTCGACCAGGTCGGGCGAGGACAGCGTGGCGCAGGACACGCGGTACTCCTGCTCCAGGACCGCCTCCAGGGTGGGCAGCTCCCGGGCACGGCGGAGGGCGGCCAGGATGACCTTGACCGAGGTGGGCGACTTGCCCTCGATGACGTCGGCGGCGCGCGCGGCGTCCTGGTCGCCGTGGGAGCGCAGCCGGTCGACGATCTCCTCGGCGGTGTCGGCCGAGTAGCACGCGTCGATCCAGTGGCGGGCGCCCGCGAGGTCGCCGGCCGGGGCGGTCTCGGCGAACCGGCCGACCGCGTCGGAGACGTCGGCGGCGGAGGCGGCCTTCGTGAGCGCGTCGGTCAGGTCCGGGAGCCGTTCGGACGGGACGTAGTGGTCGGCGAGGCCGGTGTACACCGCGTCCCCGGGGCCGACGGGTGCGGCGGTCAGGGCCAGGTGCGTCCCCGTCTCGCCCGGGGCCCGGGAGAGGAGATAGGTGCCGCCCACGTCCGGGACGAAGCCGATCGTGGCCTCCGGCATGCCGACGGTCGAGCGTTCGGTGACGACGCGGACGTCCCCGTGCGCGGAGACGCCCACGCCCCCGCCCATGACCACGCCGTCCATCAGGGCGACGTAGGGCTTGGCGAAGCGGGCGATGCGGGCGTTGAGGAGGTACTCGTCGCGCCAGAAGGCGGCGGCCTCGCGCCCGGCCTCCCTGGCGCTGGCGTGGATGGAGCGGATGTCGCCGCCCGCGCACAGGCCGCGCTCGCCGGCGCCGTCGATGAGCACGGCGCGGACGGCGTCGTCCTTCTCCCACGCGGTGAGGGCGGCGTCCATCTCCCGCACCATGGCGTGGTTGAGGGCGTTGATCGCGCGTGGTCGGTTGAGCGTGACGCGGCCGAGGGTCCCCTCGACGCGGAGCAGGACCTCAGCGTCGGGCTCGGCGGAGGCGGTCACGGGCCCGTTCGTCGACGGCGTCGCCGGTGTCTCGGACATCAGGCGGCCCCGGTGAGTCCGCGAGCGATGATCAGGCTCATGATCTCGTTGGTCCCTTCCAGGATTCGATGCACCCGCAGGTCGCGGACGATCTTCTCAATGCCGTACTCGGTGAGGTACCCGTACCCCCCGTGCAGCTGGAGGGCGCTGTCGGCGACGTCGTACCCGGCGTCGGTGGCGTACCGCTTGGCCATGGCGCACAGGTGCTGGGCCTCGGGGGACCCGGCGTCGAGCGCCGCGGCCGCCCGCCAGAGCAGGGACCGGGCGGCCTCCAGTGCGGTGGCCATCTCGGCGAGGCGGAAGCGGAGCGCCTGGGCGTTGATCAGCGGGCCGCCGAACGCCTCGCGGTCGGTGAGGTAGGCGGTGCTGGCCTCCAGGGCGGCCTGGGCGCCGCCGAGCGAGCACGCGGCGATCCCGAGGCGCCCGCCGTTGAGCCCGTTCATCGCGATGCGGAAGCCGTCCCCCTCGTCGCCGAGGAGGCGGTCGGCGGGGACGCGGACCCCGTCGAGGAGGACCTGGCGGGTGGGCTGGGCGTTCCAGCCCATCTTGGTCTCGTTGGCCCCGAAGGAGAGGCCGGGGTCGTCGCGGTGGACGATGAACGCGGAGACGCCGGAGGCCCCGTCGTCCGCGGTCCGGGCCATGACGAGGTAGACCGACGAGGTGCCCGCACCGGAGATGAACTGTTTGGTGCCGGTGAGGACGTAGTGGTCGCCGTCGCGGACGGCGCGCGTGCCGAGCGCGGCGGCGTCGGAGCCCGCACCGGGTTCGGTGAGGCAGTAGCTGCCGAGGGTCTCGGCGGAGCAGAGGTCGGGCAGCCAGCGGGCGCGCTGGTCGTCGTCGCCGTAGCGGTCGATCATCCACGCGACCATGTTGTGGATGGACAGGTACCCGGCGATGGACGGGCAGCCGGTGGCGAGCGCCTCGAAGACGACGACGCCGTCCAGACGGGTCAGCCCGGAGCCGCCGGAGTCCTCGGCGACGTAGACGCCGCCCAGGCCGAGGTCGGCCGCCTTGCGCAGGACGTCGACCGGGAAGTGCTTGGTCTGGTCCCACTCTACGGCGTGCGGCGCGAGGTGTTCGCGGGCGAAGTCGCGGGCGGTCTCGGCCAGGATGAGCTGGTCGGAGGTGAGTGCTGTCATGGTGGCGGCTCCGCTCACTTCATGACCGGGATCGTGAAGCTCGCGCCCTCCTTGGCCCCGGACGGCCAGCGGGAGGTGACGGTCTTGGTGCGGGTGTGGAAGCGGATCGAGTCGGGCCCGTGCTGGTTGAGGTCGCCGAAGCCCGACCGCTTCCAGCCGCCGAAGGTGTGGTAGGCGACGGGCACCGGGATGGGCACGTTGACGCCGACCATGCCGGTGTTCACGCGCTGGGAGAAGTCGCGGGCGGTGTCGCCGTCACGGGTGAAGATCGCGACGCCGTTGCCGTACTCGTGCTCGCTGGGCAGGCGGAGGGCGTCCTCGTAGGTGTCCGCGCGCACGACGGAGAGCACCGGGCCGAAGATCTCCTCGCGGTAGATCCGCATGTCGGGCGTGACGCGGTCGAAGAGGCTGGGGCCGGTGAAGAACCCGTTCTCGTGGCCCGGGACGGTGTGGCCGCGGCCGTCGACGACCAGGTCGGCGCCCTCGGTGACGCCGAGGTCGACGTAGCCCTCCACGCGCTCCAGGGCCTCGCGGGTGACGAGCGGCCCGAAGTCGGCGTCGGGGTCGTGGGACGCGCCGACGCGGAGGCCGGTGATGCGCTCCTTCAGGCGGGCGACCAGGGCGTCGGCGGTCTCCTCACCGACCGGGACCGCGACGGAGACGGCCATGCAGCGCTCGCCCGCGGAGCCGTAGCCCGCGCCGATCAGGGCGTCGACGACCTGGTCGAGGTCGGCGTCCGGCATGACGATCATGTGGTTCTTCGCCCCGCCGAAGCACTGGGCGCGCTTACCGTGCGCGGTGGCGGTCGTGTAGACGTACTCGGCGATGGGCGTGGAGCCGACGAACCCGACGGCTGCCACGCGGGGGTCGGTGAGGAGCGTGTCGACGCTCTCCTTGCCGCCGTTGACGACGTTGAGCACGCCCGGGGGCAGCCCCGCCTCCAGGAAGAGTTCGGCCAGGCGCAGGGGGACGGAGGGGTCGCGCTCGGACGGCTTGAGGATGAAGGCGTTTCCACAGGCGAGGGAGGGCGCGGCCTTCCAGAGCGGGATCATCGCCGGGAAGTTGAAGGGCGTGATGCCCGCGACGACGCCCAGGGGCTGGCGGAGGGAGTGGACGTCGATGCCGGTGCCGGCGTTGTCGGTGAACTCGCCCTTGAGCAGGTGCGGGATCCCGGCGGCGAACTCGACCACCTCCAGGCCGCGCTGGATGTCGCCGTGGGCGTCGGGAACGGTCTTGCCGTGCTCGGAGGAGAGCAGGCGGGCGAGGCTCTCGCGCTCGTCGTCGACGAGTTGGAGGAAGCGGAGGAGGACGCGGGCCCGGCGCTGCGGGTTCCAGGCGGCCCACTCGGGCTGGGCGCGCTCGGCGTCGGCGATGGCGGCCTCGGTCTCCGCGCGGCCCGCGAGCGGCACGCGGGCCTGGACGGCGCCGGTGCTGGGGTCGTAGACGTCGCCGAAGGAGTCGGATCGGCCGGGAACGTGCTTTCCGTGGATGAAGTGCGTCAACTCGCGGGGCTCGTCGGCCGGGTCGGGGTCGCGGGGCGCGCTGTGGTCGGTCACCATGGCAAACCAGCTCTCGTCTGGAGGCGGAGCGATGCGCGGAGCATGGGGGAACAGGGCCGCGGTGGTGTGCGGCCGGCCGGTGTCCCGGGGTGTCGGGAGGCCGGGTTCACGGTGCGCGGTCCCAGACGGCTCACCCAGACGGCGGCGCGTGCCTGGGGCGGACCGCGCGTGCCGGTGCCATGCGTGCTCGCTCCATCCTCGTGGATCACACGGACATCGAACCGCGGCCGGCGTCCTGGCTTCCGGGGCGCTCCCCGGTCACCGTGGCGGGACCGCGCTGGATCCGCACCGGCTTGCCCGCGCCGCGGCTCTGTGACGCCCACCATATAGTTGGACGTCCAAGTAAATCCAGAACCGGGTGAGCGTGAGCTGAATCACACGAAAAGTGAGACGGGGGCCACCCCGGCGGCGACTGGGGCGGCGGCCAGGGAGGCCGGGGACACGAACCTCCCTGCGTCGGCCGCTCCGAGCGCTAGCGGTCGGCGAGGAGTTTGTGGGCCTCGTCCAGGTGGGCGGGCAGTCCCTCGGGGGCGCCCGACAGCCGCGCCGCGGTGAGCTCGCAGGCCATCGCGAGCTGGGCGGCGAGGACCGCCACGGTCTCCGAGGTGCCGGTCTCCACCAGGGCGTTGGCCAGTTTGTCGGCCCGACACTGCTGCATCAGGAGGTGGCGCGACCGGAGGTCGTCGCTCTCGCGCAGGAGGCGGGACAGCACGCGCGCGCGTTCGGGGGGCTGGGTGGTGTGCGGGCCCGCCTCGCGGAGGAGCTGGACGGCGGCGCGCAGGTCGTCCCCCACGGGCGCCTTCTCGCGGACGTAGGCGCACATGCGGTCGGCCTCGGCCGCGTCATCGGCGAACAGCACCTGTTGTTTGTCACCGAAGTACCGAAAGAAGGTGGTTCGTCCCACTTCAGCATGTTCGGCGATCGCCGCGACCGTGACGTTGTCGAATCCGTGCTCGGCGAAGAGCTGGAAGGCGGCCGACACGATCAACGCACGGGCCTTACGCCGTTTACGAGCGTGGAGCGTGTCCGGGGGGTGGTGCATGAGTCGACCCTATCGAGTGGAAAGCCGGTTCTCCGTGAGACGCGGGACCATTAGGACTGTGGTCCCGAAACGCTCAGTGAGCACGCGGGTAGCGGGAAGTCGTCTGGCCGAAGCGGTTGTGGACACGGACGTCGGGCACGGCCAGGAGCCCTACGCACATGTTCCGGTTGGCCTGGAATTTTATGGCAGAACCGGTGCCGATCGACAACCTCTTGGTGCGGACGAAGCTGACCGGCATGGAATGTGGTTCCCCTCTCACGGAGGTTATGCCGCCGACTTTTCCGGCGGGACCAGAATTCTGCCGCAAGTGAATAGTCAGGCTTCTTAACTGTAGTGCCGCGTGTTGCCCGCCGCCCAATGTCGGACCCGTGTGACACAGTAGGAGACCTGAATCACACCCCTGGAGTTGGTTATGACGTATCTCCTGGTCATCGGCACGCGCAAGGGGCTCTTCACGGCGCGAAGCGAGGATCGGCGCGCGTGGGAGGTGGCCGGTCCGCACCGGCTGGACGCGGCGGACTACGCGAGCATGGACTCGGTGTACGCGGTGGGGATCGACCCGCACACCGGTCGGATCCTGGCGGGAGCCGAGAGCTCGCACTACGGCCCCAGCGTCTGGTACAGCGACGACGGCTCGACCTGGCGTGAGCCCGACGCGGCGCCGATCGTCTTCCCGGAGGACACCGACGGCTCGTTGACCCGCGTCTGGCAGATCGCCTTCGGTGAGGAGCCGGGGGTGGTGTACGCGGGCGTCGAACCGCACGCGCTGTTCCGATCGACGGACGGCGGGCTGAGCTTCCGGCTGGTGCGCGCCCTGTGGGACCACCCGCACCGCGCGGAGTGGTTCCCCGGCGCGGGCGGCGGCGCGATCCACACGGTCCTCCCCGGCCTGTTGGCCTCGGGCGACCGGTCACCGGACGGCATGACCGTGGCCATGTCCACGGGCGGCGTGTACCAGACGCGGGACGCCGGAGCCAGCTGGGCGCCCGCCAACCGGGGCGTCTCGGCCGTCTTCCTGCCCGACGAGGAACCCGAGTTCGGGCAGTGCGTCCACAAGGTCGCGGCGGCCCCGGACGGCGTCATGTACCTCCAGAACCACCACGGGGTCTACCGCAGCGGCGATCCGGCGGGCGAGGGCTGGACCGCGATCGAGAAGGGGCTGCCCTCCAACTTCGGGTTCGCGGTGGTCGCCCATCCGCGGCGGCCGGAGACCGCGCTGAACTTCCCCGTGCTCAGCCAGGAGGTGCACCTGCCGCCCGGGAACAGGCTGGGCGTGTACCGGACGGACGACGGCGGGGACAGCTGGCGGGCGATGACGGAGGGGCTGCCCCAGGGACCCTACTTCGGCATCGTGCTGCGCGACGGGGCGTGCACGGACGGGGCGGACGTCCCCGGGTTCTACTTCGGGACGCGCACGGGCGACGTCTACGCCGCCACGGACGACGGGGAGCGCTGGCACCAGGTGGCCGCGCACCTTCCCGACGTCCTGTGCGTGCGCGCGGTGGAGGTCTGAGATGCGGGTGACCGTCCACCTGCCCGGGTTGCTGCGGGCGGACGCCGACGGCGCCGCCCACGTCCCGGTCGAGGTCGACGACGGCGCCAGGCTGAGGGGTGTCCTCGACGCCCTGACGCGGCGGTACCCGGGCCTGGACCGCCGGATCCGCGACGACCAGGGCTCCCTGCGCCGCTACGTGAACGTGTTCGTCGGCGAGGACGAGTGCCGGGGCATCGGTGGACTCGACGCCCCGGTCCAGGACGGCGCGGACGTGCGGCTGCTGCCCTCGGTGGCCGGGGGCTGAGCCCCTCAGCGGCGCATCGGCATCGGCCGCAGGTAGGTGAGGCTCCGCCACACCCACTCCAGCGGGCCGAGGCGGAACCGCCCCATCCACAGGCGCGCGCCGACCGCCATCAGCACGAAGTACGCCGTGGCGACGCCGTACTGGGCGAGGACGGTGATCTCGCCCTGGAAGGGGCTCATGGTCAGGAGGAACACGGCGGTGCTGCCCAGGTAGACGGTCAGGGTCATGCGGCCGAGCGGGGCGAGCACGCCCAGGACGCGGGAGGCCGCACGCCCGCGGCCGACCAGCCACCAGACCAGGCCGAGGTAGAACAGGGCGCCGCCCAGCCCCGAGAGCGAACCGCCGAGCGAGACGAGCGCGTCGGAGGCCGGGTGGGTCACCGGCGTGCCGTCGGCGCCGAGGTGGACGGGCACGCCGGCGGCGTCCAGCTCGATCGGGAAGAGCAGGTCGGACGCGAACATGAGGGCCATGCCGACGGCCTGGCCGACCAGACCCGTCCAGACGAGGCGGACGGGCAGACGGGAGGGCGCTCCCCCGAACGCGGGCGTGCGCGCCAGCCACACGCCCACGCAGAAGAACGCGAGCGTCTGCGGGACGAGCGACACCAGGATCCACGCACCGCCCGTCGGCATCAGGAGCTCGAAGCCCGGGGCGAGGGCGAAGAGGGCCGCGGCGGCGATGACCGGGCGGTGGCGGGAGCCGGACACCAGCACCGGCATGAGCGGTGCCAGGACGACCGCGGTGATCGCGTAGTGGGTGAGGATGTCGCCGTCGAAGACCAGCAGGTGCGGAACGCCGAACAGCAGGCCGAGCGCCACGTAGCGCCGGACCATGACCGCCATGGGGCGCTGGCCGCGCCCGACCGCTCCCCGCCAGGCGAGGACGGCGCCGACGCCGAGCAGCACCATGAGCATGGCCCGGGCCTTGCCGGACATCAGCAGCGAGGCGCCGGTGTCGACGACGGAGGTCAGCGTGCTCGGGGCGAGTTCCCCCGCGCGTTCGGCGGCGAACACGACGACGGTCACGTTCATCATGACGACGCCGATCATCGCGAGCGCCCGCGCGACGTCGAGGAAGGCCACGCGGGGCGCGGGCTCGGACGGTGCTCGGGCCGCTCGGGCCGCTTCGGTCACGGGGTCCTCCTCCTTCGTTGGCACCCGTACACGGTCCCTCGCGGCCCCCGGGCGGCACATCGGCCGAAGCGCCGACCCCGCGCCTCGTCCTTTCGGTCGAGGCCGCCGTGGGGATCCCCTCCTAGCCTGAGGACATGGCGTTGAACAGGGCTCTCGCCCGAGTCTCCGGACACCTCACGGCCACGGACGAGGGCCTGCCGAGGCTGGTCGCGTGGGCGGCGGGTGTGCTGCTCGCCCTCCTCTGGTGCGTCGACCTGGGCAACACGGTGCGCGTCCTCGGCGAGGAGGACTGGGCCGGGCCGCCGGAGCGGTCCCTGTACTTCCTGCCCCTGGTCTCCGGGGCCGTGCTCGTCGTCCTGGGGTGGATCGCGCTCTGGCCGAGGACCCGGGCGGCGGCGACCGCGGTCCTCGGGGTGTGCGGCGCGCTCGTGACGGCGGCGGCCTCGGCGGTGCTGTGGCCCGCGCCCAAGGGGGTGTTCGGCTACTCGCTCGCGTCGTCCGAGGCGTTGGGGCTGCTGCTCCTGCTGACGCTCGTGGCGCTGCGGTGCCGGGTGTGGCAGATCGGCCTGGTGTCGGCGCTGGCCTTCGGGGCGTTCCTCACGGACTACCTGCGCGAACCGTACTGGTCGGGTCAGCTCTCGGGGACCCTGGTGGCCGTCGGGGTGGGGCTGGCGCCCGGCCTGTTCCTGCGCTGGCGGGCCGCCCAGCACCGCGAGCACATGGCGACCGTGCGGGCGCAGGAGCGGCTGTCGCTCGCCAGGGACCTGCACGACGTGGTCGCGCACGAGGTCACGGGGATCGTGGTGCAGGTGCAGGCGCTGCGGTACATCGCGGAGAGGGATCCGGAGGCGGTCCGCGCGGCCCTGCCCGGGATCGAGGCGGCGGGCGGCAGGGCCCTGGAGTCGATGCGCGGCATGGTCTCCCGGCTGAGGGAGCCGGACGACGCGCCGCTGGCGGCCAACGTCGCGCAGGGACTGGAGCAGTTGGCCGCGCCCGCGCGGGGCGGTCGGCCGGAGGTCTGCGTGCACGCGAGCCAGGCGGTCGGCGACCTCCCCACGGACGTGGGCACGGCGGTGCTGCGGATCGCCCAGGAGTCCGTCACGAACGCCCTGCGGTACGCGCGCGGCGCGGAGCGGGTGAGCGTCGTGGTGGAGGTCCTCGACGACGGCGTGCGTCTGCGCGTCTACGATGACGGGCGCGGCGGCGCGGTCCCGGTCGGCGGCGGATACGGGCTGCTCGGCATGGCCGAGCGGGCCAGGCTGGTCGGCGGTGAACTGACCGCCGGTCCGCTGGGGGCGACCCAGGGGTGGGTCGTGCGGGCCTGGCTCCCGCTCGACCGGAACGGAGACGAGGACGCGTGACGATTCGGGTACTGCTCGCCGACGACCAGGAGATGGTCCGGACCGGCTTCCGCTACATGCTGGACGCCGAGGACGACATCGAGGTCGTGGGCGAGGCCGGTGACGGGGTGACGGCGGTCCGGCTGGCCCGTGAGCTGCGGCCCGACGTGACGCTCATGGACATCCGGATGCCCGGGGTGGACGGCCTGGAGGCGACGCGGCGGCTGGCCGGTCCGGGCGTGGCCGACCCGCTGAGGGTGGTCGTGGTGACCACGTTCGACCTGGACGAGTACGTGCACGCCGCGTTGTCGGGCGGCGCGGTCGGCTTCCTGCTCAAGGACGCGGGTCCGGCGCTGTTGATCGAGGCGGTCCGGGCGGCGGCGCGGGGCGACGCGATGGTCTCCCCGAGGATCACCGTCCGGCTGCTCAGGCACTTCGCCGAGACCGCGCCGCGCCCGAAGGCGGACACGGCGGGGCTGACGGAGCGCGAGCTGGAGATCGCGCGGGCGGTGGCGCGGGGCCTGACCAACACGGAGGTGGCGGCGGAGCTGTACGTCACCGTGAGCACCGTCAAGACCCACCTGGCGAGCATCCAGAACAAGCTGGGCGCGCGCAACCGGGTGGAGATCGCCGCCTGGGCCCACCGGGGCGGCCACGTGAGCTGAGCGCCTACCAGGCGGCGGGCGCGTAGTCCTTGAGGAAGCAGCCGTACACGTCCTCGCCGCGCTCGCCCCGGACGATGGGGTCGTACACGCGGGCGGCCCCGTCCTCCAGGTCCAGCGGCGCGTGGAACCCGGCGGCGGCGATGCGCTCCTTGTCCGGATACGGCCGCTCGTCGGTGATCCAGCCCGTGTCCACGCTGGTCATGAGAATGCCGTCGGTCTCCAGCAGCTCCTGGGCGCTGGTGCGGGTGAGCATGTTGAGGGCGGCCTTGGCGACTCTAGGGGTTTGTAACGTGTCGGACCCATCGCCTACTCTCACGTACCCCCAACCGAGGAGCACCATGCACAACCCCACCCCCAC
>NZ_JBFAME010000003.1:440366-468531 GCF_040660275.1 Nocardiopsis sp. NPDC049922 | reverse complement strand
ATTTTCGCGTGTCTGGGTTCGGTCATCCCTGCCCGACCTGCTCGAATCCGGCGTTCGCGTCTTCTCCGGCAAAGCGCGAGAACTCCGGGGCCCTGGTGGGGAGCCGGTCCGCCGGAGGACCGACATCAGCGAAGAGCTTCACTGGGGCGTCGCCGGTGTGAACGGGAAAACACGTGACGCCATCGCGGTCTGCGGTGCTGTCGCCCCGGTCACCCGCGGGGTGTTCCTGACGGAAGCCGAAGGCCGACTGCATGTGGTGGTCTCGCCCCCGGCAGCGCGGTCGCCGGCATATGGGCCCCGGCAACTCTTCACACTCGAACCCGGGCAGCGCGGACGCTGGCGGTTCAACGGCCGCTTCACGCCGAGCGGCTGCAGTTGCCACTCTCACCAGTGGTGGTACGAGAAGTGGGTCGTCAACGTCGCATATCTCAGTGGGACACCAGCACCCAACCTGTTCACCCAGCGCGAGCCGACCTACGTCGTCGACAATCTTGTCCGGCTCTTGTGACCCATGCCCGTCAGCCCCACGAACGGGTTCTGTGCAGGGACCTGCCACTGATGTCACTTCATGCCCAGTCCACAAGTCTTGACAATTGCTCGTTCCAACCCGCCGGTACAGGGTGTGGGCCACCACGGTGTCGCCGGGGCGGGCGTAGGCGAGCAGACCCTCCAGCCCGTCGCGGTCGACGGTGGCGCCGGTCTTCTTGTCCACCCAGATCCGCCCGTCGTCGATGCCCTCGGCGTTCAGGGCGTCGATCTGGCGGGTCAGGTCCTGCTTGGTGGTGCTCACGCGCGCGTATCCGAGGCCCATACCCGGCAACCTAATGCGGAAGTCGCCACCGTACCCGTGTTTCGCAACAGGTGTTTCCCCAACAGGTTCCGCAACACTGGAGGGCGTCTCGGCTCCTTCGGCGCGGGTCTTCGAGCGACCTGTGCGATTCCCTGGTTTCGCAACAGGGTCCCGGATTCGGAGAAACCCCGGCGGACGGGGGCGCTCCCGGCGACAATCAGGGGTGTGGACCAGGACGCGGTGTACCAACTGCGGGTGGTGTTGAGCGGGATCAGCCCGCTGATCTGGCGCCGCCTGCTCGTCCCCGACTCAGCGACGATCGCCGACCTGCACGAGATCCTCCAGACCGCGTTCGGCTGGAGCGATGGGTACCTGCACCGGTTCACCATCCACGGTGTCGAGTACGGGCTGGGCCGACTCGGCGCGGTCGGCTTCTCCCACGACGCCCACCAGGTGCGGCTGGCCGACTTCGCCTTCCGGCCCGGCGAGCGGTTCACCTACACCTACACCTACAACCTCTTCGCCTTCTGGCGGCACGACATCCGCGTCGAGAAACTCCTGCCCCGCACACGGGGCCGGATCTTGCCGGTGTGCACCGGCGGGGCCCGCCAGGCGCCCCCGGAGGAGTGCCGCGACGCGGAGGCGTTCCTGGCGCTGCGACGCGACCTTCCCCAGGTCGTCATCGCCGCCCGCCTGGCCGAGTTCCTCACCGAGGTGATGGACGCCCCCGACGACCAGGCGGCCAGAGCGCTCCTCGCCGACCGGCGCGAGGAGATGGACACGTTGGTGCGCTACGCCGGCCTGGACGACTTCGACCGCGGCGCACTCAACCGCGCCCTGGCCGCCCTGCAACGGGACATGGTCGCCGCCCAAGCCCGCACGGCGGTGGAGACGGCGCGCACCTGCACCACGTGTGGGAAGCGCCGTGGTGCCAAGGACTCCCACCAGATCGTGCTGCGCACCCTGTTCGGCACCCTGCACCTGGACAGCCCCCGCTACCTGGCGTGCCGGTGTGGCGCAGACCAGGCGGCGACGGTCAGCCCGCTCACGGTACTGCTGCCCGAGCGCACCACCCCCGAACTGCTGTTCTGGGAGGCCAAGTACGCCGCCCTGCTGGGCGAGACGTTCCCGCTGGGGCGCGAGCTCCAGGCCGCGGCGGTACGCCAGCACGTCGAACAGACCGCGACCCGGCTGGAGGAGGAGCTGGGCGAGGAGCACACCAGCTTCATCGACACCTGTCCGCGCGACTGGGAGGACCTGCCCCGCCCCGGCCTGCCGCTGGTGGTCACCCTGGACGGCGGCTACGTCCACTCCAGCAACCAGACCTCCCGCCGCGACGGCTGGTTCGAGGTCGTCACCGGCCGGTCGACGCCCACCGGCGGCGGGGACGCCAAGACGTTCGCATTCGTGCAGACCTACGACCACAAGCCCAAGCGGCGGCTGTACGAGGTACTCAAGGCCCAGGGCATGGCCGACAACCAGCAGGTGGTGTTCCTCACCGACGGCGGGGAGGACATCCGCGACCTGCCCGCCTTCCTCAACCCGCAAGCGGAGTACTACCTGGACTGGTTCCACGTCACCATGCGCATCACCGTGCTGCGGCAGATGACCCGCTCCCTGCCCCCGCCCGGCGACGTCGACGAGGAGGTGTTCACCATCGACCCCGTCCGGGTGGACGCCGACCTGGAGCGGATCAAGCACTTCCTGTGGCACGGCAACACCTACCGGGCTCTGGACCTGATCGAGGACCTGGTGGAGGACTCCGAGACGGTGTGCGCCGAGGAGGCCACCGACAAGCAGCGGGCGTTCTTGACACGCATCAGCGAGTTCTGCGGCTACATCGCCTCCAACCGGGGCCAGATCCCCAACTACGGCGAGCGCCACCGGTGCGGGGAGGCGGTCTCCAGCGCCTCGGCCGAGTCCGCGGTCAACCAGGTGATCAGCCGCCGCGTGGTCAAGAAGCAGCAGATGCGCTGGTCCCCGCGGGGCGCCCACCTCCTCCTCCAGGTGCGCACCCGGGTGCTCAACGGCGACCTGGCCGACGATTTCGCTCGCTGGTACCCCGGGTTCGCCCCGCCCGAGCAGGACGTCGGCCTCGCCGCGTGAGCGACCACGCTGAGGGAATCACCCGGGTATGGGCCGCACGAGCACGCGCCGGTGTGCCGGATGCGGGGCCGCGCTTCCCGCCGGAGTGCGGGCCTCGCGCCGGTTCTGCGACGCGGCGTGCCGCGCGGTGGCCTGGAGGGAACGGCGCCGCTCCTCGCAGGCCTACGCCGCGGCCGTCGCCGAGCTGGTCGCTGCCGGGATCGCCCAGGGGCCGAGCAGCCGCCAGGTTCGCGCGCAGTACCCGTCAGCCGCCTGTCCGGTGTGCGGCCGGAGATGGTGGGTGACCGTGAGCCGAAGGTCGGACGCGGTGTACTGCTCGCCGCGGTGCCGCACGGCGGCGTGGCGGGAGCGGACCGGACAGGTACCGCAATGGCTCGCCGGCCTCCGCGCGCAGCAGGCCCGGCTCCAGCAGCGTTCGTCCTAGCCGTTCGCGTTCATCAGGCGTCACGGTGTGACGGTTGGACGCACGCTAACTCCGGTCGGACCTGGCCCCGTACTTGGCGGCTCCCCGCAGCTTCTGTTGAGCGCAGCGGGGATGTCAGTGGAAACGCAGCCAATACTGAGCGGCGACATCCTTTGCTTGGAGGTCGGTCAGGATGCTTCAACCTCGGCGTCCGGTTGCGGTTCGGAACTCGTGGATAGACCCAAGGTCTTGAGAACGTCGGTCAGCTCCTTGGCGGAGTAGCCAGTGAGCTCGACCTCGGTGTCCACCGTGGTCATCGTGAACTTCTTGTCCTTGTTCTTCTGGATGAGCGCGATTAGGACGTCCTTCAGCCCCAGGGTGCCGACCGAGGTAAGGAAGGCCGTGATTGTGGCGACGACTTCCGACTCCTGGAGCAACTCCTGTGGCTGCTCGACACCGGCTTCCTTCAGCACGGCGAGAGTGGCATCCCGTTCTTGACGGAGCACCACGATCCGCAGCTCGTAAGTGCCGTCTTCCTGGGGGTAGACGTGTACGGCCACCCGGTCGTCTTCATGTGGAGTCGGCAACGCTGTCCTTTCGTGTCGTGGTCATGGCAGCACATCCGAGCCCAAGATTCTCACAGCGCACCGAAGCGCCCCAACCGTAAGTGGCAGAGCTCGAAGGCTGACATCTCCACTGCGCTGACCACTGTCATCTTCGCTGCGCTCAACACTTCAGGAGTTGCCCACTCGTAACCAGGAGGGCTGAACGGCCATCACCCTCCCACGGTTTTCCCGGTCTCCTCATTTCACGGTCCGGAAGGCCCGGGTGGGTGCGCTCGACGTCGTGGAGGGGTGGCGGTTCGAGAACGCCGCGCGCTCTCCGGATGTGTGGCGTCCGGAGCGTGAACAACTAATACCACATAGAAACAGGTAAACAGAAACTCACTCCCAAGCACTTCCACATCCGGGTGCGGCGGTGCTACCTTCGTCCGAACCGGCCTCACCGGTCGGCCTGGGCCAGCAGGTGCACAGGTAGAGGACGAATCCGTGCCTCCGCGCACGGTCGGCGGTCCGGGGGAGGTGACGTCGCGTGCCGTTCGACCCCTACATGGACAACTGGGCCCGGTACACACTCGCCACGTTCACCGGCATGGTCCTGCCCTCGGGCAACGGCCCGCGTCTGCGCGATCTGGCGGACCTCTACGACACCGTCGGCCGACGCGTCACCCAGGAGCTCATGGACATCCTGGAGATGGTGCGCCGCCGGGTCCGCGCCACCTTCTCCGGCGCGGCGGCGGACTACTTCGACCGTTCGGTCGCCGCGTTCACCACGGGGGACACGAACTACGTCGGCAAGGTCGGGGAGATCACGGCCACGCTGAGCACGGAGCTGAGGAAGGCCGCGGCCAACGTCGAGTACATGGCCGCGATGGTCCTCGGCCAGCTGATCCAGCTCATCCTCGAGATCGCGTGGGCGATCGCGATGGCCTACTGGACGTTCGGCGCCTCCCTGAAGTGGATCCCCGTCTTCCGGTTCATCCGCAGCATGGCCATCCGGCGCATCCTCGCCTGGTTGCTGCTCACCGTCCCCGGCCACCTGGCCATCTCGCAGATCTTCGCGAGCATGGACAGCATCATCCAGCGGATCCAGATCGACATGGGCACGCGGGACGGGTGGGACCACAAGCTGACCGAGGGCGCGCACGTCGGCGCCGTCTTCGAGGGGTTGGTCTCCGCGGCTCTGTCGGGCGGGATCGACATCCTGCTCGGCGGCCAGATCGCGAAGCTCATCAACAAGAACATCCTCGATCTCAACGGCCTCCCGGACCCGCCGCCGATCACCAACCCCAAGGCGCTCCCGGACGACGCGCCGACGGGCCCCGGTTTCAACAACGACCTGGCCGACGTCTTCAACCACCACAGGGACGAACTCGGCGTCCCCTGGGCCAACAACGACGTGCCCGGGATCACCAGCTGGTTCGGCAAGGCCAGCGCCGACCGGTTCCGCGACGACTTCGCCGACCTGTTCGAGAAGCACTTCGGCGAGGAACTGGGCTCGGATGTCGCCAGGAACCTGGGCAGCGGCTACGCCGACGCCTTCGCCAGGAACTGGGCCAGGGACGACGTCTCCGACCACCTGAGCCGGGCCCTGGGGGACGCGCTGCCGCCGCCCGTGCGGGACCATCTCGCCAACACGGTGCCGGACACCCTGGTGAAGGGCATCCGCGAATCCCAGACCGGGACGGGGGCCTACCTCAAGCAGCTCGGCATCGGCGCGAGCAGCGGCGCCCTGGAGGGCTACCTCGGCGAGGGCGTCTCCAGCGCCGCCCTGGACGGCACGTGGAAGGCCTCCGGGTTCTCCGCCAGCGCGGGCGCCACCAACGCCGCGGGGCAGACCGTGGTGACGGACGCCTCCGTCGCGGGGATCGACGGGTTGCGCGGTGGTCCGGGTCTGCCGCCGCCGCTCACCGGACCGCAATCGACCTCCTCCGAGGAGTCGGACGACAGCACGGCGAACCCCGTCACCGCGGAGACCGGTGCGACGGGCGACGCGGGTGCGAACCGGAACACGGGGAACGGGGGCGCTTCCGACAACCGTGGCGGCGGCAACGGCCGCGACCGCGAGGACGAGGGCGCGCCGGGCAACGCCGCCACGGGGGACGGCCGCGACGCGGAGCCCAGCGACGAGGCGGACACCCGAGGCGGGGACGCCGTCCTCGACACCGACGGCGGCTCGGAGACCAGGGCGACCGCCGACACTCCCGCCGCGGACGGCAGCGCTCCGGGGCGCGGCGACGACGCGACCGGGACGGGGAACAGGGGTGCGGGCGATCGCACGGGCGAGAACGGCGCGGCGGGCACCCGGGAGGACGTGCCGGGCCTCGGGGACGTGTCCGCGCAGGACAATCCCTACGTCACGTCCTTCTCCTCCGGTCTCACCACCGACCCGGCGCTCACCGACCTCTACGACGGCTTCTACGACGACCCCGACACGGACCGCACGACCGACGCACCGTCGCCGTTCGCACCACCCCTGTCCATCCTCGACCTCCTCAACCCCAAGGATTCCTTCCTCACCCCCGACTTCTCCCTCCTCGACCCCAAGACGGGCCTGGACCTCCCCCAGTCGCCCCTCCCCTGGACGGCCGAGGAGATCCAGGTCTTCGCCGTGACCGACATCACGACCGACCCGCCCCAGGACTCGGCGGCCGACGACACCGCCCCTCCCGTTCCCGTCACGCAGGCTCCTCCCGTCACACAGGCGCCCGCGACCACGAACACGCCCGCCGGTCCCGGACCGCGAACCGACGGCGCCAGCACACCGCAGCAGCAGACCAGCCGCGGCACTCCCCAGGGAAGCCAGCAGCAGTCGGACCAGCGACCTCCGGCGGCCGCACCGACGACGAGCGATCGGCAGACGCCCCCGGCTACGCAGACGACCTCGGGCAGCACCCCGGACGACACCCAGGACCCGCCCGCTCCGTCCACCTCGACGAGTGATCAGCAGGCAACCCCAGTCACGCAGAACACCCAGGACCCGCCCGCTCCCCCCACCTCGACCAGCGATCAGCAGGCGCCCCCACCCGCACGGACCACCCAGGGCGACAACCAGGACACCAACCAGACACAGTCGGCCCCGCCCGACGGAACGACCCCGCCCGCACCGAACCCGACCGAGTACCAGGGCAGCCTCCGAACGGACCCCGACGGGCCCACCTACCAGCTGGACTACCTGACGGCGTCCAACCTGGTCGGCCCGCACATGTCCGGTGCGGAGCACGCCGACGCGTTCATCGCGGACAGCCTCGGCGCCGAGCCCGGCCTGACCCCCGACGACCACCAGCCGTTCCTGGACGCGTTCGCGGAGGTCTCCCAGGACCGCGGCACTCGTCCCTTCCTCGGGCCCGGCGGCACCACGGTACGGGTCGAGGGCCCCGGGGGGACGTGGTCGGCCACCCTCGTGCTGACCCCGGCCGACGGCGACTTCCGCAAGGTCCCGACCCGCCCCCTGGGCGACGGCACACCGACCAAGCTCCTGCGCACCCAATCAGCGGGGGTCGGCGTCAACGCCAGCGACAGCGGGTCCCGCGGCGGGAGCAAGTCGTTCGGCGCCAAGTTCACGGTCAGCCCCCTCTACGTCACCGACTGGGGCGTGGCCAGGTCGGGTCCCCTGGTCTCCCTGGGCGCGCGGGGCGGCGCTCGCGTGCGCGGCAGCGGTCGCGGCGCGTCCACCGCGGCCAACAGCGACACCGAGATCTGGCAGTTGGACGCGCCCGAACTCTACGTCGCCGACCTGAACATGACCCTGATCCTCACGCCCCCGGCCGCCCCGCCCGCGGCGGACGCCCCCGCCGACGGGTCGAGCGCCGCCCCCGCTCCGCGCGTCTACAACGGTCGGTCCACCAACGGCCTGTTCCTCAACCTGCCCGGTGAGGTGGTCGCCCACCCGGACATGCCCCGGAACATCCGACTGCACACGGGCCCGACCCCCGCCCCCGGGCAGCCACCGCGCACCGTCGTGAACCACAGCGGCGTCGGCCACCCCATCCGGGTCGGCGACATCACCCCGGTCGGCGCCGACTCGGACGGCGGCCCCGGTTCCACCCACACGGATCTGGGACCGTGGATCGCTGACCACCTGCTGGTCAACCCCACGACGAGAGTCTCGCAGTGGTTGATGGAGCACCTACCGGGCGGCGACGCCCGGCGGCGGAAGCGGTTCGACGAGTTCCGGGGGATGATGGAGCGCGGCTTCCACCCCGACCAGATCCAGAACCACCTGCCGCAGATCACCAGCACCCCGTCGACCATCAGCGTCACCGGACCCGACGGCGTCAGCACGAAGATGATGACGATGTGGTCGGTGCCCACGTCCTACACGCGCAAGGACGACTCGCCGTCGTTGCTGGAACTGTTGCGCAACAACACCTCCACCAAGAGCACCTTCTCGTCGGTGAACCGCAGCAAGGGCTTCTCGGTCACGGGCGGCGGCGGCTTCGGTCTGCACATCGACCTGCCCAACAGCCGCAGCGTCCGGTTGGACGTCCCGTTCCTGGAGTACGCGTTCACGCACGGATCCAACACCTCGAACACCCGCACCCAGAGCGCGACCTCCAGCCCCTTCACGCACGGCTCATCGCAGCACGCGGCCTACGACGTCGACCGCGACTTCTACGTGCGGTTCGAGGGCGAGAGCGAGATCCACCGTTTCCACGGCAGGTCCGTCGACATCCTGACCCTGGAGGACGCCCAGGCGCTGCGGGACCTGACCGCGTCCGCCGACGACCACCCGACGACCACCGCCGACACCCCGCAAGACCAGGGCCAGAGCAGCACCGCCGACACCGGTCAGCGGACCGCCGACCAGAGCACCGCCCCCGCGCCCGCCACGGGTCACACCACCGCCCCGGCCAAGGTTCCCCCGTTCCCGAACCTGCGCGGCGACCGGCTCACCGACCTGAGCGGTGCGAACATCCAGCGGTTCGGCTGGCCTCCGGACGTCGCCAACCCCGCCCCCAACACGTCCACGAACTCCGACGGGCGCACCGTCCCCCAGGAGCTGGGACACCGGATCCTGACCTCCATCGCCGCGCAACGCCCCGGTATGGTCATCCCGGAGATGGCCCGCACCGGCCGCGACTACGCCCGCCGCCCCGGCAACGAGAACGCCGACTACTTCGAGCGCTCCTTCCGCGAACACTGGGGATTTCGCCGTGACTACGACGTCGCGCGGGAGAACACCCTGCGCGTCCTCGCCGCGGTCGCGGAGTCCAAACTCAAGAGCGACCGCGGCGACCTCACCGCCGACGGCATCGTGGTCCACCTCACCGAGAGCGCCTCCATCGACCCGCCCTCCTGGGTCACGTTCGAGGAGTTCACCCGCCCCGACTTCGTGGCCGTGCGCGTCACCGCCGACTTCGGCGCCCTGCGTCACGTGACGGAGTCGGAGGCGAGTTCCGGTACGCGGCTCAGCGGATCGTCCGGGATCAGCACCGATCTGAACCGCTCGAACTCACACTCGTACACCGCCACCGTGGGCGCGAACCTCCGGGAGGACGGCGGCGCCGACGCGCGCGGCGTCCCGGCGACGATGACCACGCCCAACGTCTCGGGTACCTTCGCGCACGGGAGCGGCCGCGGCATCGGACAGAGCCGCACCCACTCCACCGAGGAGCGGGTGATGTTCTCCGGTGGCAACGACGTGTGGACCACCGAGACCAGGTTCGACGCCCGCCTGTACGAGCACGACGACCTCGGGCAGGTCACCGATGACACGTCGCTCCGCCAGCGCGGCATCCCACTGCTCGGCGACGACGGCCTGGACGCCCTGACCACGGTGACCACGCCCAGGGTGGCGTCACCGCCGGGCGTGACCCCCACACCCACCCCGGCCGGCGCCTCCGCACCCCCACGGGCCGCGAACCCGGCACCGCTCAGCGCCGACCAGGTCCAGGACATCATCCAACGCGGGTTCGTTCCCGCGCATCCGGTGGCCGGGCCGTCGACCGGCACGCCTGGACCAGCCCCGGACCTGTCCCGGCGCCGGGCCGACGCGTTCCTCAAACACGGCACCATCGAGCACGTCAACACCGACCTCGGGAACGGTCCGGGGCGGATGGGTCTGGTCGCGCGGACCTACGAGACCTTCGGCGCCGATCCCACCGGCCGGCCCCCGGGACTCACCCGGTGGCTCCAGCGCTTCCTCGATCCCTCCGACTTCACCCGTGAGCTCCGGCACTTCCTCACCGACGGACCCGCCTCCCGGCTCCTGTTCGAGAACCGGCTGTCGGGACAGAGCCTGGCGACCGACACCAGCGCCACCTCGCCGTCCGGAGCGCGTGCCCGGCAGGAGATGAGCGGCGGGCTGCCCTCCCCACACGATGTCCGAGCGACCGTCGCCACCCTGGTCAGTGTCGACTCGGTCCTCGTCTTCTTCCCCGTGAAGGCGCAGATCTGGTGGAACAGCAGGGCCCAGGTCGGCCTGTCCGTCCACGACTTCGCGCCGACGACCCTGACCGGACGTGTCGGCGTCGGCGCCGCCGACAACCCCAACCCCCCGCCCGGGGAGGGCTCCCTGCCCAGCGAGGCGATTCGCCCCATCCCCATCATCGGCCCCTCGTTCGGCTTCACACCCCGCAACGTGACCAGATCCACCACCCGGTCGCACGAATTCTCGTCGTCCGTGCTGTTCATCCCGCAGACCGCGTGGTCCTACGCGTTCCGCGGGTCCGGTGACATCACCCAGGCGGTCGAGTTCGCCAAGAACTGGACCATCGGGCCGCCCCTTCGACGGGGCACCGTCTTCCGCGGCTGGCGGGTCCCGGTGGACAACCTGGTCTCGGGGTACGTGCACGCCCTCGACGCCCACACGGAGAACCTGGTCCACGACGCGGTCGACGACACCGAGGACGGCCCCGCACTCGGTTTCCAACCGAACCCGAAGACGCCGGACGATCTCGTGGTGCGTCCGGGCTTCGAGAACACCGGGCGCCAGATGCGCCCGGCCGATCCCCACGAGGCGATCCAACACCTGGTCGACGACCTGGCGAGCGACGGCCTGGAACTGACCGGTGACAGTCGCGAACACCTCCTGCACACCCTGACCACCCACCTGGGCGACAAACCGGCGACGTCGCTGCCCGTCCCGGTCCGGGTCCGTCCGATCCAGGGCGACGCGCACCTGTCCACCGACGCCAGGGTGTACGTGGATCTGCGGGCTACCCGTACGCGTACCCGGTTCGTCTCGTTCGCGGGGGACTACATCGAGTCGCGGACCTGGACCGACACCAGTGGGAGAGGCGAGAGCCACGGCACGTCGAGCGCGCTGGGCATGGACGGCACGCTGCTGGCGCCGTTGCCCTACCAGGGGGACGAGAGCGGTCCCACCGAGCAGCCGGGCAGCCGTCCGCTGTTCTTCGCGCCCAACGCCGGGCTGAACAAGGGTGTGAGTGAGAGCACGAACAGCGGCGGTTCGGACGCGTCGGCCCGTACGGTCGAGATCCAGATGCAGCATCCGTACGCCAAGATCATCCAGGACACCCGCCTCGGCCTCACCCTGGAGGTCTCCAAGCCCGCCTCCGGCGCCTCCGACGGCGCGCGACGCACCACGTTCACCGGCCACGGCGACGGCGGTGAGGTCGAGACCCTGTACCTGTTCTCGTATCTGACCTTCACGCAGTCACCCGCCACCAGCACGGACGCCGAGGCAACGGACGCCCGGGACGGCCAGCCCCAGGACGGCCACACCGGCGCCGCGCCCGAGCACCCCGTGAACACGTCGTTCGCGTCGCTGAACGACATGATGCGCACCTGGGCGACGAACACGCGCAACGCCTTCCCCGGCAGCATCCCGCCAACGGACGACGTCGTCTTCCTGCCGATCGCGTCGCAGGACCACGGGCAGCCGATCCGGGACACCGCCGCCATCGTCCTCGCCAAATCGCTGGGATGGACACCGCCGGACAACGCCGTGCGCGACGGCTCCTACACCCCGGAGGCGATCAACGGCGCCCGCGCCCACGTAGCCAAGGAACTCAAGCTCGACACCCGCTCCAACGCGGTCGACCTGGCCCTGGGCGACCTCGCCCTCCAAGGTCTGTACCCGACCGCCTCGCGCGACGACGACGGGGTCCAGCTGCTGACCATCGGTCGCACCGACTGGAGCGTCAAGGCGCTTCCGGACGTGTCCGACTCCGAGATCCTGGACGCGATCCCCGGAGTCAGGATCAGCGACAACCTCACCGACAAGGGCGGCGACAGCCACGACCGCGGCACGTCCTCCACCACCGGGGGCGTCCTGGACCCGTTCCGCCCCATGGGGTTGAGCACCGAGCCGATCCACGACTACGACCGGCACGAGGGGATCTACACCGGCGGCCTCGGGGGCCACGGCTCCTCTCACACGCACGGATCCGGTCAGGGCTCCACCCAGCCGGTCAAGCGCTACCCGCGGTCTGACCGTCTCCGTCTGGGGCCCGCCTACCTGGTCAAGATCCCCACCAGGTGGGCCGTCGGAGCCGCGACGAAGCTCCCCCGTCTCGACGCCCTGACGGGCGCGGGCGGCACCGGCCCTTCGTTGAGCAGGCCCACGCGTTGGCAGCTAGGGGAGACGACCATCTGGCTCTCCGGATGGGTGTCCGAAGCCGACGCGATCCGGATGGGCGTCATCACCCGCGCCCAAGCGGACCTGCTCCGGCCGACGTTGAACGCGTTGCACGCCGCGCGTCAGACCTTCGCCGAGGCCGAGACGGCCTACTCCGACGCACGGCGCCCGATGGAGCACCTCGCCGACGACGCCGTCAACGGCCCGGACCGCGCCGCCGCCCGGCAGCGCTACGACGCGCAGCAGGCCGTGTTCGACCAGGCCCTGACGGGCCTCAACGACGCCATCGACAACTGGACGACGGCCCTCAGGAACACGCGGAACGCCGCCGAGAACCCCGAGGACACGCGGATCCCCGACCCCAAGGGCAAGGGGAGGGCGACGGCCCAGGACGAGAGCGGGACCGGCCCCCGTCCGACGGAGGGCGAAACCGACACGCCCGCCGCGCCCCCGGGCACGCACACCCGAGGCGACGCGAACCTCCTCGACACCGTCCGCTCGAACCTGAACCTGGAGCCGACGGACGACGCCACCCGGCAGCGGCTGGCCGAGGCCGAGCGGCTGTCGAACGACGCCCAGAGCCTGCACGAGCGCGCCGAGGAGCTCAGGGGCCAAGCGCAGAGCCTCAGACAGCGGATCCCGGAGCTCCAGAACCGGGCCAAAACCGCGCGGAACAACGCCAAGCGGCTGAAAGGGAGTGTCCGGGGCCTGCCCGGGGAATCCATCCCGGACACCCGGCGGGACCTGGGTGAGGCCATCCGTACCCGGGACGCGCGCACGGGTCAGGTCGATTCCGCCCGAAGGGACGCCGAGACGGCTGAGGCGAACGCGCGGAGCGCCGCCGACCACGCCACCCAGCTCGAGTCGAGGCTCAACGACCTGGAGGAAGCGGCCGACGCCGCCCGAGAAGCCCTCACCGAACGTCTGCGGGAGACCCGCGAGCGGCTCGAAGCGTTGGGCGACGCCGACCAGGAGACCGGCCAGGAGGCGACCGCCTCCGCGCCCGAACGCCCCAGACGGCCCGACGACCTCCTGAGCGAACTCCGCGAGAGCCAGAGCGACCTCGAAGACCGCCTGCCCGGGGACGCCAGCGCGAGTGCGCGAGTCGACACGCTCGTTCGTCAGGCGAGCGACCTCCGACGCCAGGCCGACGCCGCGGCGGAGGCGCACGTCCGAGCGCGGCGGAACGCCGACGCGATGCGTGATCAGCTGGGCAGGGCGAAGAGCGACGCGGTCGAGGCCGCCGAGAACGCCAGGTCGGCCCGGACCGAGCTCACCGCCCTACAGAACGATCTGACCCAGGCGGGGAAGGACGTCACCCGCTTCCAGACGCGGCTGGACGCTCTGGACCACCAGCTGGCGAAAGCCCGGCAGGACGTCACGAGATTCCGGGCGACCACGCGCGACGCCTACACCGCGATCGCCACCCACGAGCGGAACTCGATCCAGTTCGACCAGGAGGCGGACCAGCTCGACCAGCGGGCCGCGGACGCACGACGCGAGGCCGAGCGGATCAGGAACGGCGACCAGCCTCCACGGAGCCCCTCGGCCCGGCGGGATGACGACGACCCCGGTGTCGGTCCGAGCACGCCGCTCCAGCCGCCGTTCCCGGACTCCACGGCCACCACCACGGGCGACGGCGACGAGGCGTCGGCGGTCGACGACGCGTCGCGCGACCGCCCCGAGTCCGAGACGTCGGGCGAGCGCACCCGTACGGGCGTGGAACCGCTCGACGGGCTGACCGACCGGTCACGGGTCTCCGCACCGGTGGTCCTCAACCACCGTACGGATGCGACGTTCGTCGACCGGTTCGGGGCGTCCCTCACGGACCCGGAGTCGATGCGCGGCCTGATCGGTCAGACGTTCACCGAGCCCGGCCTCACCGCCACGACGACCAGTGCTCCGCCGTTGGACCACCGCGCCCCCGTCGACGTGGTCATCCGGGTCCCGGAGGGCCACCCGGTGCTGAACACCGCGGGTTCCTCCGGCGCGCGCCGTGGTGACGACCCGGACGTGGTGCTGCTGCGCGGGACGAACCTCGTCATCCATGACGTGCGTCCGGTGCGTGACGAGCTGTACGACAACGTGCACTGGGTGGTCGAGGCCGAGGTCGTGCCGGACGGGTGGACCCCGCCTCCGGAGTGGCGTCCGAACCCCCGTACGGGTGAGGAAGCGCTCCCGGCCGCCGCGACCACACGCACCGAGAGCGAGAACGCGAACCCGTTCGCCGGCGAGGTGACCGTCATGTCGGCCCCCGACCCCGCCGACATCGAGCTCCAGGACCTCCGGTCGGGCGACACCCAGCCCCGGCCGAACCCGTCCACCGCGCCGGACGCGCCCCCGGCGCCCGCGCGGACCCTCGGCGAGATCTTCCAGCAAGAGCTGAACCTGGAGACCACCGACCCGCCCGCCCAGGGATCGACGGCACCGCCCGCGTCGGGACAGGGATCGGGCCCGAGTCCCGGGGGCGTGCGTACCTTCGACACCTTCGAGGACTCGGCGACCTACCTCACCGAGACCTTCCGCTCCCCCGAGGTGAACGAGACCGAGCGCACCCACATCCTCGACTACACGGGCGGGCAGTACCTCATGATCAACAGGACGCTGCGCTCCGGGGTCAGCGAGAACGACGCCGACCCGAACGTCCGGGAAGCCGTGGCATCCCTGGACGGCGTGCTGGACCGGTCCCGCACACCCGAGCCGCTCCTGCTCTACCGCGGCGTCGACCTGCTGACCACCCACCTCGCCGCGTCACCGAACCGTCCCGACCAGATGCACGCCCTGGTCGGGAGGACCTTCACCGACCCCGGGTTCGGGTCCACCTCTCTGTCGCACGAGCCGCTCTACCCCAACCGGCGCTTCCAGATCTCCATCAGGGTGCCCCAGGGCTACCCCGCGCTCAACGTGTACGGCATTCCGGGCGTCGCCAAGCCCCAGGAGCACGAGGTCATCCTCCGCCGCGACACCACGTACCACATTCACGGCGTCCGAGAGTTGGGACTCGACCGGAACGGTCTCCGGCTCTGGGCGGTCGACGTCGAGGTCGTGGTCCCCCCTCCCGACCAGGGCGGGGCGCCGGCCACGGGACCGACCGACACCGGCGACCCGAACGACGGTCAGGGCGATGAGCGGGGCGACGGCCCCGGGACCGGTGGCGGTGGTGGCTTCCGCGACGGAACGGGCCAGGGCACACCGCCGCCCGAAACACCCGGCGACGACTCCCAGAACAGCACGGCCTCCGATCCCACGACCGCGCCCCCGGACGGCCCGCTGGACGTGTTCGGCCTCGCCAAACCACCGTTCTCCCCGCTGGGCCTGGACCCGAAGACGTTCGCCGCCCCCAACGGTCTGCTCGCCCCACCCTCCACCGACCTCACCGTCATGTCGGCGTTCGTCCCCCGAACCCAGCCGTGGCACGGCGACGGTGACACGGACTCCGAGTCGGAGGGAAGCCTGGACTCGGACGAGGACTCCGGTGACGACGGTGAGGGCGAGATCCTCACCGGTGACGCGGACGTGCGCAACGAGCTCGGCCCCGCGCCGGTCTGGCACGGAGGACCGCACGAGCCCGGCGGTACGGGCATGGACGCCGCCCTGCGGTTCTCCGACGACGCCGCTGCCTCCCGCTGGTCCGACGACAACCTCCCGGCGGTCTCCGACCCGGCGCGGGCGGACGCGGTGTCCGAGTACACCGGTGCCGACTACTCGCTGGCCCACCGGGGGCTGCGCCACGGCGCGGTCGGCGAGTTCCGGCGCGACGACTTCGTCTCCCTGGTGCGCGACGTGGACGCCGCGATCGCGTCCTCGCCGCTGCCCTCGGCGATCATCGTGCACAAGGGGGTCGACAGCGGCTTCACCGACAACCTGGGCATCGATGTGGCCGACCCCGGCACGTTCACGAGCCTGGTGGGAACCGTGCACACCGAGCCGAGCTACATCTCGACCTCGATCGGTACCCGCACCCCCTACGACCGGCCCGTGTACATCATGTTCCGGGTGCCCGAAGGATTCGCGGGGCTGAACGCCGCGCCGCTGTCCCACGCCCGTAGCGAGCGCGAGATCCTCATCCCGCGCGGCAGCAGCTTCGTGATCCACGCCGCCTACCAGCGCCCCGCGCAGCGCGACGAGGGCGGTCCGGTCTAGCCGGTGTGGTTCGTCGAGGCCGAGTTCGTCCCGGACGGTTGGCGGCCGCCCGCGGGGTGGACGCCGCGTCCGACCATGACCGCCGACACCGGATACCGGCCCGCCCCCGCCTCGGGGTCGAACCCGGGTGGGGGCCGCTGAGCCCGTTCACCCAGGAGACGCGAAGCACGACCCACGACGAGCACCGACGAGAGAGACCCCCCGATGGACCAGCAGCGCCGCGCCCCCGGCCGCGCCACACGTACGCACCGCACCGCCCGAGCCGCCGCGGCCGCGCTGCTCGCGTTCGGTCTGGCCCCCTCCCCAGCCCTGGCCTCGTCGGACGAGCCCACCGCCCTGCCCCAGGTCACCCAGGTGAAGGGCGCCGACGAGGCGTGCGCCCCACCCGGCACGGACGTCATCGCGCGGGCGCCGTGGACCTCGCACTCCCTCGGGCTGACCCTCGCCCACGAGATGAGCCGAGGGCGGGGAACATCGGTCGCCGTCCTGGCCACCGGCGTGGACCCGGCGGTGCCCGCCCTCGCGGGCGCGGTCGAGGGAGCCGCCTCCGAGGACTGCCTGGGGTACGGCACCTTCCTCGCCGGTGTCGTCGCCGCGCGCCCGCTCCCGGACAGCGGGTTCGTCGGGGTGGCGCCGGAGTCGACGGTGGTCCCGGTTCCGACCGGGGACGCCGACACCGGTCTCGCCTCCCCCGCCGACATCGCCGCCGGGATCACCGGGGCCGTCGGCGCGGGGGCCCGGGTGATCCTGGTGGGCACCGCCACCTACCAGGCGTCGGAGGCCCTGGACACGGCGGTGGCGACCGCGGAGGCGGCGGGCGCGGTCGTCGTGGCGCCCGCCACGGTACCCACGCCCGACGGGCCCTTCCCGGGGTTCCCGGCCCAGGATCGGACCGTGCTGAGCGCGGCCGCCCACGACGCCGCCGGGGACGCCGTGCTGGGCGCACCCCTGGTCCGCCCGACCGGCGAGCTGGCGCGGGTCGACCTCACCGCGCCCGGTGCGCAGGTCATGAGCGTGGGGCCGGGCGGTGCGGGCCACGTCACGGCCGCGGGCGACGGGGTGGCCGCGGCGTTCGTCGCGGGGGCGGCGGCGCTCCTGGTCGCCCGAGAGCCCGACCTGAGCCCCGCCCAGGTCAGGGAGCGGCTCATGACGACCGCCTACGGATCCCCGCTGGGCACGGTGGACCCGATCGTGGGCAGCGGACGCGTCGACCCGCTGGGCGCGCTCGCCGCCGACCCGGCGGCCGCGATGGAGGCGGGACAGGCGAGGGTGTCCGGGGAGGCCTTCGTTCCCGAACCGTCCGGGCTGGGGTCGGTGGAGGCGCCGGTCACCGCGGTCGTGGTGGGCGTGTGCGCGCTCGTCGTCGTGCTGTGCGGGGTGGGCGGAGCGGTGCTGCGCCTGGGCCGGGAGCGCGGCTGGCGCCCGGCGGCCCCGAGCGAGCGGGTGACGCCCGAGGAGGACCCGCGCCCGATGGTCCTCCCCCTGGACTGACACCCGCCCGGTGGCCCCGGGCCCCGGCTACTCCTCGGCCCCCTCGGCGATGGCCAGCTGGACCTCGACCGGGTCGCGCCGGGAGATCCACAGTGCGCGTCCGGGCGGCATCCTGCGCGCCCGGACGTTGCCGAACAGCATGCCCTCCGAGGGCGGGACGGACAGCATGATGCTCGGCGTGTTGAAGTCGATCAGCGACCGGATCACGGGGTCGGCGCTCGCCCGGGAGAAGCCGCCCGCCGCGTGCACGAGGATGACGTGCATGCCGATCTCGGCGCCCTGGGAGAGCATCGGCGTCAGCGGTGTCAGCGGGCTGGGGCCGCTGCCGCCGGAGACCATCTCGAAGTCGTCGATAACGATGAACAGCTCCGGGCCCGTCCACCAGTCGCGCTCGCGGATGCGGTCGGGGGTCACCTCGGGCCCCGGCAGCCGGGCCCGCATCGCCTGGGCGGCGGCGACCATCATCTCCTTGACGTTGTCGGCCGAGACCGCGTACCCGAGCCGCATCTCCTCGGGGATGGCGTCGTAGAGCTGGCGGCGCTGGTCGGCCAGGACCACCCGGGCGGTCGTCGGACCGTAGTGCTCGCGGATGGCGTTGGTGATGTGGCGGAGCAGCGTGGTCTTGCCGGTCTCGGTGTCGCCCACCACGAGCAGGTGCGGGGTGGCGGAGAAGTCGTGCCAGAACGGCTGCATGCGGCGGCTCTCCAGGCCCAGCGGGACCCTCAGCCCGCCCGCCTTGGTCAGCTTGGACGCGGGCAGCTCCGCCGCGTGCAGGACGGGCGGCAGTGTGCGCACGGGCGGGGCCTCGGGGCCGTCCCAGGCGGTGCGGATCCGCTCGATCAGCTCGCCCACCCCGGCCGAGAGGGTCACCGGGTCGGTGTTCCCGTCGGCCCGGGGCAGGCCGGTGAGGAAGTGGTGCTTGTCCTCGGTGATGCCCCGGCCGGGGACACGGGGCACGGTCTGGGCGGCGCGCATGTGGACCACGGAGTCGACCGGGTCGCCCAGCCGCAGCTCGAACCGGGTGCCCATGAGGTCGCGCACGCTGGTGTTGAAGTCGGCCCAGCGCGGGGACGCCACCACGACGTGCACCCCGTAGTTGAGACCGCGCTGGACGAGCTGGACGATCGGGGGGATCAGGTCCATGAAGTCCTGGCGGATGGTGCCCCAGCCGTCGATGACGAAGAAGACGTCGCCGTGGGGCTCGTCGGCGAACTCCCCGGCCGCCCGGCGGCGCCGGTAGGTCGTCATCGAGTCGACGCCGTGCTCGGCGAAGAACGTCTCGCGCTTGTTGAGCAGCTCGTGCATCTCCATGACGGTGCGGTTGATCCGACGCTCGTCCGTGCGCGCCGCGACGCTGCCCACGTGCGGCAGGGAGCTGAGCGTCTGGAGGACGCCGCCACCGCAGTCGATGCCGTAGAACTGCACCTGGGCGGGGGTGTTGACGGACGCCAGACCGAGGATGAGCGAGGCGAGCAGGGTGCTCTTGCCGCTCTGCGGACCGCCCGCGACGCCCACGTGGCCGCCCGCGCCGGTCAGGTCGGCGACGAGTGGGACCCGGCTGTGCTCGAAGGGACGGTCGACGACGCCGAGCGCGACGCGCATGCGGCCCTCGTCGTTCCAGGCCAGCCCGCCCTCGGGCATCCGCACGCCCACCATGCGCTGGAGTTCGTCGAGCAGGGGCGGCACGTCCAGCGGTGCGAGCCACACCTCGCGGGCGGCCGGGCCGCGGTCGTGCAGCGCGGACAGCGCCGTCCCGAGCAGGGTGTCCGCCTCCTCCTGGGTCTCCTCCTCGACCGGCTCCTCCGGTTCGGGGTCGGCCGGGGGGACGTACTCGTCGAGGAACGGGACGACGTCACCGGCGACGGTCAGCCGGCGCGAGGCGCGCCGCCGCACCCGGTAGGCGCCCGAGACGTAGGCGGCCTTGAACCGGACGAGGGTCTCGGTGTCGGTCTTGAGGTAGCCGTTGCCGGGGGCCGACGGCAGCTGGTGGGCGTCCGGGACGCCCAGGACGCCGCGGCTCTCGATCGCCGAGAAGGTGCGCAGCGCGATCCGGTAGGACAGGTGTCCCTCCAGCTGGTGCATGCGCCCCTCGTCCAACCGCTGCGAGGCCAGCAGCAGGTGGACGCCGAGGCTGCGGCCGAGACGGCCGATCATGACGAACAGGTCCATGAAGTCGCGGTGCGCGGCCAACAGCTCGCTGAACTCGTCGACGACGACCAGCAGGGTCGGCATCGGCTCCATGGACGGGTCGGACTCCCGGGCCTTCTCGTACTCGTGGATCGAGCTGAAGTTCCCGGCGGCGCGCAGCTGCTCCTGGCGGCGGACGAGCTCGCCGTTCAGGGCGTCCTGCATGCGGTCGACCAGGATGGCCTCGTCGGCCAGGTTGGTGATCAGCGCGGAGGTGTGCCGCAGACCGTCGAGCCCGATGAAGGTCGCGCCGCCCTTGAAGTCGACGAGGACGAAGTTGAGCGTCTCGGAGGAGTGGGTCAGCGCGAGCGCCAGGACCAGGGTGCGCAGCAGCTCGCTCTTGCCGGAACCGGTGGCGCCGATGAGCATGCCGTGCGGTCCCATGCCGCCCAGCGCGGACTCCTTCAGGTCCAGATCCAGCGGGGCGCCCTCCGCGGTGATGCCGATGGGCACCCGGAGCCGGTTCTTGGGGTGCAGCTCGCTCCACGTGCGCTCGGCGTCGTGGTCGTGCAGGTTGGCGATGCCGACCAGGTTGGTCAGCTCGAAGTCGGTGGTCAGCGGTTCGGTGACCTCGACCTGCACGCCGACCCGGTAGGGGGCGAGCAGCCGGGCCAGACTGGTCGCGCGGTTGAGGCTGAGGGCGTCGGGGCGGCCCAGGGAGGTCTCGACCGCGCGTCCGCTGTGGTCCTGGGAGAGCATGACGAGCTCGCCCGGCCGCACCCGCAGGGACAGGGTGTAGGGGTCGTCGTCGGGCGGCATGGGGTCGGCCACGTCGATGATGACGGCGTTGCGGTAGCCGCCTCCCAGCAGCCGCGACCCGGCGGGCACCTCGCCGCCGTCGAGCACGATGACGGTGTAGGGCTCCTCGCGGTTCGGGGCCCCGGCGGGGTCGAAGCGCGGGCGGTCGGCCAGTTCCCCGCCGAGCAGCCGCTCCAGCTCGATCGCGTTGTCGGTGAGCAGTCGGGCGGGTCCGGCCCCGTCGCGTTCGGTGGGGTGCTGGGTGTGCGGCAGCCACTTCGTCCACGCCCAGGCCTCGCGGGTCTCCGCCGACGAGCACACGGCCACGCGCAGTTCGTCGTGGGCGTGGAAGACGGTCAGCTGACCGATGAGCGCGCGGACCAGGGCGCGGCAGCCGTTCTCGTCGCCGCGCAGCGAGAGCCGGGCGTAGCCGCGCAGGAAGACCTGGACGGGTTGGTCCTCGACCGTGCCGTAGGCGCGGATGAACCGGCGCAGGGCGTGCGCCGAGAGGGGTTCGAGGTCCTCCACGGGCTTGGACGAGATCGGTGAGATGGTCATGGCCATCGCCTGCTCGCCGACGCCGACGCGCACCTCGGCGAAGTCCTCGTCGTCCGAGCGCCGCTCCCACAGCCGCGAGGTCCGCACGATCGACCACAGGGCGTCGGGCTGGGGGGCCCGCCAGAGCATGGCGTCGCGCTGCTCGGTGACCACCTCGCGCAGCCGGGTGCGCATCTGCTTGAGGTAGCGCATGTAGTCGCGCCGGTCGTCGTTGAGCGCGCGCCTGCGCTCCAGCATCGTGCGCAGATACTGGCCGCCGAGCATCGCCACCGCGCCGACCAGCATCATTCCGCCCGCGATGTAGGGCATGACCCCGCTGCCGGTGTTCCCGGGGCGGATGAACACCATCATCATCGCCATCGACGTCAGCGCCATCGGCAGGTACATGAAGACCGACGACATGCTCGACTGCGGCTCGGACAGCTCCGGCGGCTCCTGGAGCGAGATGTCTCCGCTGGGCAGGTCGGGGCCGGGGCGGCGCGGTGGTCTGCGGACGAGGATCGTACCCACGGAACGGGGCCTCCCTTGACGGGCGAACGCGGTGTCCACCCCGAGTTCCTTGGGGTTCGTGGTGGTTCGGTTCACATCATGTCGAGCAAACGCTATTGTTGTCACATAACATCACACATTCAGAATCAATAACCAACACGATGCCAAGAGTGACGTGCGGGCGCCACCGCCGCCCACCATCCGGAGCAGCTCACCCCGAGGGGTGGAAAACCGCATGAACGACCCCGCCGCCGCGGATCTGTGCCGACTCGTGATCCGCGCCCCCAGCAGATCCTTCGAGATCGCCGCGCCGTCCGAGGTGCCGCTGTCCGAGCTCGTACCGACCTTCGTGCTCTACGCCGAGGGCGACAACGGCGAGGACCTCGACGAGAGCGGGCTGGAGCACGACGGCTGGGTCCTCCAGCAACTCGGCGACGAGCCGTTCGAGGAGGACGAGACCATCCGGTCCCTGGGGCTCTGCCACGGCGAGACGCTCTACCTGCGTCCGCGCCGGGACCAGCTACCGCCCATCCACTTCGACGACCTCACCGACGGGGTCGCCACGGGGATGGCCGATCGCCCCGACCGCTGGCGGCCCGAGTTCTCCCGGGTCCTCTTCCAGGTGCTGAGCCTGGCGGTCCTCCTCACCGGCCTCGCGGTCATGGCGAGCGGCGGCCTGACCGCGCTCACCGCGCTGACCGCCGCCTCGTCCGGCGTGCTCATGCTGCTCTCGGCCGCGGCGGCCTCCCGGGCCGTCGGCGACCTCCCCGCCGCCACCGCGCTCGCCGCGACGGCCGCCCTGGCCATGGCCCTGGCCGGCGCCGCCGTGCCCACGGGAGAGCCCGGCCTGACTCTGCTGGGCGCGCGTATCCTCAGCGGTTCCATGACCGCCGCGGGCACGACCGTGCTCGGCCTGGCGGCCGTGGCCGGGTCCGTGCCGTTCTTCGCGGGACTGTTCACCGTCGAGGTGCTCGCCGTCCTGGGCGCCGCGTCGCTGATGTTCCTGCCCGGCGCCTCGCTCCCGGCCGTCGCCGGTCTGGTCGCCCTGGCCGCACTGCTGATCGGCACGTTCGCGCCGCAGTTGGCGTTCCGACTCTCCGGACTGCGTCTCCCCCCGCTGCCGTCCAACCCGGAACAGCTCCAGGAGGGGATCGACCCCTACCCCGCGCGCGCCGTCCTGGACCGCACCCACCTGGCCGACCGGTTCCAGACCGCCCTGTACGCCGGGACCGGCGCGGTGCTCACCGCGTGCCTGGTCGTCCTGGCGGCCTCGCCCGGTTGGGTGCCGGTGACACTGTGCGTGATCGTGGCCCTGGTGCTGCTGTCGCAGACACGCGGCGTCGCGAGCGCCTGGCAGCGCGCGTTCCTGGTGGCGCCGCCCTGGATCGGCCTGACCTCGCTGACGCTGATCTTCGCGTGGACGGCGGCCCCCCTGCCCCGCGCGCTGACCCTGCTGGCGGTCTTCACCGTCACCACGGTGCTGGCGATCGTCTCGTGGACCGTGCCCGGACGCCGTCAGCTTCCGCACTGGGGACGGGCCGCCGAGCTCTTCCAGTCCCTGCTGTGCGTGGCCGTCTTCTCCCTCGTCCTGGCGGGCTTCGGCGTCTTCGCCAGCCTGCGCGCGATCGGCGGGTGAGATGCAGTCACGACGCGACCGGGTCATGGCGCACAACTTCACCGTGGGACGCCTGGGCACGGCGATGCTGGAGGCGGACCCCGACGCGGTCGACGCTCCCATGCGCCGCACCCGTACCGGCACCTTCATCGGGATGGCCCTCTCCGCACTGCTGTGCGTCGGCTTCCTGGTCTTCGGCCTGATCTTCCCCGGCGGCTCCACCACCTGGCAGGAGGAGGGGATGCTCGTCATCGAACGCGACACCGGTGCGAGCTACCTCTACTCCGCCGGCATGCTGCGGCCGGTCGCCAACTACGCGTCGGCGCGCCTGATCCAGGGCGCGGAGGGGGACGTCTCCCTGGTGAACGCGGGGTCCATCGAGGGCGTGCCGATGGGCGGACCGGTCGGCATCCCCGGCGCCCCCGACTCCCTGCCCGGTGAGGAGGCGCTCGAATCGGCCGTCTGGCGGCTGTGCGCGCTGCCCGAGGACGGGGAGCGCGCGCGGACGGCGCTGACGATCGGTACGGCTCCGGAGCCCACGCCCCTGGCCGACCACGAGGCGGTGCTCCTCGTGGGCCCCGACGGGGGCCGCCACCTGCTCTGGCGCGGTGCCCGACTCCGGCTCGACGAGGAGGGCGGCGCCGTGCAGGCCCTCGGCTACGGGACCAGCCCCGCCCACCCCGTCACGGCGGCCTTCCTGGACACCGTGCCCACCGCCCCCGACCTCACTGCCCAGGAGGTTCCGGGCGCCGGCACGCCGGGCCCGGCCCTGGCGGGAGTCCAGCGCCGGGTGGGCCAGGTGTTCGCCGTGTCCACCCCCGACCAGCCGGACCAGCACTACCTGCTGACCCTGGACGGACTCTCCCCCCTGACCCTCACCGAGGCCCTGCTGCTGCTCTCCGATCCGGAGAACGGAGCCGCCGCCTACCCCGGAGTCACCCCGGAGGCGATCGCGCTCCCGGCGTCCGAGGCCCACGCCAACCTGACGGCGGGCGGGGAGGACGCCACCGGGCAGGACACCCGACTGCCCGCGACGCCACCCGAACTCCGCTCGGTCGAGGCACGGTACCCGTGCCTGCGGCTCGGCGGTGGGGGCACGCTCACGGTGACCCTGGACGACGGCGGTTCCGTCAGCGCCCGGCCGGTACAGGAGGTTCCCGCGATCGCCCCCGGGTGCCCGACCCCGGACCTCATCGGCATCCCCTCCGGCGGCGGGGCCGTGGCGCGCGCCCGTCCCGTCGGCGGCGGCACGGGCAGTCCCACCCACTACCTCGTCTCCGACGCGGCGGCCAAGTACCCCGTCCCGGACGACGACGTGCTGAGCAGCCTCGGCGTGGACACCGGCGCGCCGACCGAGGTGCCCACCTCCCTGCTCAGACTGCTGCCCACCGGGCCGCTGCTGCACCCCGACGCCGCGTCCCTGCCCCTGGCGCCCTCCTTGCGCGCCGAGAACGCGGGGTGCCCGTGACCCGACTGCCCAGATCGAGGATCCGGCCCCGAACCGGGCCGGTGACCGCGCGAGGAACGGAGAAGAGCGCATGAGCGATCCCAGGACACGGAGTACGGAGAACGCCAACAACATCGCCCGTGAGGCGATGTCGGAGGCGCACAAGAACTGCACCGACACCTACGCGCGGGTGGACGACACCCGCGACACCCTGCGCATGTCCTGGCAGGGAGCCGCGTCCAACAAGTACAGCGAGGCGCTCGTCGGCTGGCTGGAGGAGCTGCGGCTCATCACCAACGACATGAACAACATGGTCGGCGTGTTCGGCGGCACCGTCCAGGCGATGCACAACGTCGAGGACACGGCCATCCTCACGGGATCCCGGTGGGCCGACGAGCTCAACCCGAACCAGGCCTGACCCCCACCCCACACCCACGGAAGAAAGGCCGCGCCATGGACGGTTTCGACGTCACCTACGCGTACGTCGACCAGGCGACGCAGCAACTCGTTACGGAGACCCAGAACGTCGCCAACGCGATCGAGACCCTGGACTCCCAGATGCAGGCCGTCAGAGCCGACCTCGAAGGCGCCACCGCCGAGGCCTACGACGCCAAGGTCAAGCAGTGGCGACTGAACGTCGCGGACATGAACGTCCTGCTGGGCAGAGCACAGGCGGCCCTGAACGAGATCCGCAACAACTACTCCGGCACCGACGGCCGCGAGGCGACGGAGTGGGCCGCCCTCCTGTAGGGGGACCGACGCACGATCCTTCGCTCCCCCTCCCCGGGCGGGCGGTGACCCGCCCGCCCGGGTTCCCGCCGTCGGTGGAGACGGTGTCCACGAGCGCCCCGAGGGGGGAGACGCCTCCTCGGAACCGGTCCGCGAGGAGCCGGAGCGGTGAGCGACCGCAATCGACGACCAGGTGGCCCACGAGACCGACGCGATCGGCGTCCCGGCGGCGCGGATCCCCGAGGACGAAGACGACGAGGAGGATGACGATGACGAAGACGGGGGACGAGTCCGGCGACGGCGGTGGGGATGGAAAGAACGAAGGCACCGCCATCGACTTCGAGCGGGTCCGGCAGTTCCACCAGAACTTCCTCGTCCCGCTGCGGGACCGGGTCAGCGAGGAGATCACCCGGTTCTCGCCGTACGCCGGTGAACCTCCTACGGACAGCCACCACATCCTGATCGGGAACGGCACGTACCTCCCGATCGCCGACACCCTCGCCACCGAGATCGACACCGGCCTGTCCAAGATGCACTCCATCATGTCCGGCATGGAGTCGGAGCTGCTCGTGATCTCCGACCGGTTGAACAGCACCATGGTCGTGTTCATGGAACTCGAGGACGAGCAGAACCTCACCGCCGGGGAGCTCGCGGCGATCTTCGGTACCTCCACGGGAAGCGGGACCGCTGCCGGTACCGGCGGCAGCGGGAACGTCGGTGGCGGCGGGGGTGGAGACGACGAAACGTGATCGCCCTGTGGACCAGCCGCCGTGACATACCGAGCGACCGAGGAGGAGTGAGCAGCGGATGCCGGAACTCCACGAAATCATGAACATCTTCGCCGACGCGGAGGAAGGCGGATCTCACCCGGAGATGCCGCCCGTGAGTTCGATCCTGGACCCGCTCTGGGTCGACAAGGGCCGCTACCACTTCCACGAGGACGACCACTTCATCAAGGGGTTCGACTTCAAGGACGTCGACCGGTGGTGGAGCTACCTGGACGGTGGGTGGGACTACGCCGGCTACAAGATGCAGGACCAGCTCTGGACCGGGGACGACTCCCCGGAGGCCAAGTTCCTGAAGGCACTGTCGGACCTGACCAACGTGGCGTCGCAGGCCCACGGCGCAATGGCTTCGACGACGTACAACCAGACCACCATCTGGGACATCGCCACGGTCGTCGCCGCACTGGACGACTTCCTCGTGGACTACGTCGGAAGTGAGAACGCGGGCCTGTTCCAGGCGTACAAGCAGATCGACGTACCGGACGGCGCCATCAGGGGCAGTGCCGCCGGGGTCTTCGCGGGGGTGATCTACGACCTGGCCAAGCGCCTCACGGACCTGAGTCTCCAACTGGACCGGTTCCACAAAGCGGTCAACGACATCCGCGGCGCGCTCCTGCCCAAGCTCAGCGCACTCGTCGACGCGGTCGACAGCGCCAGGGCCAGCCCCAACAGCACGATCAAGGGAACGCTCGACAACTGGTACTTCAACCTGTCCGCCGGGTCGGAGCAATTTGATGAGGGGCGTGGACAGTTCAACATCCTCTACCACGCCGACCCGCCGGTGCGCGGGATCGTCGGTGACAGCAGAACCGACATCAACGTCAACAGCGAGTTGAAGATGCGCTGGCGAAGCGCCTACGAACCGGTCTTCACGGCCGCAGGCGACCTCTACACCACGATGAAGAGCCACTACCAGACCATCAACACGCGGCTCCTGCCGATCCGGGATCCCGTGGGCGGGCGGCCCCCCGGCTCCGAACCACCACCGGGCGGCCCCGGCGCCGACGGTCCGGGCGACGATCTCAACGACGTCCCGGACTGGCTGAAGGAACTGCTCAAGGGTCCCGACGACACAGGCGGGGGCGACGACGGCCCGGATGGAGACGGCCCGGACGATGAGCTCAACGACGTCCCGGACTGGCTGAAGGAGCTGCTCAAGGGTCCCGACGACACAGGCGGGGGCGACGACGGCCCCCCGCAGCGGCTCGACACCAACTTCCCGGGCGACGATGCGGGCGACCCAGGTGACAACGGCCTGCTCAACGACCCGCCGCTCGACACCACCTTCGCCACCACCAGTACGAACGACCTCTCCGGGAACACCAGCGGCGAGACCGTCAACGACCCGCCGCTCGACACCAACTTCTCCACGGACACCCCGGGATCGAACTATCCCGTGCCCCCGCCGATACCGGGCGCCCCGGGTGGCGGCTCCACCAACGACCGGCCCCGCCAGTCGCCGCCGCTCAACACCAACTTCCCCACCACGGACCTGGAGTTCGATCCCCAGACGGGGCTGCCGATCGATCCCGAGACCGGGCAGCCGTTCCCGGTCGATCCGGAGACGGGGGCGCCCTTC